>NZ_UAQP01000014.1:1206383-1550825 GCF_900445985.1 Brevundimonas vesicularis
GCCGCCACGTTGTCGAACCGCTACATCACCGACCGCTTTCTGCCGGACAAGGCCATCGACCTGATCGACGAGGCCGCCAGCCGCGTGCGCATGGCCGTGGACTCCAAGCCCGAGGCCCTGGACGAGATCGACCGCCGCCTGGTCCAGCTCAAGATCGAACGCGAGGCCCTGAAGAAGGAGACCGACCAGGCCTCCCAACTTCGTCTGGAAAAGCTGGAGGACGAGATCGCCGATCTGGAAGGCCAGTCCGACGACCTGACCACCCAGTGGAAGGCCGAAAAGGACAAGGTCGGCCAAGGCGCCCAGCTGCGCGAAACCCTGGACCGCCTGCGCCTGGAACTCGCCAACGCCCAGCGCGCCGGCGACCTGGGCCGGGCGTCAGAGATCGCCTACGGCCAGATCCCCCAGATCGAAAAACAGCTCGAAGAGGCCGAGGCCAATGAGACCTCCGGAAAGGGCCCCCTGACGCCCGAGGTCGTCGACGCCGAACAGATCGCCGCCGTCGTCAGCCGCTGGACCGGCGTGCCCGTCGACAAGATGCTGGAGGGCGAACGCGAAAAACTGCTCCAGATGGAGACTGCGCTCGGCGGTCGCGTGGTGGGTCAGGACGAGGCGCTGGCCGCCGTCTCCGACGCCGTTCGCCGCGCCCGCGCCGGCCTGAACGACCCCAACCGTCCGCTGGGCAGCTTCCTGTTCCTCGGCCCGACCGGCGTGGGCAAGACCGAACTGACCAAGGCCCTGGCCGACTTCCTGTTCGACGACGAGGCGGCCATCACCCGCCTGGATATGTCGGAATATATGGAGAAACACAGCGTCTCGCGCCTGATCGGCGCGCCTCCCGGCTATGTCGGCTATGACGAAGGCGGCGCCCTGACCGAGGCCGTGCGTCGTCGCCCCTATCAGGTCGTCCTGTTCGACGAGGTCGAAAAGGCCCACCCCGACGTCTTCAACGTGCTTCTGCAGGTGCTCGACGACGGCCGCCTGACCGACGGCCAGGGCCGCACCATCGATTTCAGGAACACCCTGATCATCATGACCTCCAACCTGGGCAGCCAGTATCTGGCCGATCAGGGCGAGGGCGATGATGTGGAGGCCGTGCGCCCCTTCGTCATGGACGCGGTGCGCGCCCACTTCCGGCCCGAGTTCCTGAACCGGATCGACGAGATCATCCTGTTCCACCGTCTGGGCCGCGACCAGATGGGCGGCATCGTCCGCATCCAGCTGTCACGCTTCGAAAAGCTGCTCGCCGACCGCCGCCTGACCCTGGACCTGGACGACAGCGCCCTGGCCTGGCTCGCCGACCGCGGCTACGACCCCGCCTATGGCGCGCGACCCCTGAAACGCGTCATCCAGAAGGACCTGGTCGACCCGATCGCGCGCAAACTCCTGGCCGGCGAGATCGAGGACGGCGGCGTGATCGCCGTCACCGCCGGCGAGGGCGGATTGGAGATCGGGAAGATGCGGGTGCATTGAGCGCCCGCCAGTATCGCTTCAGCGGCTATTTCCCCAATGCGCGGTAGGCCGCTGCAGCATCTGCAGCCTTTTTAGCTGCATAAGCGACTATCTTTTTGTTGATGGCGACTTTGAACTTCATCTGATCCTCCGAAACGCCTTTTCGCTTCCTGTAGAAAGACAGATATTCCTCCGCATCTTGAGCTCCGATGACACGCAAGTGGGTGTAAAGTTCCAAGGCCTCCTTGTTCAGCGAACGTGTCGGATCGAGTTCTACCCTCTTCAAAGCTGCGAAAAGTCTTTTGGATTTTAGCCCGATAAATTTCTGAACGCAGACGTTTCCCACGTCTGCGCGCTGTCTGGTGACGTCATTCTTGAGTTCGCAAATTTGGAAGATGGGGTGGTGTCCGCAGAGGCAGACCTGCTCTTCACCAACTCGATAAATGTCGTGCACCCGCCACTCATTCTTACAGAGGGTCCAGTCAACCTTCTCCGAACTGCGGTTGAAAATTTCCTGCTGAAGCTGAGCAAAATTGTATCCGGCACCCATGTCCAGCAACCCGGAATTATTGAACCTATAACCTATGGTGGCTGATTCTCGCTGGCCGTCTATGCGGTATCGCCGTTCGTCGATCGATCTGAAGACTTCCCTAGACGAGGATTGGAGTGACTTTCCTCCCTCTTCGTCATCCTCCGGCAAGCCGCGTCTTCGCGGCGCAGACCGGGTGACCCAGCGGCGCCGTCAGGCGAAATCCATCCGCCGCAAAATGCTGGAACATCTGGTCCGCGACAGGTTCGCGCTCACGCGCGCCGCTGGGTCCCCCGGTTCCGCTTCGCGGCCCGGAGGATGACGAAAGGAGGAGCGGGTTTTCCGGTGGGACCGCTTATGAGTTCTTAGTGTCGCGGCCGTCCGGCTCCTTCGCGACGCCCTTGAACGGTCCCGGAGACGATTTCCGCTCCATGAACTTACCATTGCCTTCGTCGCGCTTTTGCCAGTCGCCGTTCGGCTGCTGGAACTGAGTGCGTCCGCGAACGGTGCCTTGTCTAAAGCCTTGGCCTATATTTCAACCCATGATCGCCTCTTTCGAACGAAACTAGAACATTGCCGATTCGAGATGGTGAGGCCATACAGCGAAGGTTGTGGTGTCGGCGGTGGCGATGTCCAGTTCCCTCCCTTTCGTCATCCTCCGGCAAGCCGCGTCTTCGCGGCGCAGACCGGGGGACCCAGCGGCGCCTTAGGCGAAATCTATCCGCCGCACGATGCGGGAAGACCTGGTCCGCGACAGGGTCGCGCTCCCGCGCGCCGCTGGGTCCCCCGGTCTCCCCCCGCTTTCGCGGGGGTCGCCGGAGGATGACGAAAGGGAGGGGGACGTGGATGACGAAAGAGAGTGTATGGCCTAGGTTGTGTCCATGCCGACGCATCGGACGTTCATCGCGACCTACATCATGGCCAGCGGGCGCAACGGCACGCTCTATACCGGCATGACGGCGAACCTGGAGGCGCGGGTCTGGAAGCATCGCAGCGGCGTGTTCGATGGCTTCTCAGCGGCGCATGGGTGCACGCGGTTGGTCTGGTTCGAGCGGCACGCCTGGGTGGTCGAGGCCATCGCGCGCGAGAAGCGGATCAAGAAGTGGCTGCGGGACTGGAAGTTGAAGCTGATCGAGGCGGAGAACCCGGAATGGCGGGATCTGGCCGAGGACTGGTATCCGGTGAACGATCCGAACTGGCGACCGCCGGTTGAAGATTAGCTTTCGTCATCCTCCGGCGACCCTTGCGCAAGCGAGGGGAGACCGGGGGACCCAGCGGCGCCCGCGAGCGCGAACCTGTCGCGGACGCGGTGTTCAAACATCGCGATGCGGGCGGATCGCCTTCGGCGCCGCTGGGTCCCCCGGTCTGCGCCGCGGAGGCGCGGCTTGCCGGAGGATGACGAAATAAGAGGTAGCCGTCTTAATCGAGATGGGTCCCGCCAACGATTCCAACACCCTGCAAGCCGCCAGCGTCATCCTCCTGCCCACACCCCCAAACCGTGCGATCCTGTCTCGGTTCGTCCGCAGGGGACGCATCGCAAGGCCGGGGAGGGCCAGATCAGACGAATTAGACGAATTAGACGGTGTTTTTGTCCGCCGACCGTCTGAAGTCGGTCAGTCCTGCGGGATCGGATTGGTGCGCGGGTCCGGGCCGTTGGTGACGACGCGGTCGCGTTCGCCCAGGTCCTTGATGATCTTCACGTCGGTGAAGCCGGCGGCCTCGAACAGTTCCTTGACCTGCGGGCCCTGGTCAAAGCCGATCTCGACGGCGAAGACGCCCAGCGGCTTCAGGATGCGTTTCACCTCGGGCGCCAGGTCGCGGTAAGCCTGCAGGCCGTCCGGCCCGCCGTCCAGGGCCAGGTGCGGGTCGTGGTCGCGGACCTCCGGGTCCAGGGTCGCGATATGGTCGGTCGGGATATAGGGCGGGTTGGACAGCACCAGGTCGAAGCTGGCGTCGCCGAAGCCCGCGGCCCATTCCGTGCGCAGGAAGGTGGCGCGGTCGTTCAGGTCCAGGTTGGCGGCGTTCTCCTTGGCCACCGCCAGGGCCTCGGACGAGATGTCGGTGCCGACCCCGCGCGCGGCCGGCCGCTCGGCCAGAAGCGCCAAGAGGATCGCGCCCGAACCGGTGCCCAGGTCGATGGCGTCGAAGGCCTCGGTCTTGCCGAAGGCCAGCATGGACACGTCCATCAGGGTCTCGGTGTCGGGGCGCGGGCTGAGGACGTCGGGGGTGACGTTCAGCATGATCTTCCAGAAGCCCTTCTTGCCGACGATGCGCGAGACGGGCTCGCGCTTCAGCCGGCGCTCGACCATGGCCTCATAGGCGCTCAGCTGGTCGGCGGTGATGGGCCGATAGGGGTCGGTCAGGATGTCCATGCGGCTGGCGCCGGCGGCGGCCTCCAGCAGCAGGCGGGCGTCGATGGCGGGGCTGTCGATGCGGCCGGTCTTCAGCCGGGCCTGCGCCGCCTTCCAGGCGGTCAGCAGGGTCGGGGCGTCGGCAGCGGACTTGGGCGTGATGGGGTCGGTCATGGGCGTTGATTGGCCCGGCCCGGCGCCGATTTCAAGCGCGACGGGAGGAACAGGAGGTCAGCTTGACCGTTCGCGTCGGGATGACTGCGCGCCGCCCCTCCCGCCTCGCCCCGCTTCGCAACCTGTTCGCCCGGACGCCCATGCCGGTCGAGCGCGGCCGGGTGTGGAAGTTCCTGGCCGCCGCCGCCGGGGGTTTGGCCGCCGGCGCCGGCGCCGCCCACCTGCTCTACAGCCAGGGGCACAAGGTCGGGGTCGAGCTGCGCGCCCCCCGCCCCGAGCCCCTGCCGCCCAAGGTCCCCACGCCCGAGGACTATGAGGCCAAGGAGCCCGGTCGCGGGCGCATGGCCAAGCGCCCCGAGCACATCCCGCACAAGGGCTGGGTCGACATCGCCTGGCGCACCGGCGGGTCCTATTTCGGCGACCGGGTCGGCTTCGTCGCCGGCGGTGTGACCTTCTTCACCCTGCTGTCGCTATTCCCGCTCTTGGGGACGTTCGTGACCCTCTACGGCCTGTTCGCCGATCCGGCCGACGCCTGGGCCCGGCTGCAGTTCCTCTACGCGCTCCTGCCGAGCAGCATCGCCGAGTTCCTGGGCGGCGAGATGCAGCGGCTGGCGGCCAACTCCAACAGCCAGCTGACCTTCACCCTGATCTGGACCCTGGCCCTGTCGCTGTGGACCGCCAACGGGGCCGTCAAGGTGTTGTTCTACGGCCTGAACGTCGCCTACCACGAGGTCGAGAAGCGCAACATCGTGCGCTACAACCTGATCTGCATGGTCTTCACCGTCGGGGCCATCGTCGCCGTAATGCTGACCTCGGTGCTGGTCGTCGGCGTGCCGGTGGTGGTGCGGCTGTTCGGGCTGGAGGAGGAGTGGGGCCTGATCGCGCCGCTGCGCTGGCCGCTGCTGCTGGCGGGCTATATCGCGGCCCTGACCGTCATCTACCGCTATGGCCCCTGCCGTCAGCGCGCGCGCTGGCGCTGGGTCACGCCGGGCGCGATCTTCGCGGCGGTGCTCAGCCTGACCGTCTCCTTCCTGTTCAGCTGGTATCTGTCCAACTTCGTGCGGACCGACAGCTACGGCCCGCTGGCGGCCATGATGGGTTTCCTGCTGTGGACCTGGCTGTCGGTGCAGGTGATCCTGATGGGCGCCGAGCTGAACGCCGAGATCGAGCATCAGACCGCCGTGGACACCACGACCGGCCTGCCCATGCCGATGGGCGAGCGGGGCGCCAAGGTCGCCGACAGCGTCGGCGCCCGCCGCGGCAACCCCGCCGCTCTCGCCTTCACCCAGCGCCAGGCCGAGCGGGTGGCGGACCGCTTGCGCGGCCGCCAGAACCGCAAGGCCGCCGAGCGCGTCGCTACAGAATGAAGCGGCTCAGATCGACGTCCTTGGTCAGGGCGTCCATCTTCTCGCGCACCGCATCGCCGTCGAAGGTCACGGTCTGGCCCGACAGATCCGAGGCCTTGAAGCTGGTCTCCTCCAGCACCCGCTCCATCACGGTCTGAAGACGGCGCGCGCCGATGTTCTCGACCGCGCTGTTGGCCGCCACCGCCGCATCGGCCATCGCCTCGACTGCATCGTCGGTGAAGGTCAGGGTCACGTCCTCGGTCGCCAGCAAGGCCTGGTTCTGACGGATCAGATTGGCTTCCGGCTCGGTCAGGATGCGCTTGAAGTCGTCGCGCGTTAGAGCCTTCAGCTCGACCCGGATCGGCAACCGTCCCTGAAGCTCGGGCAGCAGGTCCGAGGGCTTGGCGACATGGAAGGCGCCCGAGGCGATGAACAGCACATGGTCGGTCTTCACCGGCCCGTATTTGGTCGAGACCGTGGTGCCTTCGATCAAAGGCAGCAAGTCGCGCTGCACCCCCTCACGCGACACGTCCGCGCCGGATGCGCCTTGCCGGGCCGCAACCTTGTCGATCTCGTCCAGGAAGACGATGCCCTCGTTCTCGGCCAGTTTCAGCGCTTCCTGCGTCAGGCTGTCCTGATCCAGCAGCTTGTCGCCCTCTTCGGCGATCAGGGGCGTCGTCGCATCGCGTACCGCCAGCTTGACGGTCTTGGTGCGCCCGCCGCCCATCTTGCCCAGCATCTCCGACAGGTTCAGCAGGCCGACGTTGCCGCCGCCCGGAATGTCCAGGCCCTGGATCGGCGAGGCGGTGTCCGCCAGCGAGATCTCGATCTCCTTGTCGTCCAGCTCTCCGGCGCGCAGCTTCTTTCGAAAACTGTCGCGCGTCGCGGGCCCCGCGCCCGGTCCGACCAGGGCGTCCAGGATCCGGTCCTCGGCAGCGGCCTCCGCCTTGGCCCGCACGTCGCCGCGCCGGCGCTCGCGCACCATGATCAGCGCGCTTTCGACCAGGTCGCGCACGATTTGATCCACGTCGCGGCCGACATAGCCCACCTCGGTGAACTTGGTCGCCTCGACCTTCAGGAAGGGCGAGCCGGCCAGCCGCGCCAGCCGACGCGCGATCTCGGTCTTGCCGACGCCGGTCGGGCCGATCATCAGGATGTTCTTGGGCGTCACCTCGTCGCGCAGGTCGGCGGGCACGCGCTTCCTGCGCCAGCGGTTCCTCAGGGCGACGGCGACGGCGCGCTTGGCGTCGTTCTGGCCGACGATATAGCGATCCAGTTCGGAGACGATCTCGCGGGGGGTCAGTTCGGTCATGCGACGCAGATAGGAGAGGCCGAACCGTTGCGGGAGAGGGCAGCGCGTCGCGGCGCGTCCGATTTCTTCATGACCGACGCGTCGCCAGCGTCAGGACGCATCCAGATAGGCCGAGGCGTCGACGAAGGCCTGAACCGCAGCCTGATCGGCGTAGTCCAGCTCCAGCATCGCCTTGATCGCGGCCGCCTTGTCCGGCGCGCGGTCGTAGTAGCCGCTGGCGATGGCGTAGCCGACGTAATAGCCCAGGTCGGCCGTCCCGAAGCGGTTGTTCGCCCCGTTGTACAGCCAGCCGCTGAAGTCCTCGCCGTTCATGTCGGCGCGGAAGGCCGTCTTGATCGCCGCATCGTTGGCCGGGCCGTAGGTCACGTACGGCAGTTTCGGCAGCCGCCCGGTCGCTTTTTCGGCCACGAAATCGGCGACGCCCTCATAGACGACCTGAGCCAGCAGGGTCTGGCGTTCGCGCTGTTGCTGGGTGTGGACGACCTCGTGGGTCGCCAGCAAATCCAGGTTCTCCAACGGATCGCTGGCGAAATAGGTGGTGAAGAACCGTTTCAGATTGGGCGGCATCTGCGACAGGTCCACGCTGGCGTCGCCGGTGGCCATCTCCACGCCGATCAGCACCTTGTCGCCCTGGGTCGTTCCCGCCGAACGCAGGGCGCCGACTTCGAAATACACGCCGGCGGGTCGCAGATCGGGATACAGTTCGCGCAGTCGCGCCAGATGAACCTCCAGCCTGTCCAGCGCCTGACCAGCCAAGGCGGTTCGCGGCCGCACCGTGTCCCAATAGGCGGGATAGTCTCGGATCGCATCCAGATAGGTGTCGACCGTATAGGCCTTGGCCTCCATGAAGGCCGCCAGACCCGGCGTGCCCTGGTCGATGTACATCCGCTGGAACAGGTCGCGTTGACGGGCGGGATCGGCTTCGGTGCGCACGGCGTCATAGGCGCTCCAGAACCGCGCGATGTCGCTGTCCACCACCCGCACCTGAGGGACGGGGTCCGGCGACTGGGTCACAGCTGGCGCCGACAGCAGGCAGACGATCGTTGCGGCGGCGGCGGACAGAATGTGGCGCATAGACAGGTCTCCGGCTGACGGGGCGGCATGGGGGCGCAAGCGTGGCCTTGGCTCAAATGAAATCGCCGTAATCATCGGGCGGACTGGAGGCGTCATGCCGCCATGCCCTCGCGCCGTTCCTGCGCTATGGCTTCCGGAATGGAAACGCCCAAACTCGCCCTGACGCCGTTGGAAACCGACCGACTGATCCTGCGCCGTTTCGCGGCGGGCGACGCCGCCGACCTGTTCGCCTATCTTCACCAACCGCGCGCCGCCTGTTTCGCCGCCATGGCGCTTCAGGACATGGCGGCGGCCGAGGCGGAAGTTCTCAAGCGCGCAGCCGAGGGCGAGTATATCGCCGTCCAGTCCAAGGCCGACGGCCATGTCATCGGTGATGTCTTCGCAATGTTCGAGGCGCCGGACACCTGGTCCATCGGCTGGAACTTCAACAGCGCCTATGGGGGCGCCGGCTATGCGTCCGAAGCGGCCCGCGCCCTGGTCGACCATCTGTTCAAGGACAAGGCGGCCCGTCGCCTGTACGCCTATGTCGAGGACGACAACTTGGCGTCACAGAGGCTTTGCGAACGGCTGGGCATGCGGCGAGAAGGGCTGTTCCGCGAGTTCATCTCGTTCGTGAACGACGCCGCGGGCCAGCCCATCTACGTCAACACGTGTCAGTACGCCCTTCTGCGCCACGAATGGCGAGCCTGACGGTCAGCAAAAAGGCGTCCCCTGATCGGAGGACGCCTTGAGGCTTCAAGCGCTTGTCGCCCGGATCAGGCGGCGTTGGCGGCCTTGTTCTTGGCCAGCTTGTCCTGGTGGGCCTGCATGCCCTTGGCGATCAGGTCGGCGGCCTCGCCGGCGTCGCCCCAGCCCTCGACCTTGACCGACTTGCCCTTCTCCAGGTCCTTGTAGCGGGTGAAGAAGTGCTCGATCTGCTCGATCAGGATGGCGGGCAGCTGACGATAGCTGGCGATCTCGGTGTAGTAGGGGTTCAGCTTGTCGACCGGCACGGCCAGGATCTTCTCGTCGCCGCCGGCCTCGTCCGTCATCTTCAGCACGCCGATGGGGCGCGAGCGGATGACGCAGCCCGGAACGACAGGCGTCGGGTTCAGCACGATCACGTCGCAGGGGTCGCCGTCGTCCGACAGGGTGTGCGGCACGAAACCGTAGTTGCCCGGATAGTACATGGCGGTGTGTAGGAAGCGGTCGACGAACAGCGCGCCCGAGGCCTTGTCCATCTCGTATTTCACCGGCAGGCCGCCCTGCGGAATTTCGATGATGACGTTGATGTCCCAGGGAGCGTTCGGGCCGACGGGAATGGCGTCGAGGTTCATGGCGGGTCTTTGCTGCGACTGCGAAACTTTGAAAGGCGAAGGGTGATAGGCTGCCCGGCCCGTCACGGCAAGGGCGACATGTGGCGAACGCTGGCCTCGGCGGGCTTGCGTCGCGGCGCATCATCGCGGACATCTGGATCATGACCTGGACCGATTGGGCCGCGCTTGCGCTCTTCTTCATCTGCTGGCTCGGATACAGCCCGATCCTGTCGCTGATCAGCCGCAGGGGCGGTTCGTTGAACGAGGACATGGTGCATGTCCGCGCGGTTTGGATGCAATCGATGGCTCACCGCGAAATCCGGCTGGTGGACAGTCAGTTGATGGGCCATTCGATCAACTCGGCGTCCTTCTTCGCCTCGACCAACCTGCTGTTGATCGCGGCGGTGGCGGGCATTCTGTTCGGCGGCGAAAGCGCGCTTCAGGGGTTCGCGGCCGTTGGGGCGGAAAACGTGCCGATGAAGATTCTGGAGGCCAAGCTGGCGCTGGTGCTGATCTGCCTGGCGCGCGGCTTTCTGGATTTCATCTGGGCGCTGCGACAGATGAACTACACTCTGGCGTTGATCGGCGCGGCGCCGGAAATCCACACCAAGACCGACCGCATGGCCTTCAGCGAGGCGGCGGGACAGCTTCTGAACCCGGCGCTCAGTTCTTTCAGTCAGGGTGTCCGCGGCTATTATTTCGCTCTGGCGGCGGCGGCCTGGCTGTTCGGACCGCTATGGCTGGCGCTGGGTGTCGCCTCGTCGTTCGGCCTTTTGATCTACCGCCAGGAGGCGTCGCCTGCCGCTCGCGCCATCCGCAACGCACGGCGGTTGCTGGAACACTGATCAACGCTATTACGCAGTTGCGAAACGAACGCCGCGTCCAAGGTCGGTCTAAAAATGCCGTCATCATTGGCTTGGCGGGGCCATATTTCCGTAACAAGGCGTGACCGCAGCGGCTTGCATTGGCCTTGACCCATTGTGCATCGCAACCTAAGTTGACCTCTGACGCCTCCGGGCGTCTTGCCCTTCCTGGGCGTTTCCTCCCTATAGACTTTTAATGCCGCACCCTCGGGTGCGGCTTTTTTTTGATCTGATCAGCGATCACTCAGGCCGACCACGCGTCCGCGCACAGGGCTGCGATCACGCGCGACAAGGCCTTTTGCGTCTTGGCGTACGTCGCGTTGGGGGCCAGCGTCGTCTCGTCCAGATACAGTTTGCGGCTCAGTTCGATCTGGATGGCCTCATAGCCCTCGTCCGGGCGGCCCCAGCGTTGGGTGGACCAACCGCCGGCGTAGGGGTGGTTCTGCGCCACGCGCCAGCCCAAGGCCTCGAACAACTCACGCAGCCGTCGGCTGAGCCGTGCGCTGCACGACGAGCCGTAACGGTCGCCCAGCACGACCTCGGCCCCGACGGCGCGCGTCGGCATCGAATGCCAGTCGATCAACACGGCTCGCCCGTGCCTCGCGCGCGTCGCCTGCATCAGTTCGCCCAAGGCTTGGTGATAGGGGGCGTGGACCCTGGCGATGCGGTGTCGAGCCTCCGCCAGCGTCAGCCGGCGCGCGTAAAGCGGCGTCCCGTCGCCGGCCAGCCGCGGGATCACGCCATAACCGGCGGCCGTCTTGGCCCCGACCGGCCCCTCCAGATTCTCGATCAGGGCCGGGTCAAGCTCAGAGGGATCACGGTTCAGATCGACATAGGCCCGACCGATCCGGCCTTCGATCAGCGCGGCTCCTCTGCGCGATCCCTCTTCGATCAAGCGCCCGACCAGGGCGTCCTCGGCGCTTTTCAGGCTGGCGCGCGGCAGGTCCGGCACCGCGCCCATGTCGTCGGGATAAAGGTCGCCCGAGTGGGGCGAGGCGAAGATCAGCGCCGTCGCGGGCGCGTCCGCCGCCGGGGCGGTGATCGAAAAGCTGTCGCCGCCGTCGGTCATGCCCCCGCTTAGCGCGTTTCGCTGTGGAAGGAAGTCGGCTGATCGGCGAATTTCATCGGCGGTTTACCGTTCGGGCTCTAGGTTTGCGGTCTGTTTCAAGGGTGTTTCTCGAATGGCGCGTATTCTCCTGGCCGAAGACGACGGTTCGTTGCGCGGATTTCTGACGCGCGCGCTGGAGCGGGCAGGCCACCAGGTCATCGACTGCGAGAACGGCGACGACGCGATCGACGCCCTGGAACACGGTCCCTACGACCTGCTGCTGACCGACATCGTCATGCCGGGCGCGGACGGGATCGAGGTCGCCCGCGTCGCCGCCGCCCGCCAACCCGGCCTGCGCATCATGTTCATCACCGGCTTCGCCGCCGTGGCCCTGACCGCCGCGCAGGCCACGCCGGACGCCAAGGTGTTGTCAAAGCCCGTCCACCTGCGTGATCTGGTCAATGAGGTCGAGCGGATGGTCGCCGCCTGAACCTTCGCTGCGACTGGGCCGAGCGGCGTTTGGCGAGAAATCGCATTCTTGCCGTTAAATCGGCTTGATGCCGACCGGCCTCGCCGCTATACGACCGCTCTTCCCGCTCCGAAGACGTTTTTCGGAGCCCTACGGCGGATGCGTAGCTCAGCGGGAGAGCACCTCGTTGACATCGAGGGGGTCACAGGTTCAATCCCTGTCGCGTCCACCATTCTTCCCAACAACTTAGTTTGTTGCAGCCTGCGGCGCTGACCGGAAACTGGCCAAAAACTCTGCTGTGGGTATGCTGATCGTCGGAGGCAGGCTCCGACGCTTGCCTCCTAATGCCGCTGTTGACTCAAAACAGTAGTTGGTTCTGTCCGCTGATGGGGTGCCCATCTTTTGCGCAAACAGGCTAGGACAAGGGCAAGCTCAATCCGAGGCCGATGTGGTCAAGGGGTCGCAAAGATTGAGCCCGACCACATCGACCAGAATGCGTCCCTTCTCTTCCTGCTCACGAGCCTTGGCGTGAGCTTTCAAGCGCGCGATGACCTCGGCAAATTCGATCTTCGCGCCAGTGGTCGGGCATTCGAAGCCTTTGCCGCCCGCATAGGTGACGAGGAGGCAACCGGCCGAACAGCTCTGGTGCCGGAGGTATTTCTTAATGAGCTGCTCGTCGATGGCTGCCATCAGCTCGTTCAGGGAGCAGTGATCGCCGATCTTGATTTCAATGACCGCTTTGTCCATCGAGGCGGCGAGAAGTCGGATGTCCGTTTCTTTCTTGCTGGCGACCTCTTCCTCCCTGGTGACATGGAATTGGCCCTTGGCCGAGTTTGCCAACTTCAGCGCCAGCCTCGGCTGCATATCTTCTTCACGGGCGATCTTCGCGAGGTCCGCGCGGTCGTTGAAGTCGTGGTGGAGGATCTCGTGGCGCATGTCGTCCAGCCGATCCAGCATGACCTGGAACAGTTCGTCTCGGTTCTTCGGCGGCGTTTCGTAGCGTTCTTCCCAAACCCGCACCTCCGCCGGCTTAAGCGCGGCGGGTTCGCTGTCGTTTGATGCGCGCTGGCGCGCCATCAAACGAAGGCGGTCTTTCATGTGCGCGAATAGCGGCTCCTCGGCCATCGTCAGCAGTGCATGGTGGGCCTCGGGACCAGGCTTCCCAATGATCGCGCCGATCAGACGATTTCTAGCGGTTTCGGCTTCGTCGCGAGGACCCGGTGAATAGGGACCATCATGCTGGACGTCGTCTTCCAATCGCACGCATTCATACGCGAGCCGGGTTAGGTCCAGCAGGAGGTCGGTATCGGCATCCAGCGAGACCGAGCCGCCTTGCGAGTCCCGTTCCCCGAACAGCGGCCCGAACCAACTCATGCCCCGCGCGCCTCGCTCATCCGTGGGTAGCTTCTTCAGCGCCTTTTGCATTGCCGTCACCGCGCGTCGGAGGTCGCAGGAGGCAAGCGCTTTCAGCCAGAGCGCCGCACCCTCTTGGCGGGGATTCGCTCTGAATTTCTTTGCGGCGACATCGGCCAAATCGCCTTGCTGAACGCCGTTAAGCACGAGGGTCGCCAATGCATGTTCCAGCAGACTGATCTGTGCGGCGCGCGTCTGTTCGTTCCGGGAAAGACGCGGCCAATTCCTCACGACCTTGAACAGGTGCGGAGCGCCGAGCTGACGGATATCTGCATCGCCATAACGAAGCCCGCTGATCGCGTGGGAATGACCGCCTGGGCCAAAGTCGGCCAAATCCCCGTCGATCTCAGCATTCACCACAGCGGCGGTGATCGTCGGGTGCGCGTCGGCCAGATCGGCGAACCAATCGGGAAAGCCGTTGAGTTCAAGCATCGCCCATTCAGCCGCGCGGCGCGCTTGTGTTCGCGACAGCTTGCGGGCCCATGCTGGATCGGATGCGGCCTCGACGAGTAGGCCCGTCAGCGCCATGCCCTGAGAGTTGAAGATGAGGTTGCGTTCGTTCGGCTTACGCCGGGACTTTATGGGTGGAGCGTTATTTCGCCAGTACTGGCGCAACGAGGCCTCGAACAGCTCCCCAACCCGAACGTTCACAACCTCCCGAATGCGCCGCCAGTTACGGCGGGCGAGATGACCGTAGTCGGTTTCCCCGCCTTTGTCGTAGCCCAGCCAGTTCCAGAGGTTCCAGACCGTGAGCGCGTTGGCACGTCCACGGAAGGCGCGGTCGGGATCCGCCGACAGCTTCGGCAGCCAGTCGCTCCAAGATTGTCTGGTCTTGGCCTCTTTGGCCGCGCGCCTTTGCTTATGCTGCTTGTCTTGTCGCGCCCACTCGGCCATGCGGCCATCGTCGGGCTGCGGTGTCGTGCGGGCCGTCAGTGCAGCGGACATGTCCGCGCTGTCCGCAACTCGCCAGCGCAACGCCTCCAACTCAGAGGGCTCACGCCCCCGCTCGTGCCAAAGTGAAATGAGAACTTCGAGCGTCACGCCTCGAAGGTCGGCAGCTCGGCCTTTGGCGAGCCCCTTGATGAGCCAATCCCAGTCTTCCTTCTTCAGGTGGCCAACCAGGCTATGATGCTGGGCGTAGTAGGCTCGATGGCGAAGATCGTCGGTGGGCGCGATGGCTTGCATCGCGTCGACCTCAAGCCAGAACATCGTCTCACGGTTCACATCGCTGGCTGCGAACCACTGACGCAGCGCTTCAAAGTCGTCGCGCCCGAGCGTTTGTTCATCATGGAAACGGCTTGCGGTGATCGCCGCCCAGAGCAGTTTCTTGTCTTGGACGCCCGCTTCCAGTTGGCGGCGGCAAAGACGAGCGAGCGCTGGAGTGACATAGCCGAACCGGCTCTTGGGTCGCCACCAGTCGGCTCCGTCGCGTCCGCTCCAGATCAGTTCCTGAAGTTCGGTTCGAAGCGCCGTTGTCGTCGCTGCCTTCGGATCAAGTTCGTCCACCTGATTCAGCAAGGCCCAGGAAAATCCGCCGACTGTTCGCTTCGGCTCGGGCGTGCGCGCGATGATGGCGGCCAAGTCTTTCGCAGAGACCGCTTGCGGAAAGGCCTCGGCGGTGAAGCCGTAGACGACGCGATCCGGCCAGCGTGCGTTCGACACCGAGATGTCATCGATGGCCTTCGCCAGCAGGTCGTGGCGTTTGCACTCTTCCAGCGCGCGGCTCGCCAATATCCGCGCGTGCGCACCAAGACTCTCATCCCACAGGGCTTCGTTGGCGAGGTCGGCGCATTCGCCAATCGACCCCAGCCACATCAACTTGAGCAGAAACTCCCGGACTTCCTCGTTCTCATACGCCTGAGCCCAGCACTCACGGATCACGTCCTTAAGCTCAGCGCTGGCGAGCCGTTGAACCTCGCTGATAGGCATCTCAAGCCCACGCCAGTCCCCACCCCCATAAGCGGCCACATACGCGCGTACCAAAGCAATCCGGGTTGAAAGCGGAAGCGTCTCAGGATCGCCGTGAAGGACCAATGCCTCTGGTTCGCGGCGGAGTATTTCTTCGGCGATGCGATCATCGCCATTGGCAAGCCAGGCGGCGACCGGCCGCATGGAAGGGATAAGCACCACTTCTCCATAGGTTTCGGCGAACAGCAGCCGCCTTAGCTGGCGCATGGGTAGCCCACGCCCGCGCAAGTAGGCGAGGCGTTGTGCCGCCAGATATTCCTGGACGCTGCGATGGTGGAAGCGAACCCGCCCGTAAGTGGCAGGATCGAAAATAGCGCGCCGTAGAAGCGCTCGCACTTCCTTGGGCGTCCAGTCCGTCAGCACCTCTTCGGCGTTGAGCGACGACTGATCGCTCGATGCGGCCACCGCCTGTTCGGGCGAGCGAATGGTGCGAGCACGCGTCAGCAACATGGCGAGAGCGATCCGCTGAACGCCCTCCACTGCTCGTTCAGGTGTCAGCACGCCTTGATCGGGACGCTCGGGATCATCCCGCAGCGAAAGAACGACATCGGTCGCGTGCTGTTCGCGGCGCGAGCCCAGCTTCCCTGTCTCACGCCATGTGTCGATCAACCCTTGCAGGTCGAGGGGACGGCGCGCGAACGTCCAGGCATCCCGACGATGGATCTCTTCCCGAAACGCCTTCGTGTTTTCCACGCCTCGCGCATTGGCGAAGGCCTCGACTTGGTTCCGATCAAGCGGCAGCAGGAAGACGCATCGGGCAGGCGGAATTTTCGACTTGGCCGGCGCAGGCGTTTCGTTTTCGGATTTGCTGAACGGCGCCAGAAATCCCTCTTCTCCCGTGGGCGCTTGCTCGGTCACCGGGGCATTTATGGGCAGGAGCGTCTCAAAGGTTTCCATGTCCTGGACGGGCCGCCAGTCGGTCGGCCGACACGAGACCAGAATATGCGCGCGGTGCTGATGCTCCCCGAGCGCGCCTGCCAACTTGGCGAGTGCGGAACTCAGCTTGCCATCCGTCAGCTTGAGTTCATCGACCGCATCGATGAAGAACCAAGCTTGCTGATCGGGATCGGCGAGCCAGTCATCGAACTGCTTCGCCACCCCCTTGTTCATCGAGAGGTAGGGCCGCACGCCCTCGCGATCCAACGCCTCGACCGGGATGAAGAATGCAACCTTGCCGTCCGCGTTTATCCGCCGCGTCTGCGCTTGCATCTCGCGGGTTTTACCAGCCCCGGCCTCCGCCAAGATGACCACGCGCTCGCTCTGTAGGAGTTCATCCCACGCCATCCCGATCTGGCTTTCATGGAAGCCCCAGAAAGCAAGACTCGCAGGGTCTTCGCGCTCGTTCTCAGTGAGATCGCGGAAGCGCCGGTTGAGCTCGATGAATGCTTCGCGCCTTGTCATTGCGACGGAATCCTAGCCTCCACACTCTCAGACGCGAGCCCAAAGCAGAGTTATTCACAACCGTGAGCGGCCTCATACGCTGTCAGTCGTGGTGAAGCGTCTTTGAACCGCCGTCTGAATGTCAGCTTTTAGGCTGTGAGCTAATGTTCGCTCATGGCGCGCCGGTATATTTGCGCCGCGACTCTTGGAACGCAGATTCGGAGAAGAGCGAGATGGGACGGGCCAAGGCGTGGATGATGGAGCAGGAGGCGCGCGGCTACGGCGACGTCGAGGGCGACATCTGTCCGGATTGTGTTGAAGATCCGTATCTGACCCAGTGGATTGAAGAGAATGCGACGGGCACCGTCTGCCGGTTCTGCGGCCGCGAGGGAGAGAAGCCGATCGCTGCCAGCTTCGACGATTTTGTCGGTGTGGTCGTCGGGGGGATCGGTTTCGATTGGAACCACCCCGATGACGAGGGGATCATGTATATCAGCGCGGAGGGAGGCTATCAGGCGACGGTGTCCGACATTGATGACGTGCTGGCCGACTATGAGATCAGCCATGATGTTGAAGTCATGGAGGCTCTGATTGGATCAATTGACGACAACGGCTGGGTCGAGCGCGATTTCTACATCGGGGATAAGAGTCAGCAGCTCGAGTGGGGGTGGGAGAGTTTCAAGCAGGTCACCAAACACCAGACCCGTTACCTCTTCCTGAGCTTGAAGGAAGGCGACAGCTCCAGCGTTCCGGCTTCACAGATGCTGGACGCGATCAGCGAGGTGATCGCTTCGGACCTTGGAAACTTCGAGTTCGTCAAGACGATTGGCCCGGACGTCGACCTTATCAGAATTCGGATCGCGCCTGCCGCTTTTGAAACAGCGGCCGATATTGGATCGCCGCCGGAGGAGTTCGCAGTCCAATCCAACCGGATGAGCCCCGCAGGCGTCCCCATGTTCTATGGCGCCATGGAGCTCGAGACCGCTAAGGCCGAAACGTTCGATGAAGCTCAGCACTTGGGGCAGACGATGTCGATCGGCGTCTTCCGGTCCGTCCGCGATCTGCGCGTCCTCGACCTAGCCCAGTTGCCAGACATCCCGAGCGTCTTCGATACCGAGCGCCACCATCTTATCCATCCGCTGCGGTTCCTCCATGCATTTGCCAATGACCTGGCCAAGCCGATCGCCCGCGATGGTCGCGAACACATCGAATACGTCCCGACGCAGATCGTGACGGAGTTTTTCCGGCGGGTGTTCAGGGAGAACGGAAAGACGCACTTGGATGGCCTGATCTACCGTAGCGCGCGCCACCTAGGCGGAACGGCTTGCGTGCTCTTCTGCGAGAACGCCCAATGCGTGGATCCGGGTTCGAAGGCAAAGCCATGGAATGAACCCTTGTTGCGACTTGAGGCCGTGTCGCATGAGTCGTGTCCCGCGCTCCCCAGCCTCATTTGACCACAAGCTAGCCTGCTTGGCCTTCGTGCGCGCTGGGTAGGAAGCAGATGTCAGTCGCCGGCACCTGAAGGTCCGATTTGCAGGCAGGCTTCAATGTCTGCTGTTGGCGCGGAGGCGACGCGCACACGCCCGAAGGCAGACAGGCCAACGGTTCAGCCGACAGGCTTCGCGAGCCGCAAATGCAGCAGAGGGTATGGGCGGCCTTGCCCTTCCACGGCGGAACGACTGGTGACCTTAAAGCCCAGTCGCTCATAGAAGCCGAGCGCTTGGATGTTTTGCTCGTTCACATCGACCGTTAGCGTCTCGCGCGCCCGCATCCCTCGCCCTCTTGGCAGCCGTCATGCCAAGCTGTCGGCCTCGCGGACCGCTGATGGCGCCTAACACGCGGACACTTGGCGCCTCAAGCTTTGCGCCCACTCTCGCCGTCCCCGCGTTCCAGATACATCCACAGTGTCGGCCGCCTGACAGGATCGAAGCTCCATGCTAGGGCGCGGGGATGGCCGGCTCATCGAAAACCGATGAATTAGAGGGACCTCGCTACGACAAGGGCGAGCGGCGCTTTAAACATGTCGGCAAGGGGCCCAAACCCTATATCGAGTTCGACAGCAGACGGCCTCGCCGATGGGTCGGCAAATGCCCGGATAACCTCACAGCAGATGATTTGAAGGATCTTTTGAAGAGCGCCATCCCAGCACCCAACGGAGATCGTGAGCTAGCGGCACCCAAGAAGCTCTACACTGTCGCTCATGGCGCAATATATGAGGCGCAAACGAGCGACTTTGGAGGCAGCTACCACGGCTACCCCTACCGCGGTAAGCTATCTCGAACGCTCATTGGCCTACTTAGGGCCAAGGCTGAACAAGATGGAGCTCTCGACTCTTTCGAGAAATGGCTGAAAGAGAACATCGAAACTCACGGCGCTTGATGACCCAGTCTGCTCCTGCCTTTGAGATCGTCCTGGTTTGGACAGATCCCTCCAACGGCGTCGAAAGCCTCCTTTCGACGGCGGACCTTAATGTGCGTGTTGACGGGGAGACGATCTGGCCGGTGGCTGGGGAGTTCGACACGGCTGTCGATATCTTCGCTGACGATCTACTCGCGCATCTGACAGAGTTCTGGAAGCCGCTGCTGCTTCGTCAAACCTATCCGGTGAAAGGCACGCCCGATCGCCCGACATCTCTGCGGCGGGTCGCTGAGAGGCGTTGGGACGAACTTCCTCGCGCTATCGTCGACAATGAGGAAAGCCGAGTTTCAGCATTTGAAGACGCGCATGATCTATCGCGTGCATTCGCTGGCCAGTTTGGTCTCCCTCCGCTGTTTCTCATGAGGGCAGGGCAGTCGCTTATTGTTGATACGGGTGACGAGCTAAGGGTCGTTGCCTTTGAAAGCGCGCGACAAGCACTATCGGCTACTGGAGATGCGATCGCACAGCGCCTTTCGGTTGATGCCAAGTGGGCTGCATTGATCAGGGCTTGGGAACTGCGAGACGAAGGCGCGCCTGATCAGCTTCTCGCGTGGTCGACGAGCTTGAAACCTTCGCTTGCCAAAGAGCTGGTCGAGGAAGGGGTGCTCGTCGCACCCGAGACTGTTCAAGAAGCAGCCAACGACAATAACGAGCTAAGGCTCGCGGCGCGAATGGCCAGCGCATTGCCCGAGCAAGTCGTTCGAGAAGTCCTCAAGCTCGTTAGCTCTTTTGAGAAGCGCGATGCTCCGGAACTCGACAAGCTCGCGGACGCGGTCTCAGCACATGTTGCAGAGGGCTTCGCAGACCAGCGCCCATTTGTTCAAGGTCAAGCCGCAGCAGTCTTCCTGCGTCAGCAGCTAAATCTTGCTTCGGTGCAGCGGATCGACATCTACGGCCTGATCGAGAGATTGGGCATTGCTCTGCATTCGCCTGAGGTGACGCCTCCGACCCTCGAGGGTTTATCCGTCTGGGGCGTCAACCATGGGCCCGCGATCCTCATCAATACCGCAAGCGACCGGCTGAACGGCTGGGGATTAGCGAGTGCATCGGCGAGAGTCACGGCAGCTCATGAGCTGTGTCACCAGCTCCTAGACCGTGGCCACGCGTTGAGCGCCGTCGATGTGCTTGGTAGCCGAATGCCGAATGATGTGGAGGCGAGAGCCAAGTCGTTCGCCGGCGAGTTCCTTCTTCCAGGTCGCGTGGCTGCCGACGTCTGGCTGAGGCTTGATCTGCCGCCCTCGGTTGAAAATATCGATTCCTGTCTGACGAAGCTGCAAAGGACCTACGGCGTCACTCGCAGCGTCGCAGCCTGGAAACTCGACCATGGGCTACGGTCTCACGACATCGATTTGACCTACTGGCTGGACAGCGCTGCTCCTAACCGCTGGTAGGTCTCGCCCCGTCTTCCACACCGGAATGCTCGAGGGTAAGAGGTAGAACAGCTACCGCGCCACAGAGCGCTGTTTTCAGAGCGCAACGGAACTCTGAGACAGTCGTATCGCCCCCAAAGGTCACGCGGGAGCCGGGCTTTGGCTTGTGATGGATGGGGTTCGGCTGTCGTCTGTACGTCCCGAGATAAACGTGATGGTAGGCCGTTTGCGCTCTCGACTGGCGCGAACCGCCGGGCCGCTTGAGATCAGCTGTATCAACGAGCGGCTTGTGAGAAGTTCATCAGGCCGAACGAGCGCACGATAAACTAGATCGACATCAGAGGCTCTTTCGGTTTCGTCTGAATGACGTTTCCAAGCTTGGTGTAGAGCCGCAGCGACAAGCTCGGGAGGGGGGACCTCCTCACCCTTCAGGTCACCGGGAGGACACAGGATCGTCTCCAGCCCAAACAAATGCTGACGCAGGTGGCTCAGTCTCTTGTGGTGTTTCCTCTCCCGGGGCGTGCCGCTGTTGGCTTCAAGCTTCTCGTCCAACTCCTTCGCAATGTCGGACGCGAACGCGAGGTTTATCCCGCTCACCTTGGGACCGGGCGTGGCGAAGAAAGGATCGTCGGCCACGGACTGATGATTGTAGAACATGTACAGCGGAAGAGATGCTCCTCCGGGTGTGGTGAGCGTCTTGTATTGATAATCGGTCGCGCTGGGGGATTTGTGAAGCAGCTCTCTGTAAGATCGATGCTCGATTTTGACCTGTCTTGTTCCGTGCTTTTGCGCGTTCAGACGCTTGGCCTGAATCCGCAGCAAAAGGTTGCGGCCGCTATCGACGTGCCAAAACTGAAGGTCGATATCGCCGCCTGTGGTCGCCTCCGGTGGATATTCGATGACCAATGACGGCCCTGCAAAGGCTGCAAGCGAGCCCGTCAGGATGTCCGTCATCGTTTCTTCGCGGAAGCGCCCTCGTCTCAGAAGGTTTTCCCGGTCCAGCAGCGTCCCGACGAGTACGGGCAGGCGTTGTGAGAGATCGCAGAGGCTTACTGACATTCGCTAACATCCAAAAATGGATTGGCTTGATGATCCCAACAAGCGAGGGTCTGGGCAGCCGGCGGCGCTGCTTCAGGAGGCGGCCGCCGACCCGACGTTATCGCGATCCCAGTTATCGTGATCCCATTGTGCGATGATGGTGCCGGGGAGGGAGGTATCTTCCGCCGACTCGATGATGCGCACTTTCCTGTTTGCGCCTTCATAGAGCAGGCCCACGCCTCAAGGTTTTGGACCGACCTCATCGAGAGAGGCCTTGTTATGTTGGCGAACGCTGAGAGTCGAGCAGCACCTGACGACAACATGCGACCCTGTCTTCCTCGCCACCTCAATCGCACGCTGGTGCGTCCAACGCCATAGCGACTGGCTGACGTCCAGGACCGGCGTAATGAGCCAGTCGGGACGCAGCGCCCGAGCTGCCGATCCGCCAGGCACATCCTGCTCCAGGTCCTCGCAAATAGAGACCATCGAGTGGTTAGAGGTCTGATTTCCGCTGTTGCGCCAATGTCCGCTTCTGGCGCATGTCCGCCGCCACGGAGCTTGCGTTCAATCGGCGCCGTCCTGTACGTCCATGCCGGAGCCGCCCTGATCGATTGCCGTGGCTGTCTCATACTTCGGCAGCGGTCTGGACAGCAACAACATGTCGCGTCCGCGACGTCGGCCGAAGGTTTCCGAAGAATGGCGGACGAGGTTGCGCTGCTCGGCTTCGGACAGAGCTTCCCACCACTCAGGATTGATGTAGCTGTTCTCGAGATACTCCAGTGGCAGACGAACCGCGCAAGCGGCCTTGGCTCCGTCATCAAGGGCCTCGAAAGAGGCCGCGAACCGGGAGGCTGGCCCGCCTGCCGCTCCCGTCCAGCCGAGGACTATCACCGATCGGCCTTCGTAGGCGGTCACATTTAGAGCGACCTGTTCATAGGCGACATCGCCATGGCCGATCCGCTGAAGCGGTGTGCCCGCCAGGTCGAAGTCGGGCAGGAAGGTGCCGCAACTCGCCACCGGCAGCAGGGTGTCGAACCACGTCCAGCTGTAATGGAAGCCCTCGGTGTCATTGGCCTTCACACGGCGATCATAGCTGGCCTTCCGCGAATGGGTGCCCTCCAGAGCGGCGGCGACATTGTGGGTGTAGGCGCGAGCAGCGTTCTGGATGCTCTCCTGCTCCTCCACCGGGCGACCTTCGTCCAGACGGGTGAACAGCTTTGCTGTCTCGCATTGCGCGCGCTTCATGAACGCCTCGAAGCAGGCGGCCCTGTAGGCGAACAGCAGGGCCTCACGAGGCCCGATAGTGCAGGTCTTTCCCTCGATCGGGCGAAACAGGTCGTTGTCGTGGTTCGAGCAGAAGCCGGAGAAGACCGAGGCGTCTCCGATCCCGATCAGCCGGGGCTCCAGCCGCCCGTCGGTTTTGATTAGGCCATTGAGAGTGGCTAGCAGCGTGTAGACCTTGCCGCCTCGCGCGATGGCGCGCAGCCCGCCTTCCTTCTGGACAGTGTGGGCGTCGATGATCGGCCCGCTGCAGGTCGCGCCGCTCTCGTCGGCGTGAGAGCAGTAGCGACGCCCCAACTCCTTGCGGACGGCCTCGCTGTATTCAAACGGATTGAATGGGCGGCGTCGTTCGCGGTCGAGATGGCAGTGCTTGAACTTCAAGCCGGAGCCGCACCAGCAGGAGGCCTTACGGTCGATGACACTCGGGCGGGTGACAGGGGGCGGCAGGCGCAGCGGCTGGTGCAAGGACGGATGCGGCCGTGGAGACGAAGGCGAGGACATGACAGGGTGGGCCTGAGCGGGACGACCGCCTTATATAGGGACACCCTTCCCGCAGATGTAGACGGATCTCGGCGGGCGGCGTGTCGTCGTCCTCGCGCGTCCTCGCGACAGCCTGATGAATCGACTGGCCCTTACGGCCGAGCGAAAGGCTCGGCTCAAGCTGTCGCCATCGTCATTGTGAGTGTCGGCTCACCAGAGCAGTCTGTCCAATAACTGCCAACGTTTACATAGCAGGTGATGCTTCCCAAGAGGGCCTGGTAGCTGCTCGCGAATGTCGTGTTTCGGGCAACTTCCCTATGACCGCTCATGGCGCATAGGCGACCTAATCGCCGAGAGAGGGCAGAGCGCTTGGGCCTATGCGCCACTCGCGCCGACACCCCGGTGAGAGCGGGCAGATATTCTCGGCACCTTGTATGCGAACTAGAGGCAAAGCGCCGATCCTGCCGCCAAGGCGGTGGGGGAAGTGATCGTCGGTGTGCGCCTTACTGGAGATGCTGGCGGTCCGATGTGACGCTTCGCCCACGTTGCCCACTGACGGCGCTAACCAGAAACTAACCAGAAACGCATGAAAAAGGGCAGCATCCAGATACACCAGTCGCACACGAAGTGAGGCCACAGCTCAATCGTCGTCTGGTTTTCGATGAGAGTACAGTTCGTTGACATCGAGGGGGTCACAGGTTCAATCCCTGTCGCGTCCACCATTTCCCTTTCTTTTCAGATCAGTCGTCATCAGCCCTGGCTGCCGTTTGCGCGCTAGAGCAGCCGTACCTGATCCGACGTCCTGACGGTCGTTTCCGTCATCAGGCCGCGGCGGCGAAGCTCGGTCGCGGCGGTGAAGGCGATGTCGATGTCGCGTCCCGACGCCAGGATATGAAGCCGGTCAGCATCCACCGCGCTCCACGCCTTGCCGCGTTCAGGGCCCGCGGGCACGCGGGGCAACAGTCCAGGTTCGCGGCTCCAGGCCAGAAGCTGCTCGACGGTCGTTTGGTTCAGCATGTCGCGCAGATGGTGGGCGGTGACATAGGCGTCGGGCAGGGCGCGATGCGCCGGCAGGCCCAGCTCATGCACCAAGCCCTCGGGCCGGCGCAGATAGCGCAGCATCTGGTTGGAGAAGCGCGGCAGGTCGGGCCACAGCCGCAAGGCGCATTTCCACGTGCAGATCCACTTTGCGCCGCTTGACAGGGCAGGGGTGCAATACCGCTGCTCGAAGCTGGCGCGGTGAGCCGCCAGGGCGATCACGCCCGCCTCGGGACGAAGGATGAGCGGGGCGACGGCCTTCCAATAGCCGGCGTCTTGAACCCACTCGTCCAGAATGTGATGGATCGCCATGGTGTCGGGCGAAATCGGCCGACCGGGATTTACGAAACGGGCGCCGCGCGTCGCATCCAGACGCCATGGGCCGGCCCCGTCACGCACCACGTCCTGCCAGCCGATCTCGCAGACGTCCTGAGGGCCGGATCCGGCCGTCTCCAGGTCGATGACGCGGATGCGTTGGGGTGATGGCGTGAAGTCGGTCAGGGCGTCCTCGGCGTGGCTTTCACACCTGACAACGCCTGGGGCGACGGATTCGGTCCGGCGCCTGGAAAGACCGCCGACGGCGCGTCGTCAGTTCGGCACGTGCACCGACCCGTGCGGCATGACGGTCATCACGGCCCACAGACCGACCAGCACCACGGGCGAGGCGATCAGCGCCCGCCGACAGCGATGCGCCAGATAAAGAGCCTCGCCGATCACGATCGACACCAGCATTCGCGTTTCCCCCGAAACGATAAGCGACACTTCTATGACGTCGCCGACAGACGTGTCCCTCAATGAGACGAAATCCATTTTGTCGTAGCCGCTCCGCGGGCCGCGCGGTCGCTGGACGTGCGGCCAGGAATGCGCAATCTCGCGGCATGGGATCTGTCGCGCGCCTGTTCCGTCTGCATTTGTCGCTATGGCTCGGGCTGCTGGTCATGGCGGCCGTCGCAGCGCTGGCGCCGGCCAGCGTCGGCTGGCCGATGCGACTGGCGGCTGGCTGGGACGCGGGCGTGGCGACCTTTCTCGTTGCCACCTTTGTGCGGATCTTTCGCGCGCGTTCGCAGGAGGCGATGCGGCGCCGCGCGGCGGAACTGGATCAGGCGGGCGTTATGGTCCTGCCGCTCAGCATGGCGGCGGCCGTGGCCAGCGTCGTGGTCCTCGTCCTCGCCATGGTGGCCAGCGACGGCAAGCCGACCGTCGGGCAGGCGGTCTTTTCAGTGTGCACCGTCGGCCTGTCGTGGCTGTACGTGCACATCATCTTCGCCCTGCATTACGCCCACGGCTTCTACGCGCCGCGTGACGACGGCAAGGGCGATCAGGGCGGGCTGATCTTTCCTGGCGAGGAGGACGCGGACTATTGGGATTTTCTGCACTTCGCCCTGATCATCGGCGTGGCGAACCAGACGGCCGACGTGCAGATAGCCAGCCGCAAGCTGCGTGGCCTGGCGACGTTTCACAGCCTGATCGCCTGGTTCTTCAACGCCGTCATCCTGGCGCTGACCGTCAATCTGGCCGCCACGCTGCTTTAGGCACGCGCAGCCGTTCGGTCAGAGATCGACGGGGCGACCGGACTCCTCTTCCTCAAGGGTCACGGCGACGTCGGCGTTGGCCGACAGGCGCACCTTGTCGCCCTCGACGCCGGCGACGAAGCCGTTCTCGATATAGTGGTGGTGATCGGCGTGGGCGCCGGTGTTCTCGCGCCGTGTCAGCTTGATCCGGTCGCTCTCGACCCGGTCCACGACGCCGACGTGAACACCGTCGGCTCCGATGACTTCCATGCCTTCCTTGATCTCGCTCATCGCTGTTTTTCCTCGCTGAACATCGTCTCGATAGCGGAGCGCCGCCGACCGACATTTCGTTCCCGAGGCGCTGGGACGGCGAGCATGCTTGTTCGCGGCCCCGCCGACTGGCAAGGCTTTGGGACAGTGTTCAGCACAAGCCGGCTGAGGAGCGCGAGCGACAGGGATGCCGTTGACTTGATCGAACAGTATGGATGGTCCGAGGTCTGGGCGACGGCGTTTGCGCCGCATGCCCATGCCGGTCACACGCCGGGCCGCGTCATCCTCCAGCATCGCAACGGCTATCTGGTCGTCACGGATGCGGGCGAGCTTCAGGCCAAGGCGTCCGGCCGACTGCGGCACGAAGCCCAGGAGACTGGGCCCCCTGCAGTGGGCGACTGGGTGGCGCTGTCGCCGAACCCTCAGGACGGCGCCGCCACCATCCATGCCGTCCTGCCTCGCCGCACGGCCTTCGTAAGACGGGCGGCCGACAGCGTGCGTCGAACCCAAATCCTGGCGGCCAATATCGACGTGGCCTTCGTCGTCACCTCGATGAATGCGGATCTCAATCCGCGTCGAATCCAGCGTTTCCTGGCTGCGGCGTTGGATAGCGGAGCGCGGCCTGTTCTCGTTCTGACGAAGTCGGAT
The DNA here is from genome assembly GCF_900445985.1 of Brevundimonas vesicularis. GTDB lineage: Bacteria > Pseudomonadota > Alphaproteobacteria > Caulobacterales > Caulobacteraceae > Brevundimonas > Brevundimonas vesicularis_D. Next base: position 1,233,112 of record NZ_UAQP01000014.1, read on the forward strand.
CTCAGCGCCGACCCCCAGGCCGAGGCCGCTCAGGTGGCGGCGCTGGAGACGCAGACCCTGGTCCTGACCGTCTCGGTGCGCGAAGGCGTCGGCCTTGAGGCGCTGCGTCTCCAGGTGAAGCCGGGCGAGACGTGTGTCCTGATCGGCTCGTCGGGTGTCGGCAAATCCACCTTGGTCAACGCCTTCCTGAACGAGGATCGGATGGCGACCCAGGCGATCCGCGCATCCGACGACCAGGGACGGCATACCACCAGCCACCGCCAGCTGCTCCCGCTGCCCGGCGGCGGTCTCATCATCGATACGCCCGGCATCCGCGAAGTGGGCCTGATCGACGCCGAAGAGGGTGTGGAAGCGGTCTTCGACGATATCGAACACCTGATGCAGGAGTGCCGCTTCACCAACTGCGGCCATGTGAGCGAGCCGGGATGCGCTGTCCAGGCGGCCCTGGCGGACGGCACGCTGGAGGGACCGCGCTGGGCGCATTTCCAGAAGCTGAAGTCGGAACTGGCGGCCGCAGGGGACAAGGCGGAACGGATCGCCAAGGCTGCGGAACGCCGGCGGCTGGGCGGCTTGCAGAAGGTCTATCGCGCGACGAAGCGCAACGATCGGGGCGGGGCCGATCGATAGCGTCGATGGCGCAACCGAATTTCGACGTGTTGCGGGGCCAAACGGGCTAGGTGAAGTCCTTAGACTTAAGAAAGATCACCATGTCCGCATTCACCATCGTCACCACCAGCGCCGTTCAGGGCAGCGAGGCCGCAGAGGTCAACACGCTGACCGACGACTTTTCCGACGCCAGCGAGGCGGTGGGCTATGCACGGCGCATGGCCGACGAGATGATCGACATGGCCGATCAGCTGCTGCTGGATTTCGATTACAGCAACGTCGGCGTCTATGAGGGCGACCTGCTGGACGAAGACGTCACCCCGGATCACCCCGCCCTGATCGGCGTTTGGGTGCTGGATGAAGAAGGCTCGGCCTTCGTGCCGGCCGAAGAGTTCCGCCAGGGATCGACCGAAGTCGAGAACTGATCGGCAACTATCGCGGCGGGAGGTTCGGATCGAGCCACCTGCCGCATCTGTCATCGAACGAGAAACGCGCGCCTAGTCGCGCGCCGAATGGCGACTTCTGCGGATCGAAAATGTGGGGAGGAGGATGGCCGTCCCTCCGAACACCTTGCGGTGCTCGGAGGTGACGATGGTGGAGCTTAGCGGAGTCGAACCGCTGACCTCTTGCATGCCATGCAAGCGCTCTACCAACTGAGCTAAAGCCCCGGACCCATCGGTCTGGATCGCCCGGTTCATCTTGCGATGGCCCCCGGCGAGGCGGCGGAAACTAGGTCAGGCTTTTTCTGCGATCAAGCCCGTTTCGAGATTTATTTTCACCGCGTTCCCAAGGGTGAAAATACGCAGGTTTTTCAAACCGAAAGGTGTGAAAGCCCTGCTGTCCCGCCGCGTCTCCCTAACGGGAAATGCGGCGGGTGCAACAAGAATCTGAGCCAGATCGCGAGAAGCCCACAGCAAGTCGGGCTTCAAGTCGCGCGATGTGCGATGGGCTCAAGAATTTAGTCGTCGTCGCGCGACGGTTTGGCGATCTCGTCATCGATCGAGTCGTCGTCTTCGTCTTCGATGAACGGCACGGAGTCGTCATCGTCGTCGGCCAGCAGATCGTCGTCGCCGTCGGTCGAGCCCATGCCGGCTTCTTCCGAGGCGTCGGCCGGGGAGTCTTCGTCCTCGTCGTCCGGGGTCAGGATCGGCTCGTGGCCTTCCTCGTCGATTTCCGGCGTCTTGACGTCGTCTTCCTCATCCTCGTCGCCGTCGACCTTCTTGTCCTTGACCTGGTCTTCCGTGTCCTCATCGTCGGACGGATAGCCGGGACGGGCGCGGCGGCTGCGCAGCTTCATCGCCTCTTCGGGATCGAAGTCGGTTCCGCATTTGGGGCAGTGCGCGGGGCGACGGTTCAGGTCGTAAAACTTCGCCTGGCAGTTGGGGCAGACCTGTTTGGCGCCCAGTTCGGGATTGGCCACGTTTGGATGCTTTCAACGGGTTGAATTCGGGGCGGTCCCTTGCCACCCCTTTGACCCGCTGTCAAAAGCTGTCTTTCGCGCCGCCCGCGCGGCCCTTCGCACAATACAGCCTGAAGCGGGTGATCATGCCGTCCCAACTGACTTCGCGCCGCGCCTCCGCCCTGACCGGAAAAGTCCGCGCGCCGGGCGACAAGTCGATGTCGCACCGGTCGATGATCCTGGGTGGAATGGCGTCCGGCGTGACCGAGGTCGAGGGTCTTCTGGAAGGCGACGACGTTCTGGCCACCGCCCGCGCGGTCGAGGCCTTCGGCGCCAAGGTCGAGCGGACCGGCGACGGTAAGTGGCGGATCGAGGGGGAGGGCGGCTTTACGACCCCGGCGTCGGTGATCGACTGCGGCAACGCCGGAACCGGGGTGCGCCTGCTGATGGGCGCAGCGGCCGGCTATCCGCTGACGGCGACCTTCGATGGCGACGGCTCGCTGAGAAAGCGCCCGATGAAGCGGGTCACGGGACCGCTGGCCGACATGGGCGCGGCGTTCGATTGGCAGGCGGCCGAGGATCGGCTCCCGGTGGCCCTGACCGGCGGCGCGCTGAAGGCCATCGACTATGTGCAGACGGTGGCTTCGGCCCAGGTGAAGTCGGCCATCCTGCTGGCCGGGCTGAACGCCGAGGGCGTCACCTCCGTGGTCGAGCCGGAAAAGAGCCGCGACCACACCGAGCGGATGCTGCGGGCCTTCGGCGCCGAGGTGGGCGTCGAGGAGAGGGGCGAGGGCTGGAAGGTGACGTTGAAAGGCGGTCAGGCCCTGAGCGGGACGGTCGTCGCCGTGCCGGGCGATCCCTCCTCGGCGGCGTTTCCCCTGGCGGCGGGGCTGATCGTGCCGGGGTCGGAGGTCACGGTCGAGGGCGTGATGCTGAACCCGCTTCGCACCGGCCTGTTCGACACCTGGATCGAGATGGGCGCCGACCTGACCATCACCAACCGGCGTGAGGCCGGGGGCGAAGAGGTCGGCGACATCACCGCCCGTCACTCGTCCCTGAAGGGCGTGGTCGTGCCCGAGGATCGCGCCGCCTCGATGATCGACGAATATCCGATCCTGGCGGCGACGGCGGCCTTTGCGGACGGCGTCACCGTCATGCGCGGCGTGGGTGAAATGCGGGTCAAGGAAAGCGACCGGATTTCGCTGATGGTCGAGGGCCTGCGCGCCTGCGGCGTTCAGGTCGAGGAGGAGCCGGAAGGCTTCATCGTCACCGGCGCCGGCCAAGGCAGGTCGGTGCGTGGCGGCGGCCTGGTCCACACCGCCCACGACCACCGCATCGCCATGAGCCATCTGGTCCTGGGCCTGGCCGCCGAACAGCCGGTCTCGGTCGACGAGCCTGGGATGATCGCCACCAGCTTCCCCGGCTTCGTCGAGATGATGAACGGCCTGGGCGGGCGTATCGCGTGAAGCCCGTGCGCGACGTCGTAGGTCGAGGCATCGCGGTCCTTGGTCTTCTGACCTGTCTGGGCGGAGCCGGCTGGACGGCTTGGATCGTCTGGCAAGGGGTGACGACAGGCCGGGTCTCGGGCAAGCATGGCGCCGTGCATCTTAGGGCCGAGGGCGACGCCTTCTTCTATTCGACCGTGGCGCTGAGCGGCGTCGCCTGTTTGGTTTGGCTGGGTTTGGCGGCCTTCGCGGTCGTGGTTCTGGCGCGTTGGAAGGCATGGTCGTGAACCGGCCGGAAAAGTCGGGCTGGATCAAGCCGATCCTGACGCTGGCGATCGCGATCCTGATCGGCTGGTTCTGCGTGATCGGAGCCCGAGAAATCGTCCAAAGCCTGGATGCCGGGGTGCTGAACAACCGAAAGGGGCCGGACGTTCTGTTGGCGGACCGACCCCTGCTGTATTGGAGTGTGGTCGGCTTCTATGTGGCGTCGGTTGCGGCCGGGGCGGGCCTGGCGGTCCTGCTGGCCGGCCTTGCAATTCGTGATTTGGTCGGACGCCGAGACTGAGGCCTGCGGCTGGATTGGTCGGGCGATCCTCGCTATCAGGTTCGGCCTCCCGTGCGTTTGGGATCGAGATTGAAATGCGCCACGCGCTGCGGAGACCTGCTTGACCCTGATCATCGCCGTCGACGGACCGGCCGCCTCTGGCAAGGGGACTATCGCCGCGCGTCTGGCCCAGATCTATGGCCTGCCGCATCTGGATACGGGGCTGTTGTATCGGGCTGTGGGCGCAAAGGTGCTGGCGGACGGCGGATCGCTGGATGACGAGGCGGCGGCGACGCAGGCGGCGCGGGGGCTGGATGCGGCGGGTCTGTCGGACGATCCGCGCCTGACGACAGGCGAGGCGGGCGAGGCCGCCAGCCGTGTCGCCAGCTTCGCGGGGGTTCGGGCGGCTCTGCTGGAACTGCAGCAGGCGTTCGCGGCCCAGGCGGGCGGCGCGGTTCTCGACGGACGCGACATCGGCACGGTGATTGCGCCGAACGCTCAGGCCAAACTGTTCGTCACCGCGACGCCCGAAGTGCGGGCCACGCGCCGCTGGAAGCAGCTGACGGCGCGCGGATCGGACATCGCCTTTGACGCCATGCTGGCCGACATCCAGCGCCGCGACGAGCGCGACGCCGGGCGCGGGGCGGCCCCGATGGTCCAGGCCAATGACGCGGTCTTGCTGGACACGACCGATCTGGGTATAGAAGCCGCCTTCGATGCGGCCCGCCGTATCGTCGAGGCGGCGCGCGCGAAACACGGTCTCTGACCCATCTCGCAAATCCAACGCTCCCACCCTCGGCCTCCGCGGGCGTTTTGATCGTTCTGAACGGCCTCGCATCCCGACGACCTGATTCCATCTTTTCCCATCGCCCCGCGCGCCGCCTTTCGCTGCGTCAGGGGTCCACCTCGCGCGGGATCGTCCTTCGGTCACGCGCCACAGCCCCACTGGAAACACCAGAGCTTCATGTCTGATACTCTCAACCCCACGCGCGACGACTTCTCGGCGCTGCTCGACGAACAACTGTCGGGTCGCGACTTCGGCGAAGGCCAGGTCGTGCACGGCCGCGTCGTCGGCATCGAAAAAGACATCGTCATCATCGACGTTGGTCTGAAGACCGAAGGCCGCATCGCCATGCGCGAATTCGGCCAAGGCGACGACGGCGCCCTGCCCAAGGTCGGCGACAACGTCGAGGTTTACCTGGAGCGCGTCGAGAACGCCCTGGGCGAAGCCGTCATCAGCCGCGACAAGGCTCGTCGCGAAGAAGCCTGGACCCGTCTGGAAGTCGTGTTCGCCGAAGGCCAGCCGGTCAACGGCGCCATCGTCGGTCGCGTCAAGGGCGGCTTCACCGTCGACCTGGGCGGCGCCTCGGCCTTCCTGCCCGGTTCGCAAGTCGACATCCGTCCGGTCCGCGACGTCGGCCCGCTGATGGGCAAGGAACAGCCCTTCGCCATCCTGAAGATGGACCGTCCGCGCGGCAACATCGTCGTGTCGCGTCGCGCCATCCTGGAAGAAGCCCGCGCCGAACAGCGCACGGAACTGGTCGGTCAGCTGGCCGAGGGTGAAGTCCGCGAAGGCGTCGTCAAGAACATCACCGACTACGGTGCGTTCGTCGACCTGGGCGGCATCGACGGCCTGCTGCACGTCACCGACATGTCGTGGAAGCGCGTTTCGCACCCGAGCCAGGTTCTGGCCGTCGGCGACACCGTCAAGGTCCAGATCGTCAAGATCAACCCGGACACCCAACGTATCTCGCTGGGCATGAAGCAACTGCAGTCGGACCCTTGGGACGGCGTGGAAGCCAAGTATCCGGTCGGCGCCAAGTACACGGGCCGCATCACCAACATCACCGACTACGGCGCCTTCGTGGAGCTGGAAGCCGGTGTCGAGGGCCTGGTGCACGTCTCGGAAATGTCCTGGACCAAGAAGAACGTCCACCCCGGCAAGATCGTCTCGACCTCGCAGGAAGTCGACGTCGTGGTTCTGGATGTCGACGCCTCCAAGCGCCGCATCTCGCTGGGCCTGAAGCAGGCTCAGGACAATCCGTGGGACGCCTTCGTCGCCAACAACCCAATCGGTTCGACCGTCGAGGGCGAAGTCAAGAACGCCACCGAGTTCGGCCTGTTCATCGGCCTGGACAACGACATCGACGGCATGGTGCACCTGTCCGACCTCGACTGGTCGGTGTCGGGTGAAGAAGCCATCCAACGCTACCGCAAGGGCGAGATGGTCAAGGCCAAGGTCCTGGACGTCGACGTCGAGAAGGAACGTGTCTCGCTGGGCATCAAGCAGCTGGGCGGCGATCCGATCGGCGAGGGCGACACCTATCGTCGCGGTCAGCAGATCACCGTCACCGTGACGGCGATCGAGTCGGGCGGCATCGAGGTCAAGTTCGGTGAAGACGACGCGCCGGTCACGGCCTTCGTTCGCAAGTCGGACCTGTCGCGCGATCGCAACGAGCAACGTCCGGAACGCTTCGCCGTCGGCGACCGCGTCGACGCCATGATCACCGCCGTGGACAAGGCCTCGCGCCGCGTCTCGGTGTCGATCAAGGCGCTGGAAATGAAGGACGAGCAGGAAGCCATCGAACAGTTCGGATCGTCCGATTCGGGCGCTTCGCTGGGCGACATCCTGGGCGCCGCGCTGAAGAACGCCGGCACCAAGGAGTAAGGCTCAAGCCGAAGGGTGCATCGCGTCCTTCGGTCGCCTCGCTCAAGCCGCAGAGCGCCGCGCGCTCTGCGATAGCGAGAAAGACTGAGGGCGGCGGGAGCGATCTCGCCGCCCTTTTCTCTGTCTGGCACACCGCTGTGTGCACTTCCGGACATTTTTCTTGCGAATGACGCGCATCTTTGTCGGATAAGGGCTTTTTCGAGAGCCGGTCGAGGGTTAGGGTGTGGCTCTGGATCGGCGGCGGGCGAAACGGCCTGTCCAAACGAGCTGGCAGGGGCGCAGATGATCAAGTCCGAACTGATCGAGAAACTTGCAGCGGAAAACACCCACCTGACTCACGCCGAGGTGGAACGGCTGGTCAATGCGATCCTCAACACCATGACGTCGGCCCTGGCCGACGGCGGCCGGGTCGAGCTGCGCGGTTTCGGCGCCCTGTCGGTGCGATCGCGCCCGGCGCGCGCGGGTCGCAATCCGCGCACCGGCGAAACCGTCGACGTGCCCGCCAAGGCCGTCCCCTTCTTCAAGAGCGGCAAGGAGCTGCGCGAGCGGCTGAACGCCTCGGGCGACGCCTGATCGTCATTTAAGGATACCCTATGGGCCTGCTTTCGGAATTCCGCGAGTTCGCGGTCAAGGGCAATGTCGTGGACCTGGCGGTCGGCGTGATCATCGGCGCCGCCTTCAACGGCATCGTCAAAAGCCTGGTCGATCAGGTGGTGATGCCGCCGATCGGCCTGATCACCGGCGGCATCGATTTCTCCGAACTGGAATGGGTGCTGAGGGCCGAAAACCCGGCGACCGAGGCCGTCGAGAAGGTGGCGATCCAATACGGCGCCTTCCTGAACACCGTGATCCAGTTCCTGATCGTGGCCTGGGTCGTCTTCCTTGTGGTCAAGGGCATCAACGCCCTGCGTCGTCAGGAGGCCGCCAAGCCCGATCCGGCGCCGGCCGCGCCGACGGCGACCGAAGCCCTGCTGGCCGAGATCCGCGACGAGCTGAAGGCCCGGCCCAACGCCTGATCAGGCCTTGGACACGCGCCCGCCCAAGGTTGGGCGCGTGATCGCGGCGGCAGCCAAGGGTTTGGGCATCGGCGGCGTGCGCCAGCAGATGCCGTAGTCGCCGTCGAACGGTGTCGGCGTCCAGGCGGCCGCCAGCGCAGGATCGTCGATGATGGCGTGGCAGTGTCCCCAGCCGCCTTCGCGCCGCGCCGTCTTCGCCAGATCGCCCAACTGCGCCAGCAGGCGCGGCGTCACCACCTGCAGCCGCACCTTGGCGGCCCCCAGCGCACGGGCATTGTCGATCAACGCCTGGGTCAGAAGCCCAATCGCCTCGGGCGCCGTGTCCAGCGCGATCAGATCGACAATATCCAGATAGGGCGGCTCGATCAGGCTGGTCTTGGTCATCTGCGCCATCGCCATCCCGACGATGCGGCCGTCCCTGACGCAAGCCAGCATGACCGGCGGCAGGGTCAGGTCGGGGTCCGCCAGCCGCCAGCGCAGGATTTCCGGACTGCGGTCCGCCAGCAGACGCTCCTCCTGCGACAGCCGGCGCCAGAAGTCCGCATAGGGCGAGGCGTCCGACAAATCGCGCAGCATCGTCACCCCAGCAGGCAGCACTAGCGGCGTCTGGCGAAACACGCGCCCGTTCATCAGCCGCTCGCCCAGATGCGCGGCGGTCTCGGCGGAGGTGCGGCCCAGCAATACGCGCAGGCCTCGGCCCTGCGCGCAGGCCAGACGATCGGTGATCCACGACAGCTTCAGCCCATGGGTTTGGGCCGGCCAGGGCTTCATGTCGAACAGGCCATACAGGGGGGCCGAGCGCGCATTGGCGTTGAAGGTGTAGCGGGCAAACAGGCCTGGCTGTTTCAAAAAGGTGCGGATCAGAGGCCGGCTGGCGCCCTTCTGGCTGGGCGGCACGATGATCGAAAAGCCGGTGGCGCCGAAGTGGTCCTGGGCGCCGTAGCGAAACCGCTGGATGAAGTTGCCCAGCATGGCGACGGCGTTGTCATCCTCGTCGGCCACGACCCAACCGGCGGGCGCGCCCAGCGCCAAGCGCGCCGGATTGGACTCGAGCCAGCGCCATCCGGCCGGCGACCGCTCGGGCCATCCGACCTGACAATGCAGCCGGTTCAGCGCCTCATGATCGAGAGCGGCGATCGGTCTAACAGACATCTGGCGCGCTTTCCCATTATGAAACCGCGAGCGTTTCTGACGACCGACCTAGCAGGATGTGCGCCATCGGGCGTCACCTAGGGTTGTTTTTCGCTTTCCTCGTGCGTCGCCTGGCCACCCCCGCGACAGCCTTAACACTTGTTCGAATTCCCCCGCTGTGCTGGGTATGCGCCTTTCGCGCGCCCGATAAGCGGCGCGGCAGTTGGGAGTGAGCCGTTGACAGCGACGGATGGGGGGGCGCTCGCGCCTCGCAAGACTTTCTTGGGACACCCTCGGGGGCTGGTGATCCTGTTCTTCACGGAAATGTGGGAGCGGTTTTCCTACTACGGCATGCGCGCCCTGCTGGTCCTGTATCTGACGCAGCACTTCCTGTTTGGACCGGCCGAGGCTCAGGGCATCTACGCCGCCTACGCCGCCCTCGTTTATCTGATGCCGGTCCTCGGCGGCCTGATTGCAGACCGCTATCTCGGATCGCGCAAGGCCGTCATCATCGGTGCAGTCCTCTTGGTGCTCGGCCACTTCACCATGGCCTTCGAGGGCACGGGGGGACGCGAACGCCTTACCATCGGCGACACGACCTATGAGCTGCAGGTCGAAGGCCGCGACCAAAACCGTCGTATCTTCGCCGTGAACGGGGATGAACGGGTTCAGGTCGCCATATCGCCCGAAGGCGTATCCGCCGTCGGCGCCGAACCCTCCGCCGCGAATGCCGCCGATGTCGCGGCAGTCGCCACGGGGGCGGCGATCGGCGCCCAGCCGACCGGCGCGCTCGATCCGGCGACGGCCGCCGCGCCCCAAGCCGCCGCCAGATCGGGCTTCCCGGCCTTCACCGCAACCGGCGCCTATAAGCTGGAGACCACGCGCGATCTGGCGCTCGGCGAGCCGGTGCTATTTCTGGCCCTGGCCCTGATTATCGTAGGCGTCGGCTTCCTGAAGGCTAACATCTCCACCGTCGTCGGCGCACTATATGAAGAGAACGACCCGCGGCGTGACGGGGGCTTCACCATCTTCTACGTGGGGATCAACCTCGGTTCGTTCTTGGCGACCATCGCCTGCTCCTATCTCGGCATCAAATACGGCTGGGCCTACGGTTTCGGTCTTGCCGGCATCGGAATGCTGTTCGGCCTGTTGACCTTCGTCCTGGGCCAACCGTGGCTCGAGGGCCGCGGCGCGCCGCCGGTCCCCGTCCAAGGCCGCTCGATCCTTGGCGTGCCGCTCGTGCCCTTCTTCTGGATCGCGGGCGTTGTCGCCGTGATTCCGACGTGGCTGCTCATGCAGCGGCATGAGATCATCGAGACGGCACTGCCTTGGATCGCGGGCGTGATCTTCGCCGCAGTGGTGGGCTTCACCGTCTTCCGACTGAAGGGCGCCGAGCGATCGCGCATGCTGGTCGCCCAGGTGCTGATCTTCTTCTCCGTGCTGTTCTGGGCCCTGTTCGAACAAGCAGGGTCGTCCCTGACCCTGTTCGCCGATCAGTCGACCCAAATGCCGTCGTGGTTCAACGCCGCCATGACCCAGACCTTCAACCCCGGCATCATCGTTCTGGGCGGGCCGATCATCGCCGCCCTGTGGGTTTGGTTGGGCAAACGCAAGCTGGAGCCGTCGACCCCGGTCAAGTTCTCCTTCGGCCTTGTCTTCGTGGGCCTGGGCTTCTTGGTGCTGACCTGGGCAGCGGCGACGCAGGCCAACGACGCTTTCCGGGTGCCGTTGATCTTCCTGTTCCTGACCTACTTCTTCCACACGATCGGCGAGCTGTGCCTATCGCCCGTCGGCCTTTCGATGATCACCAAACTGTCGGTGGCGCGCGTGGTAGGCATGATGATGGGCGTCTGGTTCCTGTCCAGCTCGGTTGCCCACATCGTCGCCGGCATCATCGCCAAGGCGACGGCGACCGACACTGTCGCCGGGGTCGTCACCAGCCCCGAACTGGCGCTTCAGACCTACGGCTCGATCTTTGGAACCATCGGCTGGACGGGCGTCGGCGTCGGCGTCTTCCTGCTGCTGATCTCGCCCCTGCTCAAAAAGGGTATGGCCGGCATCCACTGATCGACGCCTGATCAAGGAAAAGCCCCGGCGGAGCGATCCGCCGGGGCTTTTTGCTGCGCGGACCTAGGCCTCAGAAGGTCTTGCGGACCCGCAACGAGACGAAGGTGCGCGGGTCGATGGAGCGGTCCTCGACGAAGGCCACGGTGCGCGGATTGCGTGTGGCGTAGACCGTGCGCTGCTGGGTGAAGTCGTCCCACAGGTTCAGCTGTGCGCGCAGCGACAGGGTCGGGCTGGGCTTGTACTCGACGAAGGCCTCCAGATAGTCCGCGCCGCGCCAGGCGAAGGTCTGGTCCGGATCGTAGGTCGCCTGGCCCAGACGGGGCAGCCAGTTGATCCCCCACTGGGTCTTCCACGAGGTGATGTCCTGCTGGAAGCCGACATTGGCTTGGCTGGCGCGCACGCCCGAGATGCGACGGTCCTCGCCCGTCGTCGGGTCGGTGACGCTGGTTTTGTTCCAGTCGTTCTTGAAGGTGAAGCGGGCGCCCGAAATCCCAACCTTGTCCAGCGGCACCACCACGTTCAGCGACAGCTGATCCAGCGTTCCGTCACCGATGTTGCCGGTCGCCGACAGGCCGCCGGGCAGGGGCAGGCGGTCGATCACGTCGATGATGCGGTCGTGGCGATAGCCGATCGAGACCACGCCCTCGCCCCAGAAGCGGCGCTCATAGGACAGTTCGGAAATCCAGCGCTGTTCCGGCTCCAGATCGACGTTGCCCCCGAACACCGTGCCATCGCTCAGTTCAGCCGAGGCGGCGAAGTCGCCGAAGTCCAGCTGACCCAGTTCGCGCTCGAAGCGGAAGCGCAGCTGGTTGTTCGCCATCGGCGTCCAGGTCGTCAGCAGCCGCGGCTTGGCGAAGAAGAAGCTCTTTTCCTGATCCGCATCGCCCGACTGGCTGATGGTGGAGGCCTCGAGCCGCACGCCGCCTTCCAGCGTCAGCTTCGGATTGATCCGCCAGGTCGCCTTGCTGAAGGCCTCGCCGCGCGTCTCCTCGACCTTGACCGAGGCGCTGGGTAGAGGCACGCCGACGCCGCCGATGGTGAAGGCCTGGTTCACGTCCAGCATATTGTAGGCGATCTCGGCGCCGGCCTCGATCGTTAGGGCGGGCGAGCGTTCGTGACGCACCAGAGCGCGCAGGATGGATTCCGACGAGTCGCCGTTGGATTTGAACTGCTGCTCTGGCGCCGCCGTCCCGTTCAGCGTCTCGTTGCTGCCCGAGACGCTGTCAAAGCTGGAGAACTCGTGGATCAGACGCGTCTCCAGGGTCCAGCGCGGGTTCAGGGTGCGGGTCCAGGTCAGGCCCAACTCGCCGGAATCGCCGTCTTCGGCATAGTCGCTGCGACGCAGGGAGGTGGGCGACGAGAGCTCGGTCCAGTTCTGATAGTCGTTCAGACCATAGCGGGCGGTGCCTTCCAGCTTTCCGCCGAACACCGGGCCGGTGTAGTTGCCGCGAATGCTCTGGCCGCCGCCCCAGCCATCATTCTCGTACCGCTCGTCGCGGATGACATCGCCGGCGGCATTGCGACGGATCGACCGGCCGACGCCGTTGGAATCGCTGGATCCCATGCCGTCCGATAAGGTCACGCCCCAGCTGCGGTCGCCCTTGTTCTGAGTGAACTGATAGGAGCCGCCATAGATGTCATGGCCGCCTTCGAACAGCATGGCGTTCCAGGTCAGGATCGATTGGCGGCTGTCGGTCGTCTTCAGGATGACATTCACGACGACGGAATAGCCCTGCATGTCGATGCCCGGCGCACCGCCCCGGATCAGTTCGATGCGCTCGACCTGATTGGCCAGGGTCCGGCCCAGGACATTAGAGCCCGAATCGTTCTTTGAGGCGGGGCGGTTGTTATTGATCAGCACATTGCCGACCGCCCCTTCGAAACCGCGCGCGCCCGAACCGTTGTCGACGGAAAAGCCGGGGACTCGGTTGACCATGTCAAGCGCCGTATTCGGGCGCTGGGCGGCGAAGAAGTCCGGCGTGAAGACCAGCACGCCGCGCTGGCTGGCGTCGGTCAGGGGCGCCTGGTTGGTGGGGCCGGTCGGCACGGGGACCTCGGCGACTTGGGGCTTGTTTGCGTTTGAGGCGTCGGCGGCGAACGCGGCGCTGGCGGTGAAAAGCAGGGCGGTGCTGGCCAGCAGCAGGGTCTTTGTCATTGGTGTTCCCCTCGGGTGTTGGCGAGAGGTGTGCCGATCAGGCGCGTTCATCTCCAGTTACAAGGCCGCAAGGTGGATTAAATCGACGACATCATTACCGCGATTTCATTACAACAGTGACAGTAATGGAGTTTACAGCGATGAAATGATCAGACGCTCATCTTCTTTATTGCTTTTACTTTCCGCAACGGCGCTAACGACCGCGCCTGCCTTCGCGCAGGACGCGCCTTCGGACGCCGTCGAGGATATCGTCGTCACCGCCCGCCGGATCGAGGCGCCGATGTGGGAGGTGCGGCGCGGCGACAGCGTCCTGATCCTGGTCGGATCGATCGACGGTTTGCCCAGGAAGATGGAGTGGCGCACCGACGCTCTCATCTCAGCGGTTGATCGTGCCGACCGCGTCTTATTTCCCGTCGAGGGGCGCGCCTCGCTGGCCGATGTGGGCCGGCTGATCTGGCGGTTTCGGACGCTGACCCGGTTGCCGAACGGGCGCACCAGCGCCGACTATCTGTCCCCGGACCTTGAGGCCCGGGTCGAAAGCCTGACAGGCGAAGGCCCGACCCGCGACAGCATGCTGATCCTGTCGGGCGATCTGATGGAACTGGGCGGCTACAGCAGTGGCGGCCGTCCGGTGTCCGGCCTGGTCCGTCAGGCGACGCGCGCCAATCGCACGCCCGCTGAACCCGTCGGCATCTTCAGGGGTGACGAGCTGATCGAAAAGGTTCTGACGACGCCGCCGGAACGTTATCTCGACTGCATCGACGCAGCGGCGACGGCGGCGGAAGCCGGGGTCGAGGCCGGCGCGCAACGTGCGGAGAACTGGCGTCTGCGCCGGATTCCGGCGGTGTTGGAATCGCCCTTGGAAAAGGCGGCGACAGCCTGTTCCTACTGGTCGGTGATGGCCCAGGCGACCGATCTGCGTCGGATATGGAATACGGCGGTGGACGAGGCGCTGACCGAGGACGGGGTCACCGTCGCCATCGCGCCTTTGCGGCTGTTGGCCGAGCCGAACGGCGTGTTGGATCGGCTGGAGGAGGAGGGGCTGGAACCGATCGGTCCCGAATGGCGCCCCTCCGCTTCCGCGCGATCCGACCGCTAGACTTAGTTGCGGTTCGGAACGGCGTCGCGTGCGGCGTCGCCGATGTTCTCGGCGGCGTTGCCGACGCTTTCGGCCGCGCCGGCGACGGCGTTGGACTCGATCGCGTCGTTGCGGTTCATGTTCATCAGGAAATAGCCGATCACGAGCACGGCCAGGAGGCCGACGATCAGGGCGACGATGGCGCCCATGCCGCTGCCGCTGCGGCGCTCAACAACTGTCGTCGGGGCGGCGCTGCTTTCGCTGATGCGCTCAACGCGGCCATCGGGATGTTCGACGGTACGTTCGGTGGTCATGGTGTGTCCTCTCCAGTGATGGCGGGGAAACACCCGTTGCAGCCATACGGTTCCGCTGGGCTAGACGGCCGTGCCGCCGACAGTCAGACCGCCGATCTTCAAACTGGGCTGGCCGATGCCGACGGGCACGCCCTGTCCGGCCTTGCCGCAGACGCCGACGCCCGGATCGAAGGCGAAGTCGTCGCCGACCATCTGGATCTTGGTCAGGGCCGTCGCGCCGTCGCCGATCAAGGTCGCGCCGCGGACGGGTGCGGTGATCACCCCGTCCTCGATCAGATAGGCCTCATTGCACTGGAATACGAACTTGCCGTTGGTGATGTCCACCTGGCCGCCCGAGAAGTTGGCGGCGTAGAGGCCGCGCTTCGTATTGGCGATCATGTCGGCCTTGGAATCCTTGCCCCCTTCCATGAAGGTGTTGGTCATGCGCGGCATCGGCATATGGGCGAAGGACTGGCGCCGGCCGTTGCCGGTCGCGGCCACGCCCAGCTGCCGCGCCGACAGCCGGTCGTGCATCAGGCCGACCATGATGCCGTCCTCGATCAGGACGGTGCGCGAAGTCGGGGTGCCCTCGTCATCGACCGACAGAGAGCCGCGACGCCCGGCGATGGAGCCGTCGTCGACCACGGTGACGCCGGGCGCGGCGACGCGCTGACCCATCATGCCGTTGAAGACTGAGGAGCCCTTGCGGTGGAAGTCGCCCTCGAAGCCGTGGCCGATGGCCTCGTGCAGCAGTACGCCGGGCCAGCCGGCGCCCAGGACCACGTCCATCTCGCCCGCCGGACAATCGACGGCATCCAGATTGACCAGGGCCTGACGCAGGGCCTCGTCCACCTGGGCCTGCCAGCGTTCGGGCGCGACCCAGGCTTCGAACCCGGCCCGGCCGCCGGCGCCGGACGAGGCGCTTTCGCGCTTGCCGTTCTGCTCCACGGTGACGGAGACGTTCAGCCGGACGAGGGGGCGAACATCGCGCACCGCCCGTTCGTCGGCGCGCAGGATTTCGATGGCGCGACGTTCGCCGATCAGGGAGGCGGACACCTGAACCACGCGCGGATCACGGGCGCGCGCCCAGGCGTCAATCTCGGCCAGCAAGGCGATCTTGTCGGAGAAGGCGGGCGAGGCGAGGGGATCGACCTCGCCATACAGTTTCTGATTGGTGGCGCGGGGCCCTTCGGCGACCCGGGCCTCATGCCCCTGTTTGGCTAGGGCCGCGCTGTCGGCGGCGCGACGCAGGGCGGCGGCCGAGATTTCGTTGGCGTGGGCGTACCCGGCGGTCTCGCCCGCCACGACCCTGAGGCCGAAGCCCTCGGTGGCGTCATAGGCGGCGGACTTCAGCCGACCGTCGTCGAACACCAGGCTCTCGCTCTCGGACCGCTCCAGGAACAGTTCGCCGTCGTCGGCGCCGGCCAGGGCCGTCTTCAGGATCGACAGGGCTTCATCAGTATCGACGCCGGCGGCGTCGAGGATGGGTGGCGGGGAGGCGTGAACGGTCATGGCCTCTAGGTAGGGGCTGAAGGCCGTTTCGTCACCTGCCCCGGCGCGCGAAACCGCCGATCAGTCCAGCGGCTGGGGCCGCGTCACCACCGGGCCGTCGGGATCGCTGCTCGACGGACGTGCAGCGGTCGGGGCGGGCGTCGGGGCCGTCGGCACGATCACCAGCGGTTCGGTCGTGACGGTCGGCGCCGGCGTGGACGGGGCCGGGGTGGCCGTCGTCGGCGCACGCGTCGTCGGTTGCGTCGTTGCGGCCGGCGTCTGGGTCTGGGCCGGGGTCTGCGTGCGGGGCGCGGCCGTCGTCGCGCGCGGCGTCGTCGTTGCCGGCGCGGAAGCGGCGGGGACGGGCGGCGTCGTTGTTGTCGTCGCGGCTGGCGCGGGCTGTTCGGTCGCGACGACAGGGGCGGCGTCGGCGGGAACCGTATCGGCCGGCGGGGCGGTCAGAGGCGCATCGGCGACGACGGCGGGCGTGGACGTCGCCGGGGTCGAGGCGGGACGCATCGCGAACCACAGGCCGCCTCCGGCGACCAGAAGGGCGACGACCCCGAGCCCGACATAAAGCGGCAGGCGCGAGGTCTTGGCGGGGGCACGGGCGAAGCGGGGCGTGATCGGCGCAGCCGCAGGCGAAACAGCGGGTTTGGCCGCGACTGCTGGGGGGGCGGCGACAGGTTCGGTTGCGACCGGCTTCGGCGCAGGGGGCGGCGTCGTCTCGGGCGCGGGCAGGGGCCGCACGGTCAGATCGGGTTGAGCGGCCGGCGCCGGCTGCGGCCTGGGCTGCGGCGGCGTCGGAGCCTGGGGTTGAGGCTGGGCTTGGGCCGGGCGCGCCGTCGGGATCAGCGAACCGCCGAGGATGCTTGCCCCCTGCGGACGGGGCGCGGGACGCGGCGTCGGATTGGCGGGCGCGGTCTTACCCTTGGCCGGCGCGACGCCGGAGGCCAGGCTCTGGGTGTGGATCGAGGCCTGCTGCTGTTGCGGCGTGGGCTTGCGCGGCGGCGGATTGGGAATGCGGTCCAGCGGATTGGGCGCGACCGGCACCGGCCCGACGTGGAAGGTCGTCGCGGGCATGCGCCCCCAGGTCACCGGCTTGCGGGCGAAGGGCTGGGGCGGGGTCTTCTGGTCGTCGGACATGGTCTTCTCAATCGCTGGCGATCTGGCCCGTTTCGTGACGGATCAGTTCTTGAGCCGGTAGCCGGTCTTGAACATCCACATGACGATGCCCAGGCAGACGGCGAAGAAGGCCAGGGTGGCGGCGACGCTGACGCCGATGGCCACATCCCCCTGACCATAGAAGGCCCAGCGGAAGCCCGAGATCAGATAGACCACCGGGTTGAACAGGGTCACCGTGCGCCAGCCGTCCGGCAGCATGTCGATGGAATAGAAGGCGCCGCCCAGGAAGGTCAGGGGCGTCACGACCAGCATCGGGATCATCTGGAGCTGCTCGAACCCATTGGCCCAGACGCCGATGATGAAGCCGAACAGGCTGAAGGTCACCGAAATCAGGATCAAGAAGGCCATCATCCACACCGGATGCAGGATTTGCAGGGGCACGAAGAAGGCCGCCGTGCCCAAGATGATCAGGCCCAGCACCGCCGACTTGGTCGCCGCCGCGCCGACATAGGCCAGCACGATCTCAAGCGACGACACCGGCGCCGACAGGATCTCGTAGATGGTCCCGGTGAACTTGGGGAAGTAGATGCCGAACGAGGCGTTGAAGATCGACTGTGTGAACAGGCTGAGCATGATCAGGCCCGGCACGATGAAGGCGCCGTAGGGCACGCCGTCCACCTGTTGCATCCGGCTGCCGATCGCGCCGCCGAAGACGACGAAATACAGGGCGGTGGTGATCACCGGGGTGACCACGCTCTGCCACAGGGTGCGCAGCGCACGCGCCATTTCGAAACGATAGATGGCCCAGACGCCGTATCCGTTGAAGGTCATGCCGCGGCTCCGTTCTGGTGGACCAGGCTGACGAAGATGTCTTCCAGCGAGCTCTGGCGGGTGTTCAAGTCCTTGAAGCCGATGTTCAGCGCCTCAAGCCGGCGGATCAGCGACGGCACGCCCGTGTCGTCGGCGTTGGCGTCGAAACTGTACTCCAGCTCTCCGCCTTCGTTCTTCAGCGTCAGGTCCCAGTCGGACAGGTCGGCGGGCAGGGCCCCCAACGGCTCGATCAGGTTCAGTGTCAGGGTCTTCTTGCCCAGCTTCTTCATCAGGGCCGACTTCTCCTCGACCAAGATCAGTTCGCCCTTCAGGATCACGCCCACCCGGTCGGCCATTTCCTCGGCCTCCTCGATGTAGTGGGTCGTCAGGATGATGGTGACGCCGCGTTCGCGCAGCTTTCTGACCATGGCCCACATGTCGCGGCGCAGCTCGACATCGACCCCGGCGGTCGGCTCGTCCAGGAACAGGATGTCCGGCTCGTGGCTCAGGGCCTTGGCGATCATCACCCGCCGCTTCATCCCGCCCGACAGGGTCATGATCTTGGCGTCGCGCTTGTCCCAAAGCGACAGGTCCTTCAGCACGCCTTCGATGAAGGCGGGGTTCGGCGCCTTGCCGAACAGGCCCCGACTGAAGGTGACGGTGGCCAGCACGGTTTCGAAGGCGTCGGTGGTCAGCTCCTGCGGCACCAGACCGATCTTGGTGCGGGCGGCGCGGAAATCGGATTGGATGTCATGGCCGTCGGCGACCACCGTCCCGGTTGTGGGCGTGACGATGCCGCAGACGATGGAGATCAGCGTGGTCTTGCCCGCGCCGTTCGGGCCGAGCAGTGCGAAAATCTCGCCCTTGTTGATCGTCAGGTCGATGCGCTTCAGCGCCTGATGCCCCGACTTGTAGGTCTTCGTCAGGCCGTCGATCGCGATTACGGGCATGGGCGTTCCTCTCCGGCGGACGCGGCGGCGCGGGCCGGGTGTGGCGGCAATATGGCGTGGGCGGTCGCCGACTCAAGGGGCGCCAAGTCGTTGTTAACCCGATTGTCGCACGGTCAGGCCAGAGTCGAGTTTTGGCAGGAGCTTTCGTGCCGTCCCTGTCCGTCGCCCACCACGCCGCTCTGAAGGCGATCGTCGAGGCGTGTCCCGATGCGTCGCTGGCGACGCTGGGCGCGGCGGTGGCGGCGCTGAAGGGCGACAAGGCGGGCGAGCTGGCGCTCATCGTCGCCGAACAGTCACGCGATCGCACGCGTCGCGACACCGCCTTTGGACCCTTGTTGCCCCTGTTTCAATCCCGCGCGGACGGCGTGCCGGCCCTGGTCTTTCCCCATCATGTCTTGAGGCGGGTCTGGCGCGAAGCCGTGCAGGGAGAGGAGGATTTTCTGCCGCTTTTGGATGGCGCGGTCACGGTCGACGGCGAATGGACCCTGGCCGCCGACCGGCTGTGCGCCAAGGCGGCGGCGGTGCTGCGCGACCGGCCCGGCGACGTCTGGCCCGACTTCAAGCCACCCACCGACGACCAGCCTCCGTCGACTCCGGTCGAACTGGCCGGCTGTTTCGATCTGACGCCTCTGGCCCGCAGCGCCCTGCCGCGTCTGCCCGTCTGGCTGGAACGCCCTGACGACAATCAGCTGGCGGGGCTTCGGCTGCTGATGGAGGACTGTATGACGATGTCGCCGGACGGCGGGCGGCGCATGATCGACATCCTGTTCGCCCATGTGGCGGACGCCGAGCGGATGCTGCGGGTCGTGACGCGGACCAGCCGCTTGGCCGACCGCGAAATCACCCTCAGCCATTCCGACATGGGCGTCTTCGTCGAGCGGCTGCTGACCTCTGTGCAGGCGCGGGTGCAAAAGATCGCCGCCGTTGTCCGTTCGTCGCTGGGAGAGACGGCGATGCTGGGTGCGGTTGACGACGTCAACTGGTGCGCCGGCGTGCTGGCCGAGATGGACCTGACCCTTCAGGTGCGGCCGGATTCCAGCTGGGGCAAGGCGGCGCGGATGGC
Organism: Brevundimonas vesicularis; assembly: GCF_900445985.1. Classification (GTDB taxonomy): domain Bacteria; phylum Pseudomonadota; class Alphaproteobacteria; order Caulobacterales; family Caulobacteraceae; genus Brevundimonas; species Brevundimonas vesicularis_D. Next base: position 1,252,953 of record NZ_UAQP01000014.1, read on the forward strand.
GCGGGTCCAGGTGTCAGGCCAGCTTTCAGGCCTGATGAAATCCGCCTCCAGCGCCGTCCACGCCGCCCTGCCGATGAAGCGTCAGGTCATCACCGGCCGCATGACGCGTATGTCGCCCTGGCTGGAGGCGCCGGCCGAGGGCGAACCGATCGAGGCGGCGGCGGCCCTTCTGGCGGCGGTGGCGGCTCTGCGCGGCGCGGCCGTCACCTTTGGTTGCGAAGCCGATCGCTCGGGATTGAAGGCCGACCTGACCGACTACCTCTCCACCTGGTCCGACGAGGCGCTGAACAGTCTGTCGGACGGGGAAGCTGAAAATCCCGACCATGTGCTGCGCCTGATCGGGGTCGCGGCGCGGTTCCTGACCGTGATCGAGGCGCTGGAGGCGGCGCGCGCGGTCAGGCGACGCGCAGCCTCAGCGGAAATGGCGCGGCTGGGCTGAAACGACGCCTCGCCGGACGTTCGCGGATGGGTTAGACGGCGAAGATGATCGTGTTCTGGATAATGACGGGACTGGCGGCGGCCCTGGCCGCCCTGCTGGTGATGACCGGCGCGCGACGCGGCGCGGATCCGGCGGCCGGGGCCGAAACCCAGGCCGGCTCGCGCGAAATCGAGGAACTGGATCGATTGAAGGCGCGCGGCCTGCTGGACGAGGCGGCCTATGCGGGCGCGCGCGCCGAGGCGGGGCGGCGGCTTCTGGCCGTTTCGGCGACCCCGAACCCGGTGGCCGGCGCCCGCGATCGGTTCTGGGTGCTGGGCGGGATCGGCGTGACGGTCGCGGGCGCGCTGGGCCTCTACGTCTTCACCGGCTCGCCCGGCCTGCCGGATCAGGCCTATGAGCGGCGTGTCGATGACTGGGCGGCCAATCTGGATCGGCTGGAGCCGGCGCAACTGGCGGCGGTGACCGCGCGGGTCGTTCAGGAACGGCCCAAGGATCGGCAGGCGCTGGCCATGCTCGGCGCGGCCCGGTTCGCCGCCGGCGATCCGCTGGGCGCCGCCTCCGCCTTTCGCCGCCTGATCGCCCTGGAGCCTCGCGACGCCCAGGCCTGGGCGCGGCTGGGCGAAAGCCTGGTCGTCGCCAATGACAACCAGATCGGCGGCGACGCCGAGGCCGCCTTCCGCGAGGCTTTGAAACTGGACCCCGATCAGCTCGGCGCGCGCTTCTTCCTGGGGGAGGCCGCGTTGCGGCGCGGTGACGCCGTTGAGGCCCGCACCCTGTGGACGCCTCTGATCGCCGCGCTCGACCCGGCCGATCCGCGCCGTCTGGATCTGGAACGCCGACTGCCGAAGGGTGGCGCGCAATGACGCGTTGGTCCTGCGCGACGACGGCGGTATATGCCGCCGGCCCGTCCCTGGAGTCCGGAATGTCCGTCGCATGAGCTGGCTGCCCAAATCGCCTAAGGCGCGTCGCCGCCTGTGGGTCGTCGCCGCCGTGGCGCCGATCCTGGCCTTGGCGGTCGGCCTGTCGCTGTGGGCGATGCAGGACAGCGTGACCTTCTTCTATTCGCCGTCCGAGGCCACCGCCGACAAGGCGCCGGAGGGGCGCAACATCCGCCTGGGCGGTCTGGTCGAGGCCGGCAGCGTGCAAAAGTCCGGCGACGGCGTGGTCGCCTTCGTCGTCACCGACAACGCCGCCACGACCCGGGTCGTCTATCACGGCGACCTGCCCGATCTGTTCCGCGAAGGGCAGGGGATCGTGGCGCAAGGGGCCTTCGGCGCCGACCGCACCTTCCACGCCAGCCAGGTCCTGGCCAAGCACGACGAGAACTACATGCCGCGCGAGGTCGCCGACCGTCTGAAGGAAAAGGGCGAGTGGCGGCCGGACGGCCCCGAAGCGCGCTCAAGCAGGCCGCAGGCCGATAGCGCCCCGACGCGCTTATGATCGCCGAGCTTGGGGCCTTCGCCCTGGCGCTGGCCTTGGCGCTGTCGATCCTGCAGACGGGGCTTTCGGCGGCCGGCCGCGCGCGGCGCAGCCCGGTCTTGGCCGGGGCCGCCCAAGGCGCGGCTTTGGCGGCGGCGGCGGCGGTCGCGCTCAGTTTCGCAGCCCTGATCTACGCCTTCGTCGTCTCCGACTTTTCGGTCTCCAACGTCGCGGCCAACAGCCACACCGACAAGCCGATGCTCTACAAGGTCGCCGGCGCCTGGGGCAGCCACGAAGGGTCGCTTCTGCTGTGGTGTCTGGTGCTGACCGTCTTCGGCGGGGCGCTGGCGCGGGCGCGCGGCCTGCCGTTCGGACTGAAGGCCTCGGCCGTGGCGGTGCAGGGCGCGCTGGGGTCGCTGTTCCTGGCCTTCGCGGTCTTCACCTCCAGCCCCTTCACTCGTCTGGACCCCGCGCCGTTCCAGGGCGCGTCGCTGAACCCGCTGTTGCAGGACCCGGCCTTGGCCGTGCATCCGCCGCTGCTCTACGCCGGCTATGTCGGGTTTTCGGTCTGCTTCTCCCTGGCGGTCGCAGCGCTGATCGAGGGACGGGCGCAGACCGCCTTCTGGCCTGCCTGGGGGCGCTGGGTCCGACCCTGGGCGCTGGCCAGCTGGGCCTTCCTGACCGTCGGCATCACCCTGGGGTCCTTCTGGGCCTATTATGAGCTGGGCTGGGGCGGTTGGTGGTTCTGGGACCCGGTCGAGAACGCCTCCTTCATGCCCTGGCTTGCGGGCGCGGCCCTGTTGCACAGCGCGGTCGTGACCGAGCGGCGCGGCGCGCTGGCCGGCTGGACGGTGTTTCTTGCCTTGCTGGCCTTCACCTTCTCCATGCTGGGCGCCTTTCTGGTGCGCTCGGGCGTGCTGACATCCGTCCACGCCTTCGCCGTCGATCCCCAGCGCGGCCTGATGCTGCTGGCCATTCTCGGGATCACGGCCGGCGCCGCCTTCGCCCTGTTCGCCTGGCGCGCGCCCCAGCTGAAGGGCGGGGGCCTGTTCGCGCCGGTCAGCCGCGAGGGGGCGCTGGTGCTGAACAATCTGTTCCTGACGGCGGCGGCCGCGACCGTGCTGCTGGGCACCCTCTATCCGCTGATCCTGGAAGCGGCGTCCGGCGCGACCATCTCGGTCGGCCCGCCCTATTTCGCCGCCACCTTCACCCCGCTGATGATGGTCGCCTTCCTGCTCCTGCCGGCCGGGCCGCTGCTGGCCTGGAAGCGGGGCGACCTGCCCGGCGCGATGCAGCGCCTGGCCGTCGCGGCGGGTCTGGCGATCGTCGGCGCCCTGGCGGCCTACGCCCTGTGGGAGCCGAAGAAGGCCTTCGCCGCCGCCGGCATCGGCCTGGGTCTGTGGCTGATCCTTGGATCGCTGTCGGAAGTCGCCGAGCGCACCCGCCTGTTCCGCGCCTCGACGGCCGAGACGGTTCGCCGACTGAAGGGGCTGCCGCTGGGCGCCTGGGGCATGACCCTGGCGCATCTGGGCCTGGGCGTCTTCATTCTGGGGGCGGTGGTCGAAACGAGCTTCAAAGCCGAGGCCGCCCGCGCGGTCTCACTGGGCCAGAGCGTGTCCGCCGGCCCCTGGACCGTCACGCTGGACGACGTCCGCGTCGTCGAGGGACCGAACTATCTGGCCGAGCAGGGCCGACTGACCGTGCGCGCCACGAACGATCAGGGCCGCGCCAGCACCGTGACCGCCGAACGCCGCTTCTTCCCCGCCGGCGGCCAGACCACGACCGAGGTCGGCCTCGATTTCCGGGGCCTGGACGACGTCTATGTCGTGATCGGCGAACGGGCGGGCAGTCCCGAACAGCCGGCCTGGGTCGTGCGTCTGTACTGGAACCCCTGGGCGCGACTGATCTTCCTGGGGCCGATGATCATGGCGCTGGGCGGGGTGCTGTCGCTGCTGGATCGTCGTCTCAGGCTCGGGATCGGCGCGCGCCGGCGCAAGACCGCATGAGGCGCCTGGGGATCCTGTTGGCCGCGCCGGTCCTGGCGCTGATGCTGACGGCGGCCGAGCCGCCCGCGGCACCCGACCGTCCTCTGGCCGATGCGACCCAGGAGGCCCGCGCCCAGGCCCTGTTCAAGGATGTGCGCTGCGTCGTCTGCCAGCACGAGGCCATCGCCGACAGCCCGGCGGGCGTCGCCGGCGACATGCGCCGCCTGATCCGTGAGGAGATTGCGGCCGGCGCCTCGGATCAGGCCGTGCGCGACGATCTGGTGCGGCGCTTCGGCGACTATGTGCTGTTCACCCCGCCGGTCCGGGCGGGGACCTGGCTGCTGTGGTTCGGCCCGTTCGCCTTGGTGCTACTGGCCGTCGCCGTTCTGGCCCTGCGCGCACGCCGTCGTCCGGTTGAGGCCGTCCCCCTGACGCCCGAAGAAGAACGCCGGCTGGACGAAGTTCTACGAAATGAGAAGCTTCGCCGCGATCCTGACGCAACCTCGCCTCACGACGGGCGCTAGTCGAGATCAACGATCGGCGGTCGGGATTGGCGCAAAGCCGGTTCGGGCTATATCAATCGCGAAACCGGCGCCCGTCTGGCGCTGGACAAGAGGATCGCAAGGACCACGATGCTGAAGCGCAAGGAGTTCATTCTCGGGGCCGCGGCCGGCCTGACCCTGGCGGCGGCGGCGACCGCCGGCGGCGTCATCACCTGGCCCGGCGCGCACGCGGAACCGCAGGCGGTGAACCGGATCACCCCGGTCCCGGCCAACGGCGACGCCTTCACGCCCCCGCCGGGCGCGCCCAGCAGCTTCGCGACCATCTTCGACCAGGTCTCGCCCGCCGTCGTTCAGATCGACGTGACGGTCAAGGTGGACCAGCCCCAGGGCGGCGCCTTCCAGATCCCCGGCCTGCCGTTCCAGTTCGTGCCGCCGCAAGGCCGTGGCGGTCAGGGCAATGACGAACCGCAGACGACTCAAGGCGCCGGTTCGGGCTTCTTCATCTCGCAGGACGGCTTTATCGTCACCAATAATCACGTCGTCGCCGACGCGACCGAGATCAAGGTCAAGATGTCGGACGGTCGCGAGTTGCCGGCCCGCCTGATCGGCCGCGATCCCGGCACCGACCTGGCGGTGATCAAGGTCGAGGGCAACGACTTCAAATACGTCAGCTTCGAAGAGACGGCCGAGCCGCGCGTGGGCGACTGGGTCATCGCCATCGGCAACCCCTTCGGTCTGGGCGGCACAGCCACGGCGGGCATCGTCTCTGCCAAGGCCCGCGACATCGATCCATCGGGCTACAACGACTACATCCAGATCGACGCCGCCATCAACCGGGGCAACTCGGGCGGCCCCACCTTCGACATCCACGGCCGCGTCATCGGTGTGAACTCGGCCATCTATTCGCCCACGGGCGGATCGGTCGGCATCGGCTTCGCCATTCCGGCGGACACCGCCAAGACGATCACCGAACGCCTGATGCGCGGTCAGTCGATCGAGCGCGGCTATGTGGGCCTGGGTCTTCGCACCCTCAGCCCCGACGGTTGGGAAGCCTTGGGCCAGCCCAAGGATTTCAAGGGCGCTCTGATCGAAAGCGTGACCGAGGACGGCCCGGCCTCGCGCGCCGGCGTCCAGGTCGGAGACCTTCTGGTCGGCGTGAACGGCCAGGCGGTGGCGAACAGCCAGGAAGCCACCCGTCGGGTCGGCGCGGCCAAGCCGGGCGACACCATTCGCCTGGAAGTGATTCGTGACGGTCGTCGCCAGACCCTGAACGTGCGCTCAGGCACCCGTCCTTCGGAAGAGGAGCTCGCTGCGTCGGAAGAGGGCGGAAGCGCCAATCCGGGGCAGAGCCAGCCTGGTCAGGGCGACACGATCGAAGGGCTCGCCGTCACCGCGATCACGCCGGCCGCGCGTTCGCGCTTCAGCCTGCCGGCCAGCGTCAACGGCGTCGTGATCACCAACGTCGAACAGGGTTCGGCTGCGGCGCGCCTCGGCTTCCAGCCGGGCTTCGTCATCACCCGCGCCAATGATCGCAACATCACGTCCGCCGCCGATCTGCGCGCAGCGGTGGCGGCGGCCAAACAGGCGGGTCGTCCCAGCATCCTGCTGTTCGTGCGCACGCCGCAGGGCACCAGCCCGGTGCCGTTGAAGTTCGCCGCCGGCGAATGATCGGCATTCTGACCAAGCCTTAACTCGTCAATCGCCGCCGATGCGCTACCATCGGCGGCGATTTTGATTCCGGGAGGGGTTTCGATGCGGATTCTGGTGGTCGAGGATGACGCCGAGGCGGCGACCGCCATGGTGCGGGGCCTGTCCGAAGCCGGACATGAGGTCACCCACGCCGTGGACGGCGCCTTTGGCCTGCTGGAATCGCAAAAAGGCGGCTACGACGTTTATGTTGTGGACCGGATGATGCCGCGCCTGGACGGCGTCGGCATGGTCGAAACGGTGCGCAAGGGCGGCGATCAGACGCCGGTCCTGTTCCTGTCGGCCTTGGGCGAGGTCGAGGACCGGGTCACGGGCCTGAAGGCCGGCGCCGACGACTATCTGGTCAAGCCCTACGCCTTCGCCGAACTGATCGCGCGTGTCGAGGCCCTGGCGCGTCGTCGCGAGACCGGCGGGGTGCAGACCGTGCTCAAGGTCGGCGACCTGGAAATGAACCTGATCGGCCGTACCGTGCATCGCGGAACGACCGAGATCGATCTTCAGCCGCGCGAGTTCCAGCTGCTGGAGTTCCTGATGCGCCACGCCGGCCAGTCGGTGACGCGCACCATGCTGCTGGAGAAGGTCTGGGAATACCATTTCGACCCCCAGACCAACGTCATCGACGTCCACATCAGCCGCCTGCGCTCCAAGATCGACAAGGGCTTCGACCGCGCCATGCTGCAAACCGTGCGCGGGGCCGGGTATCGGTTGGAGGCCTAGGCGGCGCACGGAATTCTCCCTCCCCCTCGGGGGAGGGTGGCCGCTTAGCGGCCGGGTGGGGAGGGCAAGGCGACATGGCGATCATCGCTAAAGCCCGCGCGATGCGTAAGGCGCTCACCCCATCGGAAGCGCGTCTTTGGGTCGCTTTACGCGAACTCAGACGCGACGATTTGCATTTTCGCCGACAGGCTCCCTTGCGCGGCTACTACCTCGACTTCTTTTGTTGGTCTCGGGGTGTGATTGTGGAAGTCGATGGCGGCTCTCATCTCAGTGAAGATCGCATGCGGCAGGATAGTGTGCGCGATGCTGTTTTGGCCAGGGAAGGGCTTCTGACCTTGAGGTATGACAATCTCATGGTGCGAGATCAGTTGGCTCACGTCGTCGAAGATGTGCGCGCGCGTTGCCTTGCCCGCCCCACCCGGTCACCGCTGCGCGGCGACCACCCTCCCCCGCGGGGGGAGGGAGAAGATATCTCCTGAGTCATGCGTCTTCCCTCCCTCCTTCGCCGCACGCCGTTTCGGCTGACGCTGCTGTTCCTGGCGCTGTTCGTGGCGGCGGCGGGGGCGATCCTGGCCTATGTCTATTTCGCCTCGGCGTCGGAGGCTCAAGGCCGGGCCAGGGCGGATGTGGAGATCGAACTGGGCGCCCTGACGGCGATCCACCGCACGCGCGGCATCGACGCCCTGAACCAGGCCTTGGTCGAACGCTCCATCCGGGGCGGGCCGTATCTGTATCTGCTGACCGACAAGGCCGGAAAGACGATCACCGGCAACATCACCGAATCCCCTATCGACATCGACCTCAGCCTGCCGGCCGGCGCCAGCGACTGGGAGACTTTCCGCCTGACTTCGACAGATTCAAAGGGCAAGGTTCAGCAACGCCGCTCAATCGGGGTCATGACCACGCTTTCGAGCGGAGAGCATCTGTTCGTCGGTCAGGACATCGGCGACATCGAGGCCTATCTGGCGCGGCTGACCCAGGCCCTGTGGGGCGCCATGGCTCTGGTCATGCTGCTGGGTCTGGCGGGCGGTCTCTACATCAGCCGGCGGGTCGAAAACGCCATGGCCGGGCTGAACCGCGTCGTGCAGTCGGTGCAGGACGGCGATCTCAAGATCCGTGCGCCCGTGCGCCACACCGGCGACGAACTGGACGAACTGGGCCAGGGGCTGAACACCATGCTGGATCGGCTGGAGGCGTCCATGTCCTCCATCCGCCACGCCGGCGACGCCATCGCCCACGACCTGCGCTCGCCCCTGACGCGGATGCGGGCCAAGCTGGAGGTGGCCCTGATCGACGCCGAAGCCGGCAAGATCGACGGGGTCGACGCCCTAGGCATCGCCCTGGATGAGGCCGACCATCTGCTGAAGACGTTCAACACCGTCCTGGCCATCGCGCGGCTGCAGGCGGGCGGGGCGCCGGATCCCAAGGTCATGGACGCCGCCGACCTCGCCGCCGACATGGCCGAGCTTTATGAACCCGCAGCCGAGGACAAGGACATCGACTTCTCGTCCGAGGTCGAAAAGGGGCTGATGATCGAAGGCAACCAGCCCTTCCTGGCCCAGGCCCTGGCCAACCTCATCGACAACGCCATCAAATACACCCCTGCCGGCGGGGCGGTGAAGCTGCGCGCGCGCCGGCGCTCGTCTGGCGAGATCGAATATTCGGTCACCGACACCGGACCGGGCGTGCCTGAAGAGGACCGAGAGCGGGTGGTTCAGCGGTTCGTGCGCCTGGACAACAGCCGCACCGAACCCGGATCGGGCTTGGGGCTTTCGTTGGTGACGGCGGTGGCGGAGGCGCACGGCGGACGGGTGGTGCTGGACGAAGGCCCCGGCGCCTACGGCGACTTCGGACCAGGGTTGCGAGTGGCGCTAGTGCTGCCGCCGGCCTCGACAGGGATGAGCGGATGATGTGATGGCCCATCCAGAAACCTCGATCCCGCTGGCCTACAGCCTCACGCCCGCCGGTCCGGTCACAAATATCGCCGCCGCCGACCGCCTGCACGAAACCCTGATCCAAGCCGCCGACGCCGACGGCTGGCGCGAGACTCTGGACGCCGCCTGGCCCGCCCTGGCCCCCGTCGCCGGCGCCTCGCCCTATCTCGCCGGTCTGATGCGCCGCCGGCCTGCCCATCTGGGTCGTCTGCTGAACGCCGATCCGGTCGAGGCGCTGGAGCGGATTCTTCGCGACACGGACGCGCTGGACGCCGAGCCGGACGCGGTGCGCGCCCCGCTGCGGGTGCTGAAGGCCGACCTGCACCTGCTGACCGCCCTGGCCGATCTGGGCGGGGTGTGGGATCTGGATCAGGTTACCGACGCCCTGTCCCGGTTCGCCGACGCCTCATGCCGCGCCGCCCTGCGCGCGGTCGCCGCTGAACAGAGGGCGCGCGGCCGGCTGATCTCGCCGCCCGGCGATCCGCGCGGCCCTATTCCCGGCCTGTTCGGCCTGGCCATGGGCAAACATGGCGCCAACGAACTGAACTATTCGTCCGACATCGACATCTCCCTCTTCTTCGAGCCGCGCCTGATGGGCCTGGCCCTGCGCGAAGGCGAGGAAATGCAGGACTTCGCCAATCGCGTCGGCAAGGGGATCGCCACCCTGCTGACCGAGCGGACGGGCGACGGCTACGTCTTCCGTGTCGATCTGCGGCTGCGGCCCGATCCGTCCTCGACCCCGCCGGTCGTCGCCGGGCCGATGGCCCTGGCCTATTATGAGAGCGTCGGCCAGAACTGGGAGCGGGCGGCCTTCATCAAGGCGCGGCCGGTGCTGGGCGACATGCGCGCGGCGGGTCGGTTCCTGAAGGCCATGATCCCCTTCATCTGGCGGCGCAGCCTGGACTACGCGGCCGTGCTCGACATCCAGTCGATCAAGAAACAGATCCACGTCCACAAGACGGGCGAGGGGCTGCAGGCCGCCGGGGCCAATCTGAAGCTGGGACGCGGCGGCATCCGCGAGATCGAATTCTACGCCCAGACCCAGCAGTTGATCCTGGGCGGCCGCGATCCGGCTTTGCGCAAGCCCCGCACGCTGGAGGCGCTGAAGGCCCTGGCCGACGCTCGCCATGTGCCCCAGGCGGTTTGCGAAGAACTGTCGGCCGCCTATGTCGCGCTGCGCGGGCTGGAGCACCGCGTGCAGATGCTCGACGACGAGCAGACCCACCGCCTGCCCGAGGACGCCGAGCGCCGCGCCGCCGTCGCCGCCCTGGCCGGTTCGAACGACCTGGCCGCCTTCGACGGCCGGGTCGAAGCCCTGCTGGCGCGGGTCAACGCCCGCTATGGTGAACTGTTCGAGGGCGGCGAAGATCTGGACTCCAGTTACGGCAGCCTGGTCTTCACCGGGGTCGAGAACGATCCCGAGACTTTGGAAACCCTGCGTCGCATGGGCTTTTCCGAGGCGCCGTCGGTCGCTGATACGATCCGCAGCTGGCACCACGGCCGCATCCCCGCGACGCGCACGGCGCGGGGGCGCGAACTGTTCACCCGCCTGGCTCCGCGCCTGCTGGAGGCCCTTGCCCGATCCGGTGCGCCCGACGAGGCGTTTCGCCGTTTCGCGGTCTTCTTCTCCGGCCTGGCGGCGGGCGTGCAGGTCCAGGCCCTGTTCCTGAACCAGCCCAAACTGTTCGAGATGGTGCTGGGCGTCATGGCCTTCGCACCGCGTCTCGCCCGGACCCTTGGCCGGCAACCGGCGGCGCTGGACGGCGTGCTGGACGCCCGCTTCCTGGTCGATCTGTCCGAAGAGACCGGCCTAACCGAACAGATGCTGCGCGAGGCGGGCGAGACCGACGATTTCGAGGGGGCCATGAACGCCGTGCGCCGCTTGCACCGCGAGCAGATGTTCCGCATCGGCATCCACGCCCTGACCGGCCGGGCGGGAGCCGAGGCGGCGGGCCGCGCCTATGCCGCCCTGGCCGACGCCGCCATGCGCACCCTGTCGCCGGCCGCCTTGGCCGAGACCGAACGGCTGGGCGGCGCCTTTCCCGGCGCGGTGGCGGTGGTCGCCCTGGGCAAGGCCGGCTCGCGCGAGATGACGGCCGGATCGGACCTGGATTTGATGACTTTGTACGAGGCGCCGCCCGAGGCGACCTCCGAGATCAAGGGCTGGACGGCCGACGTCTTCTACGCCCGCTTCACCCAGCGGCTGATCGCGGCCCTGTCGGCGCATACGGCGGAAGGCGGCCTCTATGAGGTGGACATGCGCCTGCGCCCCACCGGCTCCAAAGGCCCGGTTTCGGTACGGCTGAAGGCGTTTGACGCCTATTACGCCAAGGAGGCCGAGACCTGGGAGTTCATGGTTCTGACTCGCGCTCGCGTGGTCTGGGCCAGCGATCCCAAGTTCGGCGCCCAGGTTTCGGCGGCGATCGAGGCCGCCCTGCGTCGCCCGCGTCCCGGCGTCGATGTCGCCGCCGACATCCGAAAGATGCGTAGCCTTATGGATCGCGAGCGTCGCCCGCACGGATTCTGGGATCTGAAGCTGTCGCCGGGCGGGCAGGTGGACGCCGAGTTCGCGGCCCAGTTCCGCCAGCTTCAGGCCGCCGCCATCGGCGAGCCCTTGACCCTGTCGACGCTTGAGGCCCTGCACGACGACCCGGTCCTAGCCGAGGCCTGGCGCGTGCAGCAGCGTCTGGCCCATCTTCTGGCCGCCGCCTTCGAGGGGCGGGTCGATCCGGAGGGCGAGCCCGGCGTCTTCCAGCTGCGTGTGGCCGAGGCCGCCGGCGCGCCGGACTTCGACACGCTGAAGACCGAGTTGACCGACCTGCGCGCGCGGGCGCGAAAGGCCTTCGAGCGGGCGGTTCCAGCAGGCCGCGACGGAGAATCCGCAACGCCGCGTTCAATCTCCTGACAGGGCAATGTCAAAGGGCGCCAGACGCGCCCATGGAGATGATCGAGATGAGAAAGACCTTTCTGACCGGCCTGGGCGTCATCGCTCTGGCCGCCGCCGCCGGCGCCGCGACCGCACAGGTTCCGCCGGCTCCCGCCGCCGGCGCGCCTGCGCCGCATCACTCGCGCGCGGATCCGAACCGCCAGATCACCCGCGCCGAGTTCGTCGATGCGCGCATCGCGCGTCTGACCGCGCTCGATACGAACGGCGACGGCGTGGTCAGCCCCGAAGAGCGCGCCGCCGCCATGCAGGCCCGTCGCGCCGAACGCGCGGGCGACCGCTTCGCCAAGCTGGATGCGAACGGCGACGGTTCCATCAGCCGGGCCGAGTTCGACGCCGGCCATGCCGCACGCCCGGATCGCGGTCCGCGCGCCGAACGCGCCGGTCATCGTGAGGGTCTTCGTGGCGGCGCGCATCACGCGATGCGCGGACAAGGACGCGAGCGCGGGCCGGTGGTGATCGCCGAAGCCGCCGCCAAGCTGGGCGAGCGGTTCGACAAGATGGACGCTGACCGCGACGGCGTGATCTCCGCCGACGAACGCCGGGCGGCCATGTCCGCGCAGCGTGAGCAAAGCCAGGAACGCCGCGCGGCCCGCCAGACTAGGCATCAGACGCAACAACCCGCTTCCCCCGTCCCGGCTTCGGAGTAAGACGGTGTCGGGGTCGGCCGTCGTGAACGCACCGGTCCCTTTCGTCAGCAGCGGAAGAGGCAGGTTTGGTCGCGATCGTCGACCCCGACGAGGATCTGGTGCGACGCGTGGGGCAGGGCGACCCGGCGGCGGCGCAGACGCTCGTCTCGCGCAAGCTGCCGCGCATCCTGTCTCTGGCCCAGCGCATGCTGGGCGACGCCGTCGAGGCCGAGGACGTGGCCCAGGAGACGATGCTCAAGGCCTGGCGTCAGGCCCCAAAGTGGACGCCCGGCAAGGCCCGGTTCGACACCTGGCTGCACCGGGTCGCGCTGAACCTCTGTTACGATCGGCTGAGGCGTCGGCGCGAAATCCCGACCGACACGCCGCCGGATCGTCCCGACGAAGGCCCGGCGCCGGATCGCGGTCTGCTGGCGGCCGAGACGGGCGTGCGGGTCACGGCGGCTCTGAAACGGCTGCCGGACCGACAGCGCGAGGCCATCGTCCTGTGCCATTATCAGGAGCTGTCGAATATCGATGCAGCGGCCCTGATGGAGATCAGCGTCGAGGCGCTGGAGAGTTTGTTGTCGCGCGGTCGTCGCGCATTGCGTCTGGCCCTTTCGGACATCGGTCCGGGGTCGATTAGAGGAGACGGACGATGAAGGCGGAACGGTTGCACGAACTGGCGGACGCCTACGGCGCCGACCTGCGTCGGTGGCCCGCGTCCGAGCGCGCCTTCGCCGAAAGCCTGATCGCCGCCGATCCGTCGCTGAAGGCGGTGCTGGATCAGGCGGCCGCGCTGGACGCTCTGCTCGACGTCGCGCCCAGACCTGTCCCGTCCGCCGCCCTGACCGCGCGCATCCTTGCGGCTGCGCCCCGGGCGAAAAGCCGTCTGGGTAAGGCGATCTGGTACCTCGGCGCCGGTTGGGCCGCCGCGGCCTGTGCGGGCGTGGTCGCCGGCGTCGGCCTGACCACCCATCTGACCGCCGACGCGCGCGCCGATGCGGTGCTTTACCAATCCTCGCTGACGGGCGTGGATGACACGGAACTGTTGGGATGACGTCCAAGAGCCTGAAGATCGCCCTGGCCGTCTCGGTGGCCCTGAATCTGTTCGCCGTGGCAGGCGGGGTGACCTATGTCGTCAATCGCGACCGGATCGAACGCCGGATCGAGGATCAGCGCCGTCCGGGCCGCGAGGGACCGCTGGCCGAAGTGCTGGCCGATCTGGATCCGGGCGTGCGCCAGCGCGTGCGCACCTCGCTGCGAGAATCGGCTCTGGCGGCGCGTCCTGATTTCGAGGCGGCCCGCGCCGCCCGGCGCGAGGCCATCGACGTCGCCGGTCAGCCGACCCTGGACGCGGCCCGGGTCGAAAGCCTGCTGGAACAGTCCAGAGCCGCCGAGATGCGGGGACGCACCCGCCTGGAAAACGGCGCGGTCGCCGTGCTGGCGACGCTGACGCCCGAGGAGCGCAAGGCCCTGGCCCCGATCCTTCAGCGTAAGGGCGCCGCCCGTCGCGCCGTCGCGCACGGGCCGGATCACCGTCAGCCGGACGACCGCGCGCCCCGCTGACGCGCTTGGGCGCTCAGCCCTTCTTGGACGCGCGGAAGGCGGCGACGGCGTTCACCGCCGAGCGCACCGACGCCTCGATGGCGGCCCAGTCGCCCGACTTCACTGCGTCATCGGTCACCAGCTTGGAGCCCATCCCCGCCGCGATGATGCCCGCGCCGAACCATTTGGCGATCGACGCCTCGTCCGGATCGACGCCGCCGGTGGGCATGATCTTGACCCAGGGCATCGGGCCCTTGACCGCCTTGACAAAGTCCGGTCCGCCGACCGACGAGCCGGGGAACAGTTTGACGATATCGCAGCCCAGTTCGTGCGCCTCGCCGATGTCGGTCACCGACCCACAGCCGGGGAAATAGGCGACCATGCGGCGGTTGCAGACCTTGGCCACGTCGGGGATCAGGCAGGGGCTGACCACGAACCGCGCGCCCCGGTTCAGATAAAGCGAGGCCGTCCCCGCATCGACGACCGAACCGATGCCTAGGACGACGTTGGGGTCGGTCTTGATCAGTTCGCGATTGATCTCGCCGAACAGGTCGCAGGCGAAGTCGCCGCGATTGGTGAACTCGACCACCGGCGCCCCGCCGCGCGCGCAGGCGCGAATGACGTTCAGGCTGACCTCGGCATCGGGGTGGTAGAAGACCGGGCACACGCCCTGGGTCTGAAGCGCCTGAAGCACGCTGACGCGATCATGGGCCATGTCTGTCTCCTGATGGTCCCGATGGGAAGGATCGTGGGACCGTTCGGCCTTCTGCTTATCGCACGCTCGGACTAGGCCAAAGCCTGTGCAGGCTGCTTCGCCTTTAGGCGACGGAACATATTGTTTCATTCGATGGTCTTGATCGAGGTCAAGGCGCGACGTCGGCGAAAGGCCGAGGGTTTTGGTGCAAAAGGAGAACCCCATGACTCTGCTCGATCGTGAACGGCTCGTCACTCGCACAGGCGTGCGTCTGGAGGTGCGTGCGGCGCGCGCCGAGGATGAACGCGCTCTGGCCGCCTTCTTCGCCAAGGTGACGCCCGAGGATATGCGCTTCCGCTTTCTCTCCACCAAGGGCGCGCCCGGTCACGACCAACTTCTGGCCCTTCTCGAAAAGCCTTCGGGCGATGGCGAGAGCCTGATTGCCTGGGGCGAGGACGGCACCGTCGCGGCGACCGCCGTTCTGGCCGGCGATACGGCGGGCGAACGGGCGGAGGCCGCCATTCTGCTACGGGGCGACCTGAAGGGCCAGGGGATCGGCTGGACCCTGCTGGAAAGATTGGTGTCCGAAGCGCGTACACGCGGCTATGCGGTCCTGGAATCGCTGGAGGATCGCGCCAACCACGCTGCCTTGCAGGTTGAGAACGATATGGGGTTCGATCTCGCGCCGGTCGAGGACGACCCCCCCCTGGTCTGGGTCAGCAAACGGCTGCGCTAATCAGCGCCGTCAGGCGTTTCAGCGGCGGTCTCCATCGGTTAGAAGGCGTCCAAACTGCAGGAAAGCCACGGCCATGATGACCGCCATCTTCGTCTTCATCAAATGCGAGCTGGGCTACGCCAACGACGTGGCGGCCGATATCGTGGACAATGTCGAGAACGTCTCGGAGGTCTATTCCACCTCTGGTCAGCACGACCTGCTGGCCAAGTTCAACCTGCCGCGCGACGCCGACATCGGCACCTTCGTGACGAAACAGGTCCAGACGCGGCCGCACGTGCGCGACACCTTCACGGTCATCACCTTCTCGCCCTTCCTGCCCTCGAAGGGTTAGGCTTTGCGGGGGCTGGCCTTGCGCTTGACCTCGTCCTTGCGCTCCTCGGCCTCGTCGTCGTCGCCGACCTTTTCCTCGACCGTGGCCGACAGGCGCTGGAAGACGCCCAGGCCCACCAGAACCAGCACCGCGGCGATCAGCAGGGCGGTGGGATAGAGCAGCTGCGCCACGTCCTCGCGCGCCGTCTTGAACACCACCACCAGCGCTTCCAGGAACAGGGCGATGACGATGGTCGACAGGAACTTCGTCAGGCTGCGCCGGGCCTCGGCGGCGCTGCGACGCTCATTCCCGCGCCGCACCTCGTCCTCGAAGATATATTTGGCCACGTCAAAGACGGCGATGGCGACGATGACATAGCCCAGCACGTCCAGAACCGCGTCGGCGCCGGACTTGTCGGGCGAGCCGATGCCGTGCAGCGCATCCTTCACCCCGAACCCGATCAGGGCCATGGCCGCCAGCAACAGCAGCAGGCTGGCGAAGGCGAACACCGCCCGGGTCAGATAGGTCATGGAAATCCCTCCGCGAGGCCACAGCAACGCGCCAACCGCCAAGCTGTTGCCTGACGGGCAAAGGGTGACGCTGGCGCCGGGGACGGCTAAACGAGGGGCATAGGGAGACACGATATGACGCGATCCAACGCGCCCGCCTACATGACCGGTTTCGGCAATCATTTCGCGACCGAGGCCGCGCCCGGCGCCCTGCCGGTCGGTCGCAACTCGCCGCAGAAGACGCCGATGGGCCTGTATGCCGAACAGCTGTCCGGCACGGCCTTCACCGCCCCGCGCGCCGAGAACCGGCGCAGCTGGCTCTATCGCCTGCGTCCGTCGGCCCAGCATGGGCCTTACACCCGCTTCGATCAGGGGCGGGTCCGCTCCGGTCCGTTCGACGAGACGCCGCCCAATCCCAACCGGATGCGCTGGGACCCGCTGCCGATGCCGCAGGCTGCGACCGACTGGGTCGAGGGGCTGACGACCTATGGCGGCAACGGCGAGCCGGACGGCGGGGCCGGTGCGGGCATTCACCTGTATGTCGCCAACCGGTCGATGACTGACCGGGTCTTCTATGACGCCGACGGCGAACTGCTGATCGTGCCTCAGGAAGGCGCCCACCGCTTCGTCACCGAGTTCGGCGTGATCGAGGCCCAGCCGGGTCATATCGTCCTGATCCCGCGCGGCGTGCGCTTCCGCGTCGAGGTTGAGGGGCCGGTGCGAGGCTATGTCTGCGAGAATTACGGCAGTCCGTTCCGTCTGCCGGATCTCGGCCCCATCGGCTCGAACGGCCTGGCCAATCCCCGCGACTTCGAGACCCCGATCGCGGCCTATGAGGACGTTGATCGCCCGACCGAGTGCGTCCAGAAATACGGCGGCCGCCTGTGGGCCACGACCTTCGATCACAGCCCGCTGGACGTCGTCGCCTGGCACGGCAATCTGGCGCCCTGCCGCTATGACACGGCGCGGTTCAACACCATCAACACCGTCAGCTACGACCACCCCGATCCATCGATCTTCACCGTCCTGACCAGTCCGTCCGAGACGCCTGGCACGGCCAATATCGACTTCGTCATCTTCCCGCCGCGCTGGATGGTAGCCGAGGACACCTTCCGCCCCCCGTGGTTCCACCGCAACGTGATGAGCGAGTTCATGGGTCTGGTGACCGGCGCCTATGACGCCAAGGCCGGCGGATTCGCGCCAGGCGGCGCGTCGTTGCACAACCGCATGAGCGGCCATGGCCCCGATCAGGCCAGCTATGACGGCGCGATCAAGGCCGAGCTGAAGCCGCACAAGATCGAAAACACCCTGGCCTTCATGTTCGAGACGCGCATGCCGATTCGCGTCACGAAATGGGCGTCGGAATCACCGCAGATGCAGCTCGACTACGACGACGTCTGGTCAGGCTTCACCAAAGGACAGATCTCATGATCCGCATTTCCCTCATCGCCGCCGTCGCGCTTCTGGCCGCCGCCTGCGCGCCCCAGACCTCTGGAGCGGCGTCGGATGCGCCGATGCAGAGCGCCGACGCCGCGTCCTGCGCCACACGCGGCGGCACGATGAAACAGGTTGGGCGGATGCAATCCTGGCAATGCGTCATCAGCTATGCCGACGCCGGCAAGCGCTGCACCGACGGCGATCAGTGCCAGGGCGACTGCCGCATCGAGGGCAACAGCGGCGTGGCGCCGGGGACGGCGGCGACCGGCGTGTGTCAGGCGACCAGCGACCGCTTCGGATGCAATACGACGGTCGAGGACGGCAAGGCCGGCCCGACACTGTGCATCGACTGAGGTCGCAGGCACGAAAAAGCCCCCGTCGCGAACGACGGGGGCTGATCCATCCGTAAACGGATTTAGTGGGTCGCCAGACCTTAGTGGGTCGAAGGCGTGTTGGCGGTGGTCATGCCGCCGTCGGCGTTGCCGGCTTTCTGCTCGACCATGTCGGCCTTGCGGTCCGCGTTTTGCTCAACCTGATCGGCCTTGTCGTTCAGGGCCTTTTCTTGTGCTTCGTTCGAAGTGGCGGCGGCCTGTGCTTCGAGCTGATCGGCGCGGGCTTCACCCGTCGCTTCGATGGCGTCGGCCTGCTTTTCAGCGGCCTTGTCGGCGGCGCTTTCACCGCAGGCGGCGACACCGGCCAGCATGAAGACCGAAGCGGCGGCGATGGCGAACTTTTTCATGTGAGTTTCCTCTCCTAGATGGAACCACACAAACGCCACGGTGACGGTTCGGTTCACGCCGCCGTGAGATTTTCGTGATCGCCCGTCGCGTCAGCCCTCCGACTGGGCGAAGGCGACCCGCGCGGCGCCCAGCAGGGCGGCGTGTTTGTGCATGATCACCTTGGTCGGAATATCCTGCATATACTCCTTGAACCGACCCTTGCGCTCAAAGCGCTGACGGAACGGGCTGGCCTTGATGAAGGGCAGGATGCGCGGAACGATGCCGCCGGCGATATAGACGCCGCCGCGCGCGCCGGTGGTCAGGGCGATGTCGCCGGCGACCGCGCCCAGGATGGCGCAGAAGCGGGCCAGGGTCGCGCCGCATGGGCTGTTCGGATCGGCCAGGGCCGTTGCAGTGATCTGAGCGGGATCGTCAATGTGGGTCTCGCGCCCGTCGATCTCGGCCAGGGCCCGGTGCATGTTCAGCAGACCCGGACCGCAGATCAGACGCTCGATCGACACCCGGTCATAGCGGCGACGCAGAATGCGCAGGATTTCATCCTCAACCGGATCGCCGGGGGGGAAGCAGGCGTGCCCGCCCTCGGACGGCATGGCCATTTCCTTGCCGGCCGCATCGCGCACTAAGGCCGAGACCCCGAAGCCGGTGCCGGGGCCGAGCACCGCTACGGTGCAGTGCGGATCGCCGTCGACCGGACCGCCCAAGCTTTCTAACTGGTCTTCCGGTACGACTGGCGCGCCCCAGGCCAGGGCCTCGAAATCGTTGATCAACTTGACCGGCTTCAGTCCCAGGGTCTGAAGCTCCGCCTCCGACACCTGCCAGGGCGAGTTGGTCAGGTCGATGGCGCCGTCCGTGACCGGACCGGCGACGGCGATCACGCCGCCCGTCGGCTTGACCTCGCAGCCGTCGATGAAGGCGGCGACGCCTTCCAGGAAGGTCGGATAGGTCTCGGCCGGGAAACTCTCGTGATGGTCCAGCACGGGTTTGCCGTCGACCATGCGGGCCACGGCAAAGCGGGCGTTCGTGCCGCCGACATCCCCAACAAGCTGGGGGCCGACGAGGAGGGTCTTGTCATTCATTGGGGCGTTTCCTGCGCTCGGTTCGGTGGATCAGGCGTCCACGGTCCGATCGACGAAGTTGGGATTGGGCGGGGTGTCGTCGTTGCCGCGCGAACCGGTCGGCAGGGCGAAACAGACCGTCGCCCCCTGTTCGGCCGTCGTGACCACATGGCGGAAGGCGCCGAACAATTCACGGCCATAGCCCCAGGACGAACCCTCGGCGTTGACGGTGGATCGGGCGGCCAGCGGACGAGCGGTCAGGTCGGAAACGCCGACGGTGGTCAGAACCCCGGCCTCGGCGTCCAGGCGGATGATGTCGCCATCCTGAACATGGGCCAGCGGACCGCCGGCCAAGGCCTCGGGCGAGACGTGGATGGCGGCGGGCGTCTTGCCGCTGGCGCCCGACATGCGGCCGTCGGTGACGAAGGCGACCTTGAACCCCTTGTCCTGAATGACGGACAGGGCCGGCGACAGGCTGTGCAGTTCGGGCATGCCGTTCGCCTTGGGCCCCTGGAAGCGCAGGACAACGACCACGTCGCGGAACAGCTTGCCATCCCGGAAGGCCTGGAGTGCGTCTTCCTGGGTCTCGAACACGGCGGCGGGCGCCTCGACGATGCGGTTCTCGGGTTTGACGGCGGAAATCTTGATGACTGCGCGGCCCAGGTCGCCCTGAACCAGACGCAGGCCCCCCTCCTTGTCGAAGGGATTCGAGGCCGGGCGCAGGATATCGAGATCAAGACTTTCCTGGACCCCATCGCGCCAGACCAGTTCGCCGTCCACCATCGACGGTTCCTGGAAATAGGCCTGGATGCCCTGACCCATGATGGTCGTCACGTCGGTGTGGATATTGCCCGCCATCGCCAGCTCACGGGCGATGAAGGCGACGCCGCCGGCGGCCTGGAAGGCGTTCACATCCGCCGAGCCGTTGGGATAGACCCGCGCCAGCAGTGGCGTGACCGACGACAGCTCGTCCATGTCGGTCCAGTCGATCAGCACGCCTGCCGCCCGCGCCATGGCGACCAGGTGGATGGCGTGATTGGTCGAGCCGCCGGTGGCCAGCAGGGCCACGATCATGTTGACGATGGACTTCTCGTCGATGACGTCGGCCATTCTGCACTCGCCGCTGCGGGCCAGTTCGACCGCCCGTTTCGCCGCCGCCGCCGTCAGAGCGTCGCGCAGGCCGGTATCGGGATGGACGAAGGCGGTGGAGGGCATGTGCAGTCCGCCCAGCTCCATCATCATCTGGTTGGAGTTGGCCGTGCCGTAGAAGGTGCAGGTGCCGGGCGAGTGATAGCTGCCGATCTCGCTTTCCAGCAGGGTCTGACGATCGACCTTGTTCTGCGCATATTCGGCCCGGACGCGGGCCTTTTCCGCGTTCGGAATGCCCGACGGCATCGGGCCGGCTGGGGCGAAGACGACCGGCAGATGGCCGAAGGCCAGGGCGCCCATGAACAGGCCCGGAACGATCTTGTCGCACACGCCCAGCATCAGACCGGCGTCGAAGGCGTCGTGCGTCAGTGCGATCCCCGCCGACATGGCGATCAGGTCGCGGCTGAACAGCGACAGCTCCATGCCGGGACGACCCTGGGTGACGCCATCGCACATGGCGGGGGTGCCGCCGGCGACCTGAGCCGTGGCGCCAACCTCGCGCACGGCCTTGCGCACCACGTCGGGGAAGCGCTCGAACGGCTGGTGGGCCGACAGCATGTCGTTATAGGCGGTGACGATGCCCAGATTGGGCTTGGACCCGTCCATCGCCGTCAGCTTGTCGGCGATGGTCTGACCTGCGAAGGCGTGGGCCCAGTTGGCGCAGCTCAGCTTGGCGCGGCCGGCGCCGCTGTCGCGCGCCGCGTCCATGCGACGGATGTAGTCGGCGCGGGTCTCGCGGCTTTTTTCGACGATGCGGGCGGTGACGGCCGCCACGGTGGGATGAAGCGCCATTTCAGCCTTCCTCCGTCCACAAAACTTCAAGGGGAACGCCGGCGGCGATCAGGGCGGCGATGGGTTGGATCTTCGGATCGCCTTGGGCCTGTTCTTCGAACACCCGACGCTTGGCGGCGCCCTTCAGGCCCAGGATCACCCGGCCCGCAGACATCATATAGGGCAGGTTGATCGACAGCCGTTCGAGCGTCGGCGCCATGCCGTCGCGCCCATGCGGCACGCCCAGCACCGTGGGCTTCAGCGTCGGCGTCAACAGGGTCTTCAGCGTCGGGCTTTCGGGGAACATCGAGCAGATATGGCCATCCTCGCCCATGCCGAGAAGGACTGCGTCGAAGCGGGCGCCGGCATCGCCAAGGGCCTTGGCCGCCACGATGGCCGCACGGTCCACGGTGACCTCGGGCGTATAGAGCGGGATGAAGCGGGCCGTCGCCGCCTTGTCCTGAAGAAGCACGTCGCGGATCAGACGGGCATTCGATTCCGGCGAGGTCTCGGGCACATACCGCTCGTCCACCAGGGTCACGGCGATTTTGGACCAGTCCAGATCGGTCGCCGCCAAGCGGCGGTAGACGGGCGCAGGCGTCGAACCGCCGGGACCGGCGAACAGAGCCTGCCCATGGTCGCGGACGGCCGCGCCAAGCGTTTCGGCCAGACGCGCGGCGATGGCTTCGGCCCAGGTCTCGACGGAGGCGAAGGCTTCGATGGCGGGGGTCTCAGACATCGGTGGTGTTCCAGTCGCGGCCGGTTCGGGCCATCAGCATGTCGGCGCTGTCGGGACCCCAGGTTCCGGCGACGTAGTCGTCGGGCTTCAGGCCAGATTCGGCCCAGGCCTCGGACACCTCGTCCACCCATTTCCAGGCCTGCTCGGCCTCGTCGCGGCGCACGAACAGAGTCGAATCTCCGGCCATCGCGTCCAGCAGCAGACGCTCATAGGCGATGCGGCGGCGCGGGGGGGCGTCGCCCTTGCCGTCAACGCCCCACGACAGGCTCATCTTGATCGGCTGCAGCTGCATGCGTTGATCCAGGCCCGGGCGCTTGTTCATCACCGTCAGAGAGATGTCTTCCTCGGGCTGCAGCTCGATGATCATCCGGTTGGCCTGAACCTCGCCGCGGTCGTCGCGATCGAAGATCGAGTGGGGCACTGGCTTGAATTGGATGACGATCTCGGTGCGCTTCTCGGGCAGACGCTTGCCGGTCCGCATGAAGAAGGGCACGCCCGCCCAGCGCCAGTTGTCGATGTCGGCCCGAACGGCGACGAAAGTTTCGGTGTCGGACGGCTGGCCGCGCTCCTCGTCATAGCCCTTGGCCGGCTTGCCCTCCGAGACGCCCGCCACATACTGACCGCGCGCTGTCACGCGCTCAGCCTCGTCGGGGGTAATCGGACGCAAGGAGCGCAGCACCTTGACCTTCTCGTTACGCACTGAGTCGGGGTCCAGGTCGCTGGGCGGCTCCATCGCCACCAGGCACAGCAGCTGCAGCATGTGGTTCTGCAGCATGTCGCGCAGGGCGCCGTATTCGTCATAGTAGGGCCAGCGATCGCCGACGCCGACCGTCTCGCCGATCGTGATCTGCACGTGGTCGATGGACAGGTTGTTCCACAACGGTTCGAAGATCGTGTTGCCAAACCGCAGGGCGATCAGGTTCTGGACCGTCTCCTTGCCCAGATAGTGGTCGATGCGGAACACCTGGTTCTCGCTGAAGGCGTGGGCCACGGCGTCGTCGATTTCGAGGAAGGACTTCAGGTCGCGCCCGACCGGCTTTTCAAGCACGATACGGCAGTTCTTTTCCGCCAGACCCGCCGCCTTCATCGCCGTGACGATGCGGGCGTAGAGCGAGGGGGACACGGCCAGGAAGGAGGTGACCTCGCCGTCGCCGACCTTGTCCTTCAGCGGCTTGAGACTTTCGGGCGAGGTGGCGTCGACCGCCAGATAGTCCAGGCGGGCCTTCATCCGCGACCAGCTGGCCTCGTCCCAGACCTTGTCGGCTTCGGCGCGCGCCTTCACCGCCTCGTGAACCTTGGCGATATAGTCGTCGGCGCTCTCTTCGGAACGCGCAGCGCCGATGATCTTCAACCCTTCCGGCAGCAGGCCGTCGTGTTCAAGGAAATAGAGCGACGGCAGGAGCATGCGCATCGCCAGATCGCCGCCGCCGCCAAACAGAATGAGAGCCGCCATGTCTTGTCCCTCGATGATCCCATTTGTCGGGACGCACGCCTTTACGGTCTAGCCGCTGTCTTTGGCCGCTTCCGCCCGCGAGGCCAACACGTCCAGCACGTCCTGAAACACCATGTTACGGGCATGGAGAAGAACGAGCAGGTGATAAATCAAATCCGCAGCCTCGCTGGCGAGTTCCTCGTCCGGGCCGGCGACACCGGCCAGCGCGGTCTCCACGCCCTCTTCGCCGACCTTCTGCGCGATGCGTTTGGGCCCCTGTGCGATCAGTCGGGCGGTCCAGCTTTTGGACGGATCGGCGGCGGCCCGTTCGGCGATGGTCCGCTCCAGCCGGGCGATCCGACCTAGGCCCGGCGCGTCGGCCTCGCCGAAACAGCTCGTCCGGTTCAGGTGGCAGGCGTTTCCGACCGGCCTGACGCCCAAAACGATGGCGTCGGCGTCGCAGTCGGCCGTGATGGAGACGATGTGAAGCCGGTCGCCCGAGGTCTCGCCCTTCCTCCACCGCCCCCCGCGCGAGCGCGAGAAGAAGGTGGCTTCGCCGGATGCGATCGTCTCGTCCAGCGCCGCGCGATCCATATAGGCCAGGGTCAGGACCTGCAGCGTTGCGGCGTCCTGAACCACGACGGGGACCAGGCCGTCGCCCTTGGCGAAGTCGATGGTGTTCGGGTCGATCATGGTCGTTGTTCCTGATCCTCCACCGCGAAGCGGGGGAGGGGGACCGCGCGCAGCGCGGTGGAGGGGGCGAAACCGGGCGAGGTGCTGAATGTCGCGAGACAGTGTCTGAGGTCGCCCCCTCCACCGCTTCGCGGTCCCCCTCCCCCGTTCCGCTGCGCTTCTCGGGGGAGGATCATATGCGCATCTCCAACCCTTGCTGCGCTAGATAGGTCTTCAGGTCGGGAATGGCGATGGCGCCGGTGTGAAAGACGCTGGCGGCCAGGGCGCCGGAGACGTCGGCCTGCTCGAACACAGCCTTGAAATGCTCGGGCGCGCCGGCGCCGCCCGAGGCGATAAGCGGAATGGTCAGGCGTGCGCGGGCGGCGGACAGTTGCTGGATGTCATAGCCGCGCCGGACCCCGTCCTGATCGATGCAGTTCAGCACGATCTCGCCGGTGCCCAGGCTCTGCGCCTCGTCCAGCCAGTCCAGGGTGCGCTTGCCCGCGCGGCGGCGCGCGGACGCGTCGCCGGTGTACTTGTGGACCACCCAGTCGCCGTCCTCGAACCGGCTGTCGACGCCGACGACGACGCATTGGCTGCCCAGCCGCGCCGCCATCTCGGCGATCAGTTCGGGCCGTTCCAGAGCCGGGGAGTTGATCGAGACCTTGTCCGCCCCGTGGTCCAGGCAGCGCGCCGCCTGCTCCACGGTGCGAATGCCGCCGGCGACGCAGAAAGGAATGTCCAGTAGTCGGGCGATGTCCTTGATCCAGCCGTAGTCCAGCGTCCGCCCCTCGGGACTGGCGGTGATGTCGTAGAAGACCAGTTCGTCGGCGCCCGCATCGCGATAGCGGGCGGCCAGCTCGGCCGCATCGCCCATGTCGGTGTGACCGACGAACTTCACGCCCTTGACCACCCGGCCGTCCTTCACGTCCAGGCAGGGGATGATCCGCCGGGCGGTCATATCGTACGGGCCGCTGCGATCGCCTCGGGCAGGGTGAAGCAGTTCTCGTAAAGCGCGCGTCCGACGATGGCACCGTGACAGCCCAGCGCCTTGATCGCGGCAATATCGTCCAGCGAGGAAACGCCGCCCGAGGCCTGCAACACCAGATCCGGCCGACGGCTGCGGATTTCGGCCAGCAGGTCCAGGTTCGGCCCGGTCAGGGCGCCGTCGCGACCGACATCGGTCACCAGCAGGTGTTTGGCCGTCCCTTTGGGATACCGATCCAGCCCCTCCCAAAGCGTCATGCCTGAGGACTGGGTCCAACCCTTCAGTGCAGGCACCGGCACGCCGTCCTCGATCTTGACGTCCAGGGCCAGGGTGATGCGCTCGACGCCGAAGGTTTCCAGCCAGGTCGCCACCGCCTCAGGCTGGGTCACGGCCAGCGATCCGACCACGACGCGCGACACGCCGGCGTCCAGCAGCTTTTTCACATCGTCGGCGCTGCGCACGCCGCCGCCCGACTGAACCTTGACGTCGATGGCCTGGGTCAGTTCACCGATCAGAGCGTGCTGGCGCGCCTCGCCCGCCTCGGCTCCGTCCAGATCGACGATGTGAATCCACTCCGCGCCCTCGGCCGCGAAGGTCGTCAGGCGGGCGGCCGGCTGCTGGTCGTAATGCGTCACCTGGGCAAAGTCGCCGTGCATCAGGCGCACACAGACGCCGTCCTTCAGGTCGATGGCGGGATAGATCAGCATGACAGGCCCAGGAAGTTCTTGAGGATGGTCGCGCCGGCCTCGGCCGAGCGTTCGGGGTGGAACTGGCAGCCCCAGCGGTTGGCGGATCGAACCACAGCCGGAACGACGCCGCCATAGTCGGCGCGCGCCAGGGTCGCTGGTCCGTCGGCACAGACGAAGCCGTGGACGAAATAGGCATAGGCGCCGTCGGCGACGCCCTCCAGCAAGGGGTCGTCGCGGTCGCGCGTCAACCGGCTCCAGCCCATGTGCGGCACCGGCAGATCGCCCTCAGGCTTCAGCCGGGTCACCGCACCGGGAATGAGGCCCAGCAGATCGACGCCGTCGCCCTCGTCGCTCGATCCGAACAGCAGTTGCTGACCCAGACACACACCCAGCAGAGGGCGCGGGAAGGCGCGGATCGGCGCGATCAGACCCAGGTCCGACAGGCGCTTCATGGCGTATCCGGCCGCGCCGACGCCAGGCAGGATCACCCGTTCAGCCTCGGCGATGACGGCGGGATCATCGGTGAGGCGCACGGTCGCGCCCAGCCGCTCCAGCGCGAACTGCACCGAGGCGACATTGCCAGCGCCGTAGGCGATGATTGCGACCTCGGTCACAGAACCCCCTTGGTGGACGGCACGGCGTCGCCCTCGACGCGGATGGCCTGGCGCAGGGCGCGGCCGAAGGCCTTGTAGACGGCTTCGGTCTTGTGGTGGTCGTCCTGGCCCGTGACCTTGATGTGCACGGCCGCGCCCATGGCCTCGGCCAGAGACCGGAAGACGTGGGCGGTCAGGTCGGTGCGGTAGTCGCCGATGAAGGGCGTCTCGAACGTGCCCTCGAACAGCGGATACGGGCGGCCGGAAAGATCGATCGAGACGGTCGCATTCGCCTCGTCCATCGGCAGGACGAAGCCGTAGCGGGCGATGCCCTTGCGCTCGCCTAACGCCTGTTTCAGCGCCTGACCCAAGGCGATGGCGCTGTCCTCGATCGTGTGGTGCGGATCGGTGTGCAGGTCGCCTTCGCATTGCAGACGCAGCGAGAAGCCGCCGTGGGCCGCGATCTGCTCCAGCATGTGATCGAAGAAGCCGACGCCGGTCTGGATCTTCACCGGACCGGGCGCATCCAGATCGACGGCGCAGACGATGCGGGTTTCCTTGGTGTCGCGCACGGCCTGACCAACGCGGGCGGGCCGGCGCTTGGCGGGCGTCAGGCCTAAGGCGGCGAGCAGCCGGTCGTTGACCTCGGACTTGATCGAGATCGGCAGGCGCAGACGCTCGCCAGACAGATCGGCCTCGACGCCGTAAGTCTTCAGACCGGCCAGGGCGGCGGCAGGCTCTTCGGGGCGGGCCATGATGATGGGACCGACGCCCGGTTCGACCGGCATCTGGCGACCCAGTTCACGCACGACTCGTTCGCGCTCTCGCCGAACCGAGGCGATCCGCTCGGCGGTCTCGATCATCCGCGACGGATCGAGCGCCTGCATCGCCAGCCGCACCAGCGGTTCGGGCAGGGCATAGGGTTCCAGCACCGACGCCAGTCGCGCCAGGGTCTGGGCTTGGGCGATCGCGGCCCCGACGCGGGCGCCGGCCAGGCCATAGGCCAGGGACAGGCTGCGCAGCACGACCAGATTCGGCTGATCGGCGGCGACCGTCACGGCCGAGACGCTGTCGGAGAATTCGATCAATCCTTCGTCCACCACCAGCAGGGCGGGGGCGACGCGGGCGGCCATCTCGGCGACGGCTTCGGGCGAGCCCAGGGCGCGGATGACGACGATATTTGCCTCTGAAGCGGGTTCGCCCTTGGCCGGATAGATGGCGGCAAGACTGTCATAGGGTTCGGCCTTCGGGGCCTCGACCGAGCCGCCGTCGCGCGCGGCGAGGCGATAGGCCAACTCCAGCCCGTGGGTCAGGCCGCGCACCGGCAGCACCTGGTCGGCAGGCACGCCATAGACGGCGGCCATGCGGACGGCGAGGGCTGAGGCGTCGTCGGGATAGCGATCCAGACCTTCGCCGCCGGAAACCAGCGGGGGATAGGGAGCGGGCAGGGTCATCCTTCGGCCCTCAAATCCGCCGCTCGGGCGTGAGCTTCCAGGCCCTCCATCCGGGCTAGACGGGCGGCGATGGGGGCCAGCTGACGGGCGCCGGCCTCGGTCACCAGCTGGACCGACATGGTGGTCATGAAGCTGGCGGTGGTGACGCCGCCCAGGGTGCGGGCGCCGCCGTCGGTCGGCAGGACGTGGCTGGGACCAGCGGCGTAGTCACCCAGCGTCTCGGCGGCGAACCGGCCGACGAAGACGGCGCCGGCGGCGTTTATCGAATCGACCAACGGCTCGGGATCGTCGATCTGGATCGCCAGGTGTTCGGGGCCATAGAGATTGGCGACCTCTGCGGCCGCGTCGAGGTCGCGGATCAGAATGGCGCGGGCCTCGTTCAGCGAGGCGCGGGCGATGGCTTCGCGGGGCAGGGTTGCGATCTGCACCTCGACCTCGCTCAGGATGTAGTCGATGGTGGCGCGGCTGGTGGAGACCAGCAGAACCTGCGCATCCGCATCGTGCTCGGCCTGGCTGAGCAGGTCGGCGGCGGCGATCTCGGGCGCGGCGTCGCGATCGACGATGACCATCAACTCCGACGGGCCGGCCGGCATGTCGACGGCGGGACCGCCCGGCAGGGCGCTCGCCTGCTTCTTGGCCTCGGCCACATAGGCGTTGCCGGGTCCGAACAGCTTGTCACAGGCCGGAATGACCCCGTCTTCCAGTTCGACGCCGAAGGTCAGGGCGGCGATGGCCTGGGCGCCGCCCATCAGCCAGATGGCGTCCAGTTCCGCCTCTGCGGCGGCCAGGATCATGGCGGGGTGGATGCCGCCCTCCTTGTTCGGCGGCGTGACGGCGACGCGCTGGCCTACGCCCGCAACGCCGGCCGGAATGGCCAGCATCAGCAGCGAAGAAAACAGCGGCGCGGTGCCGCCGGGAATATAGAGACCGGCCGAGGCGATGGGACGCCAGGCCAGTTTGGACCGCACGCCGGGCGTCGTCTCGATAAAGGGAGTGTCCTCGGGCCGGGTCGCCTGGTGGAAGACGCGCACATTGTCGGCCGCCATGCGCAGGGCGCGCACGTCGCCGGGCGGCAGGGCGTTGCGCGCCTCGGCCACAGTCTCGGGCGTGATGGCGATGCGACGGGGCGGCGCCTTATCCAGCTTCAGGCACCAGTCGGTTACGGCCGCGCCGCCGCGCTGGCGCACGTCGTCCAGGATGGTGCGCACGACCTCGGTCACGTCGCCGGCGGTGCGTTGGGCCGGGCGGGCCAGGGCGGCCGTCTTGCCGGCGGCGTCGAGGGAAGACCAGTCGATGCGTTTCATCACATCATCTTCTCGATCGGCAGGACCAGGATGGCCGAGGCGCCGGCGGCCTTCAGCTTCTCGAGCGTCTCCCAGAAGACGGCCTCTTGGCAGACGGCGTGGACGGCGACCGCATCGTCGCGCCCCATCAAGGGCATGACGGTCGGCGAGCCGGCGCCGGGCAGGATGGCGGTGATCTCGTCCAGGGCCGAGCGCGGGGCGTTCAGCATGACGTATTTGGCGCCTTGCGAGGACACCACGCCCGCCATCCGCTCGATGACGCTGTCCAACAGCTGCTGCAAGGCGGGCTCGGGCGCCACGGGCGACTGGATCAGCACGGCCTGGCTTTCCAGAACCGTATCCTTGGCCCCCAGGCCGTTGGCCTCCAGCGTCGCGCCGGTCGAAACCAGGTCGCAGATGGCGGCGGCCAGTTTCAGCCGCGGCGCGACCTCGACGGCCCCGCGCATCACGACGATGTCGGCCTTGACCCCGCGTTCGTCGAGGAAGCGGCGCAGGATTTTAGGATATGAGGTGGCGATGCGCAGCCCGTCCAGCGAGGCTGGACCGTCATAGGCAAGCGTCGGAGGCGTGGCGATCTTGAGCGTGCAGCGACCGAAGCCCAGCGGCATGACGATCGAGGCGTTCGGCCCGCCGTTGCGACCTTCCTCCAGCACGTTCTCGCCGACGATGCCCAGGTCGCAGACGCCGTCCGCCACGAAGGTGGGAATGTCGTCGTCGCGGACGCGCAGTAGGTCGATCGGATAGTTCTCGACCCGGTACAGCAAGTCGTTGTGACCCTTGACCCATTTCAGGCCCGCGTCGCGGATCAGGTCGAGGCTGCGGTCGGCCAGACGGCCGGATTTCTGGACGGCGATGCGAAGCCGGCCCTGCACGGTGCTCATGTTCGGATACTCAGTTCTTGTTCTTTAGGCGGTCCAGGGCGAGGCGATAGCCCTGATGCGGCATGTCTTTCAGATAGCGGGCGACGCGGACGACGGTGGTGGGGCTGGCATGGGCCTCTGCGGCGATCTCGCGATAGGATTTGCCGCCGGCGTCGAGCAGACGCGCGACCTGCCAGCGCTCGGAGAAGGCGCGCAGTTCCGCAGGCGTGCAAAGATCGGCCAGAAAGGCGTCGATCTCGGCGCGCGTCTGCATCGACAGCAGAGCGTCATGCAGGTCGTCACGGGCGGGCGGGGTCGTCATGCGCGTTCCACTATGCTGTAACGGTGGAACAGTCAAGGGGGAGGAGACAGATCGTGCCTGGCGCACTATCTGCGTCCCATGACCAAGGTTCTCATCATCGGCGCGGGACACGCTGGCGGCTCCGTCGCGGCGTTCCTGCGGCAGTATGGGCATGAAGGCCCCATTGTGCTGGCGGGCGAGGAGGGTGCGCCGCCGTATCAGCGGCCTCCATTGTCCAAGGCCTGGCTGAAGGGAGAGGCGGATCTGGAGGCGCTGCTGCTGCGGCCTCTGAGTTTCTACGCCGAGCAGAACATCGACTTCCGACCCTCGACGATCGCCGTGTCGGTGGATCCGGCAGCGAAGACGGTAGCCTTCCACGACGGGTCGTCCGAGACCTACGACATTCTTGTGCTGGCGACCGGATCGACGGCGCGTAAGCTGCCGGTTCCGGGCGGGGACCATCCCGATCTGCTGGAACTGCGCACGATGAAGGACGCCGAGCGACTGAAGGCGGTGCTCGGGCCCGGCAAGCGTCTGGCGGTGGTCGGCGGCGGATATGTGGGGCTGGAGGCGGCGGCGTCGGCGCGGGCCCTGGGCGCCGAGGCGGTGGTGATCGAGCGCGCGCCGCGCGTGCTGGCGCGGGTGGCGTCCGAAACCCTGTCGGCCTTCTTCACGGCGCAGCACCGGGCGCACGGCGTCGAAATCCTGACCGACGCTGAGGTGGTCGCCGTGGCCCGCGACGGCGTGAGCCTGGCCGGCGGATCGGTGGTGCGGGCGGATGCGGTGTTGGTGGGCGTCGGCGCCTTGGCGTGCGACGCTCTGGCGCGATCGGCCGGCCTGACCTGCGACGACGGCGTGGTGGTGGATGCCGAGGCGCGCACCAGCGACCCGGCGATCTTCGCCATCGGCGACATGACGCGACGACCTATTCCGGTCCACGGCGGCGTGCATCATCGGCTAGAGAGCGTGCCCAACGCCTTGGAGCAGGCCAAACAGGCGGCCGCCGCCATCGTCGGGCGGGCCGGACCGACGCCGGAAGTGCCTTGGTTCTGGTCGGACCAGTATGACGTCAAGCTTCAGATCGCCGGCCTGCCGTTCGACGCCGACCGACAGGTGGTGCGTGGCGACCCGACGTCGTCGGGCTTTGCGGTCTTTCATCTGAACGGCGACCGCATCGTCTGCGTCGAGGCCGTCAACGCTCCGCCCGAGTTCATGGCCGGCAAACAGTTGATCGCCAAGGCGACGCCTGTGGACGTGGACAAGCTGGCCGATCCGTCGGTGTCGATGAAGGCGGTGGCAGCAGACTAGCTTGTCTCCTCCCCACTTGTGGGGAGGGGGGACCGCGCAGCGGTGGAGGGGTTCTTGAAGTCCCACAGGCGCAAGTGATGCGGTGAAGAACCCCTCCGTCACGGCGCAAGGTGCGCCGCGCCACCTCCCCGCTCCGCGGGGAGGAGACAACGTCGCCGCAGTGCAACAAAACTGTTGCGCTTTACGTTCGTGACCGTTCAAGCTGCGACTTCAACGCGGCGGGGGCGGATGACGAGAGCTTTCGACGAAATGAATGGCGGCGGATCGGGTGCGATCCGCGACAGCTACAAGATGCTGGCGGCGTGGCTGGAAAACGCGCCGGCCGATCTGCTGCAGGCGCGCTCGCGCCAGGCGGAGCTGTTCTTCCGCCGCATGGGCGTGACCTTCGCCGTCTATGGCGACGAGGAATCCAACGAGCGGCTGATCCCCTTCGATGTCGTGCCGCGCATCATCGGCGCGGACGAATGGGGTGGTCTGGAAAAGGGGCTGAAGCAGCGGGTCACCGCCATCAACGCCTTCCTGAAAGACATCTATGGCCCGCAGGACTGCATCAAGGCGGGCATCGTCCCGGCCGATCTGATCCTGACCAATCCGCACTATCGGCCGGAGATGCAGGGCCGTCGCCCACCGGGCGATGTCTGGTGCCATATCTCGGGCGTCGATCTGGTGCGCACGGGCGAGGACGGCTTCTACGTGCTCGAAGACAATTGCCGCACGCCGTCGGGCGTCTCCTACATGCTGGAGAACCGCGAGATGATGATGCGGCTGTTCCCCGACCTGTTCGCGGAACACGCCGTGCGTCCCGTCGAGATCTACACCGACATGCTGCTGCGCTCGCTGCAGGCCTCAGCGCCGGCAGGGGCGGGGGCGGATCCGACCATCGTCGTGCTGACGCCCGGCCCCTTCAACTCGGCCTACTATGAGCACAGCTTCCTGGCCGATAAGCTGGGCGTCGAGCTGGTTCAAGGCACGGACCTGTTCGTCAATGACGACACGGTCTTCATGCGCACGACCGAGGGGCCCAAGCGCGTCGATGTTATCTATCGCCGTATCGATGACGACTTCCTCGATCCCCTGACCTTCATGCCCAACTCCACCATCGGGGTGCCGGGGTTGATGTCGGCCTATTTCGCTGGAAGGGTTACCCTGGCCAATGCGGTCGGGACGGGCGTGGCCGACGACAAGGCCGTCTATACCTACATGCCCGAGATCATTCGCTTCTTCACGGGCGAGGATGCGATCCTGCAGAACGTGCCGACCTGGCGCTGTCGCGAGCCGGACGCCCTGAAGGAAGTGCTGGATAAGCTGCCGGAACTGGTGGTCAAGGAAGTCGGCGGATCGGGCGGCTACGGCATGCTGGTCGGGCCGACCTCGACCAAGGCCGAGATCGAGGATTTTCGCGCCAAGCTGATCGCCGATCCCGACGACTTCATCGCCCAGCCGACGCTGAGCCTGTCGACGGCCCCGACGCTGAACGGCGGCGCGCTGTCGCCCCGCCACGTCGATCTCAGGCCGTTCGTCCTGTCCAGCCCGGCCGGGGTGCGCGTCGCGCCCGGCGGCCTGACGCGGGTGGCGCTGAAGGAAGGGTCGCTGGTGGTGAACTCCAGCCAGGGCGGCGGAACCAAGGACACCTGGGTGCTGGACAACTGATGCTTTCACGCACCGCAGACAGCCTCTACTGGACCGGCCGCTACATGGAGCGGGCGGACTTCCTCGCCCGAATTCTGGAGGCGGCGATCCGTCTCGCCGCCCTGCCGGCGAAAGATCAGGCCACCGTCACCGCCTGGGCCGGTGCCATCGCCTCGTCGGGGGTCAAAGCCGGCTTCGATGCGACCGGCCGGACCGTGTCGGAAAAGTCCGTGCGGGAATATCTGGCCTTCGGCTTCGACAATCCGACCTCGATCAAGGCCTGCATCACCAAGGCGCGGACCAATGCGCGCTCGGTGCGCACCGCCCTGACCATCGAACTGTGGGAGGCGATCAACGGCGCCTGGAACGGTCTGAACGAGCTGGGCGAACCGACCAAGCGCGACGACTTCACCAACTTCCTCGACTTCGTGAAATCGACGTCTCTGGCGGTCGAAGGCGCCTCGTCGCGGACCATGCTGCGCAACGACGCCTACTGGTTCCTGCGACTGGGCATGGCGATCGAGCGGGCCGACAACACCGCACGCCTGCTGGACGTGAAATATCACCTGCTGCTGCCGCCCGGCGAACGGGTGGGGGGGCAACTGGACTACTTCCAGTGGACGACCCTTCTGCGCGAGGTCTCGGCATTGACCGCCTATCGCTGGGTTTACCGCGAAAGCGTGCGGCCCTGGCTGGTGGCGGACCTGCTGGTGCTGAATCGCCAGATGCCGCGCTCTCTGGCCTCATGTCAGGGCATGATCGTCAGCTATCTGGAGAAGTTGGCGACCGATTATGGCCGGCGCGGCCCGGCGCAACGGCTGGCCTCCAATCGCCTGAGCCAGTTCAACGAGGCCAAGATCGAGGACATCTTCCAGTCCGGCCTGCACGAATACATCCAGGGCTTCCTGAACGAGAACAACGCCTTGGCCGCGGCCGTCCACGAACAGTATCTGGTCTGACCATGCGGATCCGGATCGACCACTCCACCCGCTACGCCTACGCCCGGCCCGCGCGCTTCATCGTCCAGATGCTGCGCCTGACGCCCAAGTCGTGCGAGAGCCAGCAGGTCCGCGACTGGCGGATCGAAACCGATGTGGACGCCCGTCTGCGGCGCAGCGAGGACGCGTTCGGCAACATCGTTCACAGCCTCTACACCGAGCGGCCGACCGACGCCCTGACCATCCGCGTCACCGGCGAGGTCTCGACCGTTGAGACGGGCGGCGTCGTGAAGGGACAGGCTGAACGCCTGTCGCCCATCGTCTATCTGCGCGACACCCCGATGACCAAGGCCGACGCCGGCATCGTCGATTTCGCCCGCTCCATTCCTGAGGGCGCGACGCTGAGCCGGATGCATCAGTTGATGGGCGCGCTGAAGGATACGGTGGCGTTCGAGGTCGGCTCGACCTCCGCCTCCCACACCGCCGCCGAGGCCTTCGCCCAGAAGCGCGGCGTCTGTCAGGACCATTCGCAGATCTTCATCTCGGCCGCACGCCTGCTGGGCGTGCCGGCGCGCTACGTCTCGGGCCACCTCAGCCGTCAGGACGGACGCCACGATCAGGACGCCGCCCATGCCTGGGCCGAGGCCTGGGTCGACAATCTGGGCTGGGTCGGGTTTGATCCCGCCAACGGCATCTGCCCGACCGAACACTACGTCCGGGTTGCGGTCGGCCTGGATGCACGGGGCGCCACCCCGATCCGGGGCACGAGCTATGGCGGCGGCAAGGAGCAACTGACCGTCGCCCTGAATGTGCGGCCGGTGCAACAGAGCCAGCAACAACTGCAATCGAGCGGATGGCCCCGATAGGCATGACGCGCGAATCTGTTAGCGTCTGGGGATTCGCAACGCGGGGAGCGAATAGAGCGAAGTGACCTATTGCGTAGGCATGCTGGTGGACGACGGGTTGGCGATGATCGCCGACACGCGCACCAATGCGGGCGTGGACAACATCTCGTCCTATCGCAAACTCCACATCTACCAGTCGCCGGGCGAGCGGATCCTGGCTGTCGCGACGGCGGGCAATCTGTCGGTCACCCAGACGGCGCTGGCCATGGTCGCAGCCGGGGTCAAACTGCCGGACTCCACCGAACTTGAGACGCTCCAGACCGCCCCGACCCTGTTTCGCGCCGCCCAGTTGCTGGGCCATGCGATGGCCAGCGTGCGCGCCAGCATCAATACGCCGCCGACGCCGACCGCCGACGGGTTGAACGTCACCGCCTCCATGCTGCTGGGCGGTCAGATCGCCGGCGGCAAGATGGGGCTGTATCTGATCTACGGGCAGGGCAACTTCATCGAATGCGGGCCCGATACGCCCTATCTGCAGATCGGCGAGCTGAAATACGGCAAGCCCATTCTGGATCGCGCCCTGCACAGCTCCACCTCCCTGTCCGAGGCGGTGAAGCTTGGGCTGATCTCGTTCGATTCGACCATCCGCTCGAACATCGCCGTCGGCCCACCGCTGGACCTGATCGTGATGAAGCGCGACCAGCTGATGGGCACGGCGCGCCGCATTGAGGCGGATGATCCCTATTTCCGCGACCTGGGTCGGCGTTGGTCCGAAGCCCTGGCCGCCGCGCACCGCGCCATGCCCGATCCGACCTGGCTGGATCTCGACACGTCGACGCCTCAGAGGAGCATCAGCGCCGTCGGCTAATTAAGATTGCGATTTGTTCGCAATTGTCTTGTGCCTTCCTGTGGAGCTGGTTATTGCGAGCGCATCGCAAAATCAGACCAAAAGGTCGCAAGAGTATGTCCGAATCCCGCGCCGCCGCGCTCCGCTCGCTTCTGTTCGCTTCCAGCGCCGCCGGCATGCTGGTCGCCGCCCCCGCTTTCGCCGCTGACGTGACCGCCGAGGACGGCGTGGTCCTCACGGCCGACCAGTCCCAGCCCGCCAATCTGGGCACGATCGACGTCAACGGTCAGTTCAAGAAGCCGGCCCCTGTCAGCCCCGAGTTCGTCGCGCCCCTGGTGGACACGCCGCGCGCCGTGACGGTCATCCCCCAGGCCATCATCGAACAGACCTCGGCCTCGTCCTTACAGGACCTGCTGTCCAACTCCCCCGGCATCACTTTCGGGGCAGGCGAGGGCGGTCAGCCCTTGGCCGATCGTCCCTTCATCCGGGGTCAGTCGTCGGGCAACAACATCTTCGTGGACGGCATTCGCGACACTGGCGGGCAGCAGCGCGAGGTCTTCAACCTGGAACAGGTCGAGGTCATCATGGGGCCGGACGCCGTCTATTCGGGACGCGGTTCGGGCGGCGGCAGCATCAACCTGGCCTCCAAATCGCCCAAGCTGAACGCCTTCACCAATGTCAGCGCGGGCGCGGGCACGGACGGCTATCTGCGCGGCACGGTCGATGCGAACCTGCCGCTGGGCGAGACCGCCGCCCTGCGCATCAACCTGATGGGCGCCCAGGGCGACGTGCCCGGCCGCGACGCCGTCGACTACGACAAATGGGGCTTGGGCCTCAGCCTGGGCGCCGGCCTGGGTACGCCGTCGTCGATGGTGTTCAGCTACTATCACCTGACCAGCGACCAGATGCCGGACTACGGGATTCCGTTGTTCACCAAGATCCAGTCGCGCACGACCGACAGCGGCGTTCTGGATGTGCCCTATGACAGCTTCTATGGGCTGAAGACGCGCGACTACCTGACCAATGAGGTGGATACCTTCACCTTCAAGGCCGAACATCGACTCAGCGATTTCGCCACGATCCGCAACGTCAGCCGCTATTCGCAGACGCTGAACGACTACATCGTCACCAACCCCGGCGACGGCGGCTATGTCGGACGCGCGGCGGACGGCACCTACTGGATGAAGCGGGGCACCAAGACCCGCTGGAACCCGGTCACCACCCTGGCCAATGTGACGGATGTCTTCGGCCAGTTCGCCACCGGTTCGATCAAGCACAGCTATGACGTCGGCGTGGAGCTGTCGCGCGAGCACAACAGGAACGCCACCTATTCGACCTACACCACCTCGGGCTCGGCCTGTCCGACCGATCTGACGACGGTGTCGGGAACCTATCCGACCGCCACAGGCGCTTCGGGCGCCGGCGACTGCACCCAGGTCTATAACCCAAACCCCGATGACGCCTGGACCGGCGTGATCAATCGCGGCCCCACCAGCTCCAACACGACCGAGGCCATCGGCGTCTATGCGAACGACAGCATCACCCTGACCGAGCGACTGATCCTGAACCTGGGCGTTCGCTGGGACCAATATTCGGTCAAGGGGGTCAATGCCGTTTTGGGTTCGCCTTCGTCCACGGCTGGCGTCTGGAATGTTACGGGCTACACCGCCGTGCCGGAACGGACATGGGAGTTCACCAACTATCAGGTCGGTCTGGTGTTCAAGCCGACGCACAACAGCAGCGTCTATGCGTCCTGGTCCACCTCGTCGACGCCGCCGACCATTTCGGCGGGCGACCAGAACGCCTCGGGCGGTACGGGCACGGTCGATGGCGTCGCCAACACCGTTCTGGAGCCGGAAGACACCGAAAGCACCGAGATCGGCGCCAAGGCCAATGTCTTGAACGACCGCCTGACTCTGTCGGCGGCTGCCTTCCACCTGACGCGCAAGAACGCCCTGATCCTGGTTGAGCCCAATATCTTCCGTCAGGAAGGCGAGGCCGAGGTCAACGGGTTCGAGCTGGGCGTGTCGGGCAGCGTCACGCCGAAATGGACCGTGTTCGGCGGCTACACCTACATGGACTCCGAACTGACCAAGGCGGCCGTGGTCGTGTCGGGCACGCCGCCGATCGCCATCGTCAATCCTCTGCAAGGCTTGCCGCTGGCCAATACGCCCCAGCACAGCGCCAGCCTGTTCACCACCTATCGCGTCCTGCCCCGGCTGAAGGTCGGCGGCGGCGTCTACTACACGTCCAAATCTCTGGGCGGGAACCAAGGCGGCGCGGGCGGCGGGAACAACCGCATCTATGCGCCCGAATGGACCCGCGTGGACGCCTTCGCCGCCTATGATCTGACGGATCGCGCGACGCTTCAGCTGAACGTCAAGAATGTGACGGACGAGGAATACATCATGCGCACCAACGGCGTTCACCACGCAGACGTGGCCGCAGGTCGCCAGGCCATCCTGGCCCTGAACCTGCGCTTCTAAAGGCCGCTTCCCCGGCCTAGTCTGACGGCCCCGCGATCCCCCGCGGGGCCGTTTCGTCTTTCAGCGAGAACGCCCGTGCTGCTGCAGATTCCGGAAGTCTTCTCCAAGGCCGAGGTCGCGACCCTCCGTGCCCGGCTGGACGCCGGGCCGTGGGCGGACGGCAACGCCACCTCGGGCCATCAATCGGCGACGGCGAAGAAGAACCTTCAACTGCCCGAAGAGTCGGACGTGGCGAAGGAGGTTTCCGCCCTTGTCGTCCAGGCGCTGAACGCCAATCCGATGTTTGTGGCGGCGGCCCTGCCGCACACGATCTTTCCGCCCTTGTTCAACCGCTACGAAGGCGGGGGTGAGTTCGGCCTGCACGTCGACAACGCCATCCGCCAGTCCCGCACCGGCGGGGCGATTCGCATTCGCAGCGACCTGTCGGCGACCCTTTTTCTGTCCGAGCCCGAGGACTACGACGGCGGCGAACTGATCATCGAGGAGATGTATGGGTCGCAGGCGGTCAAGCTGCCGGCCGGTGATCTGGTCCTCTATCCGTCTAAGAGCCTGCACCGGGTCACGCCGGTGACGCGTGGGGCGCGGGTGTCGTCCTTCATGTGGATGCAGAGCCTGGTCCGCGATGACGCCGATCGCGAGACCCTGTTCCGTCTGGACATCGCCACCCAGCGCGTGGCGACCGAGAGGGGGCCCAAGGATCAGGCGGTGATCGAACTGACCGGCGTCTATCACAATCTTCTGCGGCGCTGGACCGAGCTCTGACGCTCAAGGCGCCGCGACGTCGCTAAATGCTATTGCAACCCGTTCGCAACAATGGCACAGCGAGCCCGTGACCGAACTCGCGACACAGCGTCAGGCCGAAACCGCCGCCAAGGGCCCCAAACCCAAGGCGGCGCTGAACGGCGCACGGTCGTTCTGGCTGAAGCAGCTGCATAGCTGGCACTGGATTTCAGCGGCGGTCAGCCTGGTCGGCATGATCCTGTTCGCGGTCACCGGCATTACCCTGAACCATGCGGCCTCGATCCCCGGCGATCCGGTGACGGTCGGACAGACTGCGACCTTGCCGGCGCCCCTGCTGCAGCGGCTGGCCAGCTTTCCTCAGGAGACGACCGATCCCGTTCCCGACGCGGTCGCCCGCTGGGCGTCCGAGGCTCTTAAGGTCGAGATCGCCGACAAGCCGACCGAGACGACGGCGGAAGAGGTCTATGTCGCCCTGGCCATGCCTGGCGGCGACGGCTGGGTCACCATCGACCGTTCGACTGGCGAGACCCTGCACGAGAAGACGACGCGCGGCTGGATCGCCTACCTCAACGACCTGCACAAGGGCCGCAACGCCGGCGTGGTCTGGTTCTGGTTCATCGACGTTTTCGCGGCGGCCTGCGTCATCTTCGCCCTGACGGGGCTGGGTCTGATGTTCCTGCACGCCAAAGGTCGGCCCTCGACCTGGCCGCTGGCGGCTCTGGGCCTGCTGATCCCCGTCGTTATCGCCCTGATCTTCATTCACTGACGAGTTTTCCGATGCGCCTTCTTCCCGTCGTCATCACCACCGTCGGCCTGGCCGCCGCCGCTGCGCCCGCCATGGCCGCCGACCTGACGGTGTCGGTCGAGATTCCGCGCCTGAACACCGCCTCCTATCATCGCCCCTATGTCGCGGTGTGGATCGAAAAGCCGGATCAGTCAGCCGAGCGAACCCTGGCCGTCTGGTATCAGCAGACCCGCAACAACGAGGGCGACGGCAAGGACTGGCTGAAGGATCTGCGCACCTGGTGGCGCAAGGGCGGTCGGGCCATGAGCCTGCCGGCCGACGGCGTATCCGGGGCCACGCGCGCGCCAGGCCGCCAGACCATCACCGTACCCGCCGCCCGTCTGCGCAACCTTCAGCCCGGCCAGTACAACATTGTCGTCGAGGCGGCCCGCGAACTGGGCGGGCGCGAGGTCGTGCGCGTGCCCTTCCGCTGGGGCTCGGCCAACACCGGCGCCGGAACCGGCTCCACCGAACTGGGCGCCGTGCGCGTCGCCGTCTCTCGCTGAGGATCATGACCATGAAAAAGACGATCGCCCTGCTGACGCTGGCCGCAGCGCTGGCCGCCCCCATGGCCGCCCAGGCCCACCGCGCCTGGCTGGCGCCCACCGCCACGACCCTGTCGGGCACGGACGCCTGGGTCGGGTTCGATGCGGGCATGTCGAATCAGGTGTTCAACCCCGATCACGCCGCCATGCGCCTGACCGGCCTGACCATCACCGCGCCGGACGGCTCGGCGGTCCAGCCCGAGAACGCCATGCAGGGCCGCTATCGTTCGACCTTCGACGCCCATCTGACCCAGAACGGCACCTACAAGATCGCCAACGTCATGAACGGCGTGATGGCCAGCTACACCCTGAACGGCGAACAGAAGCGCTGGCGCGGCGCGGCCTCGGACTATCCGGCGGGCCTGCCCGAGGGCGCGACCAATGTTCAGGCGACCCGCACCGCCAGCCGCGTCGAGACCTTCGTCACCCTGAACAACCCCACCGACACCGTCTTCAAGACGACCGGCGAGGGGCTTGAGCTGGTTCCCGTCACCCACCCGAACGATCTGGTGGTCGGCGAACCCGCCACCTTCAAACTGCTGAACAACGGCCAGCCGGCGGCGGACATCGATGTCACCGTGGCGCGCGGCGGCCTGCGCTACCGTGACAACCCCGAGGAATCGACACTCAAGACCAACGCCGAGGGCGCCTTCACCATCACCTGGCCGGAAGCGGGCATGTACTGGCTGAACGCCTCGGTCCGCACCGAAGGCCAGGGCGAAACGCTGGGTTCCAACGCCAGCTATGTGGCGGCGATGGAAGTCCTGCCCTAAGCGAAGGGCCATGTCCGACATTCCCCCCTCGCGCGGTTCCCGCGCCGCCCCGCCCACGGTCAATATCGGCGACGCCGCCCCTCTGGGCGACCGCGCCGATAACCGCGTCCTCGTGCCTGCGATTGAAGGCGCGCCGCCTCGTCCGCCCAGCGACCTGATCCGTTCGCTGGGCGGCCAGACCATGGGCACGACCTGGAGCGCGCGCGTCATCGCCCCGCCAGGCATGGGCGAGGCCGAGATCCGGTCTGCGATCGAAGAGGAACTGGCGACCGTC
This sequence comes from Brevundimonas vesicularis, assembly GCF_900445985.1. Classification (GTDB taxonomy): domain Bacteria; phylum Pseudomonadota; class Alphaproteobacteria; order Caulobacterales; family Caulobacteraceae; genus Brevundimonas; species Brevundimonas vesicularis_D. Next base: position 1,294,378 of record NZ_UAQP01000014.1, read on the forward strand.
GTCGGTCTGTTCAGCCCGTGGGAGCCGTCCAGCGAAATCAGCCGCTTCAACACCGCCCCCGCCGGCGTCTGGGCGGTGTCCCAGCCGTTCTGGGATCTGCTGGATGCGGCGATGACCCTGGGCGACGAAACCAACGGCGCCGTCGATCCGACCCTGGGCGCCTTGGTCGATCTGTGGGGCTTCGGCCCGCCCGGCCCGCGTTCGGCCTTGCTGCCCGTCCCGTCCGAAGACGAGATTGCGGCGGCTGCGGCCGTGTCGGGCTGGCAAAAGCTGCGGCTGAACGGCGAGGCGCGGGCTGTGATGCAGATGGGCGGGATGAGGCTGGACTTCTCCGGCATCGCCAAGGGTCATGCGGTGGATCGCGTGTCCGACCGCCTGATGGCCATGGGCGCGACCTCGCACCTGATTGAGATCGGCGGCGAGTTGAAAGGGCGCGGCGTCAAGCCGGACGCCCAGCCGTGGTGGGTCGAGATCGAGCGGGTCGAGGGTTCGCCGGCGCCCCACACCGTGGCGGCGTTGTTCGATCTCGCCGTGGCGACCAGCGGCGACTATCGCCGCGCATTCCGCCATGACGGGCGCCTTTATCCCCACACCATCGACGGATCGACCGGTCATCCGGTCAGCAACAATCTGAGTTCGGTCACCGTCCTGCACCCCTCGGCCATGATGGCCGACGCCTACGCCACGGCCCTGACCGTCATGGGGCCGTTCGACGGACCGGACTACGCCGAGGCCGTCGGCCTGATGGCCCATTTCGTCGAACGCACCGAGCGCGGTCCGGTCGAGCGGATGACGCCGGCCTTCGCCGTCCTGCTTGACGACGACGGAGACCGTCCGGGGTGACAGCCGATCCGCAGCGCTGGCTGTGGGCGGTCGGAGCCTTTGCGCTTTGGCTGGCCCTGATCGCCGTCGTCGTCTGGCGTGAGCGCAGGGCCAATGCGGCGGCCCGCGCGCGGTCTGATGCTCTGGCGGGCGCAGGCGAGGGACGGCCGGTGTTGATCGCCTTCGCCAGCCAGACGGGCCTCGCCGAGGAACTGGCGTGGATGACGGCGCGGTCTCTGGGCGATGGCGGCGTGGGCGCGCGGGTGCTGTCCTTCGCTGACTTGGACCTAAAGACCCTCAAGGCGGCGGAGCGCGCGCTGCTGATCGTCTCCACGACGGGCGAGGGTGATCCGCCCGACAGCGCCGCCCGGTTCGTGCGCAAGGTCATGGGTGAGGCGACGGACTTGTCGAAATTGCGCTTCGGTCTGCTGGCGTTGGGCGACCGCAGCTATGACCAGTTCTGCGGCTTCGGCCATGCGGTCGACGGCTGGCTGCGACGCGCGGGCGCCGAACCTCTCTTCGACATGGTCGAGGTCGATAATGGTGAGGCCGGCGCCATCCGCCACTGGCAGCACCAGCTGAACCAGATCACCGGCAGCGTGACGGCCCCTGACTGGACGCCCCCGGCCTACGACCCCTGGCGGCTGGTCGAACGCATCCTGGTCAATCCGGGCAGTCCCGGCGGGGAGGCGTATCATCTGGCCTTCGAGGCCATGGGCGCGGCGCCCGACTGGTCGGCCGGCGACATCGCTGAGGTCGGCCTGCCTGAGCGTGATGGCGTCACGCCCGGCTCGCGCGAATATTCCATCGCCTCTCTGCCGTCGGACGGCCGGGTCGAGTTCCTGATCCGCCTGATGCGCCACCCCGACGGCGCCCCGGGTCTGGCGTCGGGATGGCTGACGCAGGATCTTTCGCTGGGCGATCAGGCTGGAATGCGCCTGCGCACCAACCGCAGCTTCCACGGCCCGGCGGACGAGACGCCGATGGTCCTGATCGGCAACGGCACGGGCATCGCCGGTTTGCGCGCGCATCTGAAAGCGCGGGCGGCGGAGGGCGGGGCCTGGCTGCTGTTCGGAGAACGCACGCAAGCGCATGACGCCTTCTTCGATGCGGAGTTGCAGGCCTGGCTGGCGTCGGGCGTGCTGCGGCGGCTGGATCGGAGCTTCTCGCGCGACGCCGGCGACGGCCGATATGTGCAGGACCTGGTCGCGGCTGCAGCCGACGAACTGCGTGCCTGGGTCGCGCGCGGCGCGGCGATCTACGTCTGCGGCAGTCTGGAAGGCATGTCGCAAGGCGTGCATGCCGCGCTGGAAAGCGCGCTGGGCGCGGACGTGGTGCTGACCATGCTGGAAGACGGCCGCTACCGCCGCGACGTGTACTGAACGCCGTCCTTGCCGATGGCGGCTACCGGCCTAGACGCGCCAGCAGTTCCGCCGCGAAGGTCGACAGGGTGTCGTCGCGCGCGCCCATGACGATGATCCGGTCGCCCGGCTTGGCGATCTCGACGATCCGGTCACCGCAATCGGCGCGCGTCGCCAGCGCCTCAGCCTGACGGCCGGCGGCGCGGACGCCGGAGGCGATGTCTTCCGATCCCACGCTGCGGTCGGTGGTGCCGCCGTAATAGACCGGCTCGGGCATCAGCAGCACGTCGTCCTCGCGCATCAGGCCGGCGAAACCGTCGATGAACTCCGACTTCATCAGCTTCAGCGGCCCGAACCCATGCGGCTGGAACAGGATCAGCAGCCGGCCGTCGAAGGCGTGCAGGGTCTTCAGCGTGGCGGCGATCTTGTCCGGGTTATGGGCGAAGTCATCGATGACGGTGATGTCGCTCGCCGTCCCGACCACCTCCATCCGGCGACGGATGCCGGCGAAGGTCTCCAGCGCCTTGACCGCCTCGGTCGTCGGCACGCCCAGCGCCCGGGTGGCGCCCAGCGCCGCCAGGGCGTTGGCGACATTGTGGGCGCCGGGCACGTTCAGAACCACGTCGTGTTCGCTCCAGCCCTCGATCAGGCGAAACCGCATGCCCGTCGGCAGGGGCTGAAGATCGTGGCCGGACAGGTCGGCTTTCTCTTCGCCCAGGCCGAAGGTGATCGCTTTCCCAGCCGGCAAGGTCTGGGCCAGGGCCGCCGTCTCGGGATTGTCCAGGTTCAACACGGCCGTCGTCGCCCGCGCGGTGAAGCCGCCGAACAGGTCGCGCAGCTCCTCCATCGACTTGTGGTCCAGCGAGATGTTGGACACCACCGCCACCGTCGGATCGTAGCGGGCGATGGAGCCGTCGCTTTCATCCACCTCCGACACGAACACGTCGGGCCCGCCGATCAGGGCGCTGGCGAACGGATGGTCGGCGTCGGCGAAGTTCTTCATCACCGCCCCGTTCATGACGGTCGGCTCGCGGCCCGTCTGATGCAGGATCCAGGCGATCATGCCGGTGATGGTGGACTTGCCGCTGGTGCCCGCGACCCCGACCGAGGTCGGGGCGGCGTTGAAGAGTTCGCTGAGCAGTTCGGGCCGGGTCTTGATGGTTGCGCCCGCGCGCCTGGCCGCGCCGATGTCGGGCACCGTCTCCTCGATGGCGCCGGTGGCGATGACGGTCTGATCCGCGCGGGTCACGCCCGATCCGTCTTGGGGGTGCAGGGTCACGCCGTGGGCGCGCAACCAGTCGAACTTCTCGGGCGTGCGGCCCTGGTCCAGCGCCCGGTCCGACCCTTCGATCACGGCGCCGCGCGCCTGGACGATCATGGCCAGGGGCAGCATGCCCGACCCGCCGATGCCGCAGAAGAAATAGGAGGCGTCTTGGTTCATGCCCCCTTAGAACAGGGGATCGGGCCGGTCCGCCAGTAGGGGATCGCAAAAACGACGAAGAAGACGGACGTGGAAACCAACAGCTTCAAGATCGGCGTCGTCTGCGCCAGTTCGCGCTTCTCGAAGGAGCGCGCCGAGGCGGTCGAGGCATGGATGGCGCACAACCATCCCGACCGCGACGTCGCCGTCGTCTTCCACCCCGCCTGTTTCCTGAAACACGGTCATTTCGCAGGCGACGACCGGGCGCGCGCCGACGCCTTCGTGGAGTTCGCCAACGACCCCCGCATCGACGCCATCTGGTTCGCGCGCGGCGGATACGGTTCGTGCCGCATCGCCGATGCGGTGATTCCGCGCCTGGACGCCGTCGCCCGCAAGAAGCGCTACATGGGCTATTCCGACGCCGGCAGCCTGTTGGCCGGGATGTATAAGGGCGGGTTCCAGCATCTGGCGCATGGACCGATGGCCTCGGATTCGGTGCGCGACGACGCGACCGCGCGCGGCGCCCTGTCCTGGCTGACCACGGGACGCACCGACTGGATCGAGCCGTCGTTGGCGACCGATCCGCGCCCGGCCGTCGCCTTCAACCTGACCATTCTGAACGAACTGACCGGCACGCCGCTGGAGCCCGATCTGTCCGACCACGTCCTGATGTTGGAGGAGGTGTCCGAGGCCGCCTACCGGATCGACCGGATGATGTTTCACTTGACCAGCCAGTCCAGCATCCGTCGCGTGGCCGGGATTCGCCTGGGACGGGTCTCTGACATCACGCCAAACGACCCCGATTTCGGTCAGACTCCGGAAGAAATCGTTCGGTACTGGTGCCTGCGTTCGGGCATACCTTTCCTGGGAAGCGCCGATATCGGGCATGACGCCGCCAACAAGGTCGTCCCCTTCGGTCGCCCTTAAGGCGAACGACGCGCGACGAAAAGGACACAGTCTCGCCTCTATTCGTTGGGGCAAGCCCGCCCGCCTCTCGACAGAACGCCGGTCCTGACCTCAGATGCCGGTCCGCGAGGCGTTAGGACTTCGTTAGCCAAGGCGTTGGGGGACGCTGCGGATTGCGCCTTCTGCGATGCGGCGGTTCGTTCGGATATCGGGGGATGCCCGGACGAGCCGCCTGATCGTCTTCCCATCCATCGACGTTGAGGGCTGCAGGGCTTAAGGATCGCGGGTGCGTTTCGACGAGAGATTCATCGATGAACTGAAGGCCCGCCTTCGGCCGTCCGACGTGATCGGGCGGACGGTGAAGTTGAAACGGCAGGGCCGCGAATATGTCGGTCTGTCGCCCTTCTCGAAGGAGAAGTCGCCGTCCTTCTTCGTCAACGACGACAAGGGCTTCTTCCACGACTTCTCGTCCGGCAAGCATGGCGACATCATCTCCTTCCTGCAGGAAACCGAGCGGCTAAGCTTCGTCGAGGCGGTGCAGCGCCTGGCCGGCGAGGCGGGGATGCAGCTTCCCGCCGAAGACCCCAAGGAGGCCGAGCGCGAGCAGAAGCGGGCGGGTCTGTCGGACTGGATGGACCTGGCCCAGAAATGGTTCGCCGCAAACCTGCGCCGCACGCCGGGCAAGGCAGCGCGCGAATACCTGGACAAGCGCGGCCTGCCCGAGGATCAGTGGGAGCGGTTCGGGCTGGGCTATGCGCCCAACGACCGTGAGGGGCTGAAGCAGGCCTTGGTCCAGCGCGGCGCCAAGCCGGCCGAACTGGTCGAGGCCGGGCTGCTGATCTCGCCCGAAAGCGGCGGCCAGCCTTACGATCGGTTCCGCGACCGGCTGATGTTCCCGATCCTGGATGCGCGCGGCCGGATCGTCAGCTTCGGCGGTCGGGCCATGAACCCCGACGACCGGGCCAAATATCTGAACGGCCCGGAAAGCCCGCTCTTTCACAAGGGCGCGACCCTCTACGGCCTGCCGGAGGCGCGGCGCATACTGGGGGCGGAATCCAAGAACGACCAGGCCATCATCGTGGTTGAAGGCTATATGGACGTCATCGCCTGCCAGCGCGCGGGCCTGCCGGCCGTGGCGCCGATGGGCACGGCTCTGACCGAGGAGCAGATGGAACGGCTGTGGCGCGTGTCGCACGAGCCGATCCTGTGCTTCGACGGCGATGCGGCCGGACTGCGCGCCGCCTATCGCGCCATCGAACGCTCGCTGCCGCTGCTGAAGCCAGGGCGCTCCTTCAGGTTTGCCCTGCTGGGGGCCGGTCAGGATCCCGACGACATTCTGCGCGACAAGGGCGCGCCCGCGCTGCGCCAGGCCCTGGCCGAAACCCACGGCTTCGCCGAAGTGCTGTTCCGCCGCGAACAGGATCTGGAGCCGCTGGACACGCCGGAGCGCAAGGCAGGCTTCAAGGCGCGGCTGAGGAACACCGCCTCGGCCATCCAGGACAAGGATCTGGCGGAGCAATACCGCCGCGACCTGTTCGACCGTTTCGACGCCTTGTTCCCCCGCAGCCCCCAACGCGCGCCCTGGACGCCGGGGCAGGGCAAACGCGGTTTCGGCCCGCCGCCCAAACTGGGTCAGACGGCCGAGGGCGCCCAGGCGATGCAGTCGCTGTTTCGCGCCATCGAGCCCGTGCCGGCCGCTCTGGCCCACGGCGCCATCGACGACCCCGAACGGATGGACGACCATCTGGAAGAGATCGCCGCCCATGGCTTTGGCGACAAGGGGCTGGATGGACTGGCGCAGGAGCTGGTTCGCCTGCGTCTATCGGGACATAGCCTTGACTCCGCCGCCCTGCGACGCCATCTGGCGCAATCGGGTCATGATGCCTTAGTGCGCGAGGTCGAGAAGGCGGCGGCAAAGTCCGGCGCGCCATTCCTGGCCGCAAATGCGCCCCTCGCCGAGGCAAGGGTCCGATGGTCGCAGGCGTTCGACGCTTCGACGCGGGTCGCCGCGTTGGAGGACGCCTTGGCCCATGCACGTGATGTGCCTGGGCAGGATGAGGCGTTCCGCCGGCTGAAGGCCGAGCGGGATGCGCTTCGCCGTGCGATCAAAGCCGGGACGATTTGGGAAGACAGCGCGGGCACGTAACCTTACGGCACGCCAAGCATTGTATTTTTCGCCGGGGCGGACTGATCACCCTCTCGGCTGGAGACAGACTGACTATGAACGCACAGACCGAGACGCAGGACACCGAGGTTTCGACCGATGGGCCCCTGCTCGATCTGACGGACGCCGGCGTCAAGAAGTTCATCAAGCAAGCCAAGGCGCGCGGCTATGTGACGATGGAGGAGCTGAATAAGGTCCTGCCGTCCGAAGAAGTCACGCCCGACGCCATTGAAGACACCCTGGCGATGCTGTCCGAAATGGGCGTCAATGTCGTGGAGGCCGAGGAGGACGCGCAGGAGCAGCAGTCCACCGACGTCGCCGCCGCAGCCGGCACCGCCGTGGCCGAAACGCCCGCCAAATCCGCCTATGACCGCACCGACGACCCCGTGCGCATGTATCTGCGCGAGATGGGTTCGGTCGAACTGCTGAGCCGCGAGGGCGAAATCGCCATCGCCAAGCGGATCGAGGCCGGCCGCGACGCCATGATCTCGGGTCTGTGCGAAAGCGCCCTGACCTTCGAGGCCATCATGGTGTGGCGCGACGAGCTGGAAAACAACCGCATCCTGCTGCGCGAGGTCATCGACCTGGACGCCACCTATGGCGTTCTGAACCCTTCGTCCCTGCCGGGCGCCGCCCAGCCTGAAGGCGAAGAGGAAGACGAGGCCGAGGAAAAGCCGGCCGCCGAGGACAAGCCTGAATCCGACGACGACGATGACGACGATTTTGACGACGGCGGCGGCATGTCGATCTCGGCGTTGGAAGCCGAGTTGCGCGACGGGGTGATGGACGTCCTGAACGCCATCGCGGCGGACTTCGGCGCCTTCCGCGCCCTACAGGACAAGCTGGTTCAGACCCGCCTGAAGGGCGAGTTGCTGAGCGCCAAGGATGAAAAGGCCTATCAGGCGCTGACGACGTCCATCTCGGACCGTCTGAAGACGATGAAGCTGAACAACAACCGCATCGAGGCGCTGGTCGAGCAGCTCTATGCGATCAACAAGCGCCTGATCGGTCTGGAAGGCCGCCTGCTGCGTCTCGCCGACAGCTACGGCATTTCGCGGCCTGAGTTCCTCAAGGCCTATTTCGGCTCTGAGCTCGACCCCACCTGGACCGACCGGATCAAGGACCAGGGCGTGCGCTGGACCAAGTTCAGCGAGAACGAAGCCAGCCAGATCGCGACCATCCGCTCCGACGTCGCCGCCGTGGCGCTGGAAGCCGGCCTGCCGATCGACGACTATCGCCGCATCGTCCAGACGGTGCAGAAGGGCGAGCGCGAAGCGCGGCAAGCCAAGAAGGAAATGGTCGAGGCCAACCTGCGCCTCGTGATCTCCATCGCTAAGAAATACACCAACCGCGGCCTGCAGTTCCTGGACCTGATCCAGGAGGGCAACATCGGCCTGATGAAGGCGGTCGACAAGTTCGAGTACCGCCGCGGCTATAAGTTCTCGACCTACGCCACTTGGTGGATCCGTCAGGCGATCACCCGCTCGATCGCCGACCAGGCGCGCACCATCCGCATCCCGGTGCACATGATCGAGACGATCAACAAGATCGTCCGCACCAGCCGCCAGATGCTGCACGAGATCGGCCGTGAGCCGACCCCGGAAGAGCTGGCCGAAAAGCTGGCCATGCCGCTTGAGAAGGTGCGCAAGGTTCTGAAGATCGCCAAGGAGCCGATCTCGCTCGAAACCCCGATCGGGGACGAGGAAGACAGCCACCTGGGCGACTTCATCGAGGACAAGAACGCCGTCCTGCCGATCGACGCCGCCATCCAGTCGAACCTGCGCGAGACCACCACCCGCGTTCTGGCGTCGCTGACGCCGCGTGAGGAGCGGGTTCTGCGGATGCGTTTCGGCATCGGCATGAACACCGATCACACGCTGGAAGAGGTCGGCCAGCAGTTCTCGGTGACCCGTGAACGCATCCGTCAAATCGAGGCCAAGGCGCTGCGCAAGCTGAAGCACCCGTCGCGGTCGCGCAAACTGCGGTCCTTCCTGGACAGCTGATACGATCAAGGGCGGCCCCGACGGGCCGCCCTTTTTTCATGTCAGCGCTCGGTTTCCACGATCAGCCCGACGATACGCCGGACCAGCGGCAGGATCAGCAGCAGGACCGGAAAGGCGATCAGCCAGGACAGGCCCCAGGCTTGCATCCAGGCTGCGGGGAAGGCCGGGACGAGGCCTAGATTGCGCGCGGTGGCGATGGCCGAGACCACGAAGGTCATGAACAGCGACAGGATCAGCGGCATGACGACCGGCGCATAGCGGGCAGGCAATCGGCGAAACTGGATGATCGCAGGGTGAGGGTGCATGTGTGCGTCTCTCGATTTGGTCTTCGGCAATGGGGCATCCTCCGGAAATTCCGGCCCCCGGCCGAAGGACCGGGATGGATGCGTTGCCTGACGTGAGACGCTTACGGCCGCCAAAGCGACAAAAGGCGTTTAGCAATCTTGCGACGCACTCGCAAGATCATTTTTGGAAGAGTCGCAGGATCGCCAACCGCTTTTGGAGACAGGGTGGATGTGGCCTCCGGTATCTGATTTGGAGAAGTGATGGCCCGAAAGCACGTCAATCTCGGCACGGCGCCGGCCAAGTCCGACCTGCCGCAAAAGCTCTGCGCCGCCTGCGGTCTGCCCTTCGCCTGGCGCAAGAAGTGGGCGCGGGACTGGGATCAGGTACGATTCTGCTCGGATCGGTGCCGGGCCAAAGGCGCGTCCGAAGAGCGCCGATAGACGGCTCTCCGCCTCGTGACCACGGCGGCGGCGGGAATCAGCTAAGCGTCGCGACCATGTCTTCCGTGTCGCGCGTCTCTCCCTTTCTCATCGGGCTCGGCGTCCTGCTGATCCTCAGCGGCTGCGTACGGCGGCCGCCCGAGCCGTTGCGGCCGTCGCCCTATCCGTCCCGCACAGAGGCGCCCTTGGTCGGGGGGCTTGTGGATCGCGCCATCGACGGCGGCACCCAGGCCCTGGTCGTGCGCGAGGGGAGTGATCTGGGGCGCTGCATGGCCGAGCTAACCGCCGCTCGCGTGCGGTTCAGTCCTGTGCCGGATCGCCAGAACACCGCGACCTGCGGCCTGAGCCAGGGCGGGGTGCTGGGCGCCGACTTGGGGACGGTGGCGCGCATGGCGCCGGGCGATGTGGAGATGACCTGCCAGACCGCGCTGGCGCTGAGCATCTGGCGTCGTCAGTCGCTGGAGCCGGCGGCGCGCGAGATCCTGGGCTCGGACGTCGTGCAGATCGATCACATGGGGGCCTACGCTTGTCGCAATGTGAACAACGGCGTGGGCTCGAACCGCATCAGCGCCCATTCCCAAGCGGCGGCGCTGGACTTCGCCGGGGTGCGGCTGAGGGACGGGCGGCGCATCACCGTGACCAAGGACTGGAGCGGCGACACGCCCGAGGCGCGCTTCCTGAAGCGTATCCGCGACGACGCCTGCCGCATCTTCGGCACGACGCTCAGCCCCGACTACAACGCCGTCCATTACGACCACCTGCACCTCGAGGCGACCGACACGCGCTTCTGTCGCTGAGGCAACGCTTTGGCGCGGGGCGGATTACGCCCCTATGCGCGGTGAACTGAAGACCTATCAGGCCAAGCGCCGGTTCGGCGAAACGCCCGAGCCGAAGGGCGCCAAGGCAAAGCGCGCGAAGGGCGGCTTCCGCTATCTGATCCAGCGCCATGCGGCGACGCGGCTGCACTATGATTTCCGTATTGAGGCGGACGGGGTGCTGAAGTCCTGGGCCGTGACCAAGGCGCCGTCGCGCGACACGGCGGTCAAACGTCTGGCGGTCGAGGTCGAGGATCATCCGCTGGATTACGGGTCGTTCGAGGGGACGATTCCCGACGGCAACTACGGCGCCGGCACGGTGCAGATGTGGGATGTCGGCACCTGGGAGCCGCAGGAGCCGGACCTGGAGGCGGCCTGGGCGAAGGGTCAGATCAAGATGATCCTTCACGGCGAACGGCTGAAAGGCAAATGGGCGCTGATCCGGCTGAAGAGCGATCGGGGCAAACCCTCCAAACGCAACAACTGGCTGTTGCTGAAGGAGAAGGACGACTTCGCCGTGGCGGGGGAGGGCGATGCGCTCGCCGAAATCGACGCCTCTGTGACGACCGGCCGGTCGCTGGCCGAGATCGCGGATGGGACGAAGGAGTGGACGGCGTCCAAGCCGACCGGGCGTAAAGGCCCGGCCAAGCCCAAACCCTCGAAAGCGGCGGCCAAGGCCAAGAAGCCGCCGGCCTTCGTGCCGATCCAGCTGTGCAAGGTGACCGACCATCCGCCGGGCGGAACGGGCTGGGCGCACGAGATCAAGTTCGACGGCTATCGCATCCAGATCGGGGTCGGCGGCGGTCGGGCGGTCCTGAGGACGCGCAAGGGTCTGGACTGGAGCGATAAGTTCCCGGACCTCGCGGCGGATGCGGCGACCTGGCCCGACGCGGTGATCGACGGCGAGCTGTGCGCGCTGGACGACGATCACATGCCGGACTTCGGCGCGTTGCAGGCGGCCATCTCGGACGAAAAGACGGAAGGCTTGGTCTATTTCGCCTTCGACCTGTTGTTCGAGGGGGCGGAGGATCTGCGCAAACTGCCGCTGTCGCATCGCAAGGCGCGGCTGCAGGCCTATGTGGACCGGATCGGAAAGGCGGCCGCTGTGCGGCTGCGCTACGTCGAGCATTTCGCCTCGACCGGCCAGGTGGTGCTGGAGAGCGCCTGCCGCATGGATCTGGAAGGGGTGATCTCCAAGAAACTGGATGCCCACTACCATGCCGGAAGGTCGTCCACCTGGCTGAAGTCCAAATGCCGGGGTCGCGATGAAGTCGTGATCGGCGGCTGGTCGTCTGAGGGCGGCACGCGGTTCCGCTCTCTGCTCGTCGGGGTCAGGGAAAAGGGCGGTCTTCGTTATCTGGGAAGGGTCGGGACCGGCTATGGCGAGGCGGTGACGAAGACGCTTGTTCCGGCGCTGAAAGGCGTGGCGACGCAGAAGTCTCCCTTCGCCGGGGCGGGCGCACCCAGGGCGGCCAAGGACATCCATTGGGTCAAGCCGGTGCTGGTCGCCGAGGTCGAGCACGGCGGCTATACCGAATCCGGATCGCTGCGGCACGCGGCGTTCAAGGGACTGCGCGAAGACAAGACGGCCGCCGAGGTCACCCAGGCGCCCCAACCGCCCACGGACATGGGCGACGCCAAGAAGACCACGACGACGGTGCGACCGGCCGGCATGCCCGGCAAGGTGGTGGTGGCGGGCGTGACCATCTCCAGCCCCGATAAGGTGCTGTGGCCCGCCGTGGGCGACCGGCCGGCGATCACCAAGGCCGACCTGGCGCGCTACTACGAGGCGGCGGCCGAGCGGATCCTGCCCCATGTGGCGGACCGGCCGACCTCGATCATCCGGGCCCCCGAGGGGATCGGCGGCGAGACCTTCTTCCAGCGGCACGCCATGGCGGGGTCGAACCCGCGGCTGAAGCTGATCGACGTCAAGGCCCGCACCCCTTACGTCGCCGCCGTCGATGTCGGCGGCCTGGTCGCCATCGCCCAGTCGGGCGGGCTGGAACTGCACCCCTGGGGCTGTGCGCCTGCCCAGCCGGAAATCCCTGAGCAAATCACCTTCGACCTGGATCCCGACGAGGGGCTGAACTTCGCCGACGTCATCGCCGCGTCCAAGGTCGTGAAGGCGAAGATCGAGGCGCTGGGTCTGGCCGCCTTCGTCAAGACGACCGGGGGCAAGGGGCTGCACGTCGTGGTGCCGATCAAGACCGACGCCCGCTCGCGGGTCACCTGGGACCAGAACAAGGCCTTCGCCAAGGCGGTGGCCGAGGCCATCCGCGCCGAGGCGCCGGACCGGTTCACCACGACCCTGGCCAAGAAGGCGCGGGGCGGAAAGATCTTCATCGACTATCTGCGCAATGGGCGGATGGCGACGGCGGTCGCGCCCTGGTCGCCGCGCGCGCGGCCGGGGGCGGGGATCGCCTTCCCGCTGTCGTGGGGGCAGGTGAAGGCCGGGCTGGACCCCGCCGCATTCAACCTTTGGACCTATGCGGCCTTGCTGAAGAAGCCCGATCCCTGGGCCGATTTCCGCGCCTCGGCGGTCAGTTTGAAATCGGCGCTGAAAGCGATGGGCGTCTAGGCCGCTGTCTTCTTCCTTGCCGCAGCCTTCTTGGGCGCCGCCTTCTTTGCCGCAGCCTTCTTTGCGGCGGGCTTCTTTGCCCCCGTCGCCGACCCTTTCAGGCTGTTCCGCAATGCGGCCATCAGGTCGATGACATTGGTGTCGTCGGGTTCGGCGACATCGACCACGCCCTTGCCGCCCTTGGACTTGGCCTTGATCATCGCGCGCAGGGCGTCGTCGTAGCCGTCCTTGAAGTCCGTCGGGTCGAAGTCCGCCTCCTTCTGCCCGATGATGCGCGCGGCGATCTCGACCATGTCGGGATCGGCCTTCACCGTGGGAATGTCGTCGAAGTATTCGTCGGAATCGCGCACCTCGTCATGGGCGCGCAGGGTGTAGGCGATCAGCCCCTTGCCCCGAACCTCCAGCGCCAGCTGACGCTCCTTGCCGCGCAGGACCAACTGGCCCAGCGCCACCTTTCCCTGTTTCCTCATGGCGTCGCGGATGACGGCGAAGGCCTCGACGCCCGCGCCTTTTTCCGGGACCACGAAGAAGGGATCGTCCCAATATAGCCGGTCGATGTCGTCCTCGTCGACGAACTTGTCGATCGAAATGGTCTTGGTGCTTTCCAGCTTCACCTTGTCGAAGTCGGCGTCGTCGAACAGGACGTATTCGTCCTTGGACACCTCATAGCCGCGCACCAGGTCGCTGCGCTCGACCGGCCCGGCGTCCGGATCGGTCGGCACCATGCGGATGCGATTGTTGGTGTCGGGATTGATCAGGTGAAACCGCACGTCGTTCGTGCTGGTCGTCGCCGTGTAGAGGGCCACCGGACAGGTGACCAGCGACAGCTTCAGATGTCCTTGCCAGGTGGGGCGGGCGGCCATTTCGGTTCTCCTCGATCCCTGACAATGCGTCAGGGCGATTTGCGTTCGAACCGGGCCGCCGCCAGGCTCAGGCCTTGCCTTCGAAGGCGACGCTGAACCCACCCCACATCATGCGCTTGCCGTCGAAGGGCATGTCCATGTTCGCAAAGTCGGGGTCGTCCTGCATCTTGCCGAAACAGGCGTCGGCGGTGGCGCGGTCGGGCCAAGTGACCCAGGAGAAGACGACGACCTCGCCCTCTTCCAGTTTCACCGCCATGGGAAAGCTGGTCACCTTGCCGTCCGGCACGTCCTCGCCCCAGGTCTCGACCTGGGACAGGGCGCCGTATTTCTGAAACAGGGGCCAGGAGGCCTCGGCGGACTTGACATAGCGCGCCTTGTCCTCGGTTTTCACGGGGGTCAGGAAGCCGGTCACATAGGTCATCGGTCGTCTCCTCTTTCTGGATTCAAACGTCGGCGACGGCGCGGTCCAGCGCCGCGATGTCGATCTTGATCATACCCATCATGGCCTGCATGGCGGCCTTGGCGCGCGCGGGGTTCGGATCGGTAGTCAGTTCCATCAGGCGACGGGGCGTGATCTGCCACGACAGACCCCAGCGGTCCTTCAACCAGCCGCAGGCGTTTTCGCTGCCGCCGTCGGTGAGCAGGGCGTCCCACAGCCGGTCCGTCTCGGTCTGATCCTCGGTCATCACCATGAAGGAGACGGCCTCGGTGAAGCGAAAGTTCGGTCCGCCGTTCAGCGCCAGATACTCGCGACCCGCCAGCACGAACTGCACCGTCAGGACCGTGCCTTCAGCGCCGGAGGGCGTATCGACCGGCGAGCGGTTGACGGCGGTGATGCGGCTGTCGGGCAGGAGGCTGACATAGAGGGCGGTCGCAGCCTCGGCTTCGCCGTCGAACCACAGGCAGGGAATGATCTTGTCGCTCATGCCGCATCTCCCTGCGCCAACGCCGCCAGTTGATCGGCGACGGCGCCCCAGCCCTGTTCGAAGCCCATGGCCTTGTGGGTTTCGGCGGCTTTTTCGTCCCAATGCCGAGCGGTGGCGGTGTAGCGGGTTCCGCCGGCCTCGGGCTCGAAGGTGTCGATCCGCACGAAGTTCATGTCGCCGGCCTGCGGAACCCAGCCCTCTGTAAAGGCACCGGTCGAGACCAGTTTGCGGCCCTGCACCACCTCCAAAAACACGCCGAAATAGGGATGCCGCTCGCCCTCGGGCGAGGCCATTTCCACATTGGCCCGCCCGCCGACGCGCAGGTCCCAATCCACGACCGGCGTGGTCCACGGGCGAGGGCAGAACCACTCGCCGGTACGCTCGGTGTAGATCTTCCACACCGTCTCCGGCGAGGCCTTGATCAGACGGCTGATGCTCAGTTCGAGACCGTCACCCATCACGACACCATGGCGTTGGCGGCGAAGGCTTCGGGACCGGCGGCGACGGCGGCCGGGTCCATCCACATCGGTTCCCAGATGTGGCCGTCCGGGTCGGCATAGCCGCGCCCATACATGAAGCCGTGATCCTGAATCGGGTTTGGATCCATAAGGCCGCCCGCTGCACCCGCGCGTTCGACCACCGAGTCCACAGCCTCTCGGCTGTCGAAAGAAATGCACAGCGACATCTGCGCCGAGACATGGGCGTCGGGGATCGCCCGGTCGGTGAAGGTGCGCCACTTGTCGTGGGTCAGCAGCATGACGTGGATCACGTCCGACACCACCATACAGGCGGCCGTGTCGTCGCTAAACATCGGGTTTTTGGTCGCGCCGACGGCTTCGTAGAAGGCGATCGATCGGGGCAGGTCGGCGACCGGCAGGTTGATGAAAATCAGCTGGGCCACGGCGTTTCCTCTCTTTGTTATTTGCGAAACCTGACTCCAATGATTACCATAGTCAACTATGAAGTTAGAAAAGATAACCGATAAGGCGGGCCGAAAATATCATGATGCGTGCGGCGCTGCGCACGGACTGGACCTGATCGGCGAGCGCTGGGCTCTGCTGGTGATCCGCGAACTGATGATGGGCCCGCGCCGGTTCGGTGATCTGAGAAAGGATCTGCACGGCATTTCCGCCAACGTGCTGACCCAGCGACTGGAGGGGCTGGAGGCTTCGGGCATCGTGACCCGCCGCAAGCTCCCGCCGCCCGCCTCGGTTCAGGTCTATGAGCTGACGCCGTGGGGATACGAGATCAAGCCGGTCTTCATGGTGCTGGGCGGCTGGGCCGCGCGCTCGCCTCGCCACGACCCGACCCTGCCGATCAGTGCGGTGTCGATCATGCAGTCGTTCGAGACCATGTTCGATCCGGCGTTGGCCGGAGACTCCGCGATGACCCTCGGCTTCGTCTTCGGCGAAGAACCTTTTGTCGTTCAGATCGAAAAGGGGACGATCACGACCCGTCGCGACGCCACGGACACCGCCGACGTCGTCCTGACGACTCAACCGCCGCTGGTCGCGGCCTGCGTCTACGGCAAGGTCCCGCCCGGCGCCTTCGAGGCCGACGGCCTGATGACCCTGACCGGCGACCGGGCCGTTTTCGATCGCTTTGCGGGCTTCTTCAACCTGCCGGAGAAGGCGCCGGTCTGAAGCTTCAGGCCAGCATGTCCAGCAGCGTGCCGGTCATGTCGTCGGCGGTGCGCATAACAGCGGCGTTGGCGCTGAAGGCGGTCCTGGCCTGGATCCGCTCCACGGTTTCGTCGGCGAGATTGTCCAACGGCGCGGTGGCGGTGCGGCGCGCGCTGTTGTCGAACCGGTTCTGCGCGGTCGTCATTCCGGCGGCGGCGATGGAAAGCGCTTGCATGGCGAAGCTCCGGACGCGGTGGGTTCGATCGCCAGACTGCGTCTTTCAGGTCAACGTCGCCTGAAGGAACAGGGTGAACGGCGTTTTCCGCCCCGCTTGCGCCCTTATTGATGTATAGAGCGCCATCATTCGCCCGGCCTGAGGTCTGACCTCGGCCGGGCGCGGTCGTTTCGGCGACCGCTCTTGTCCGTTGTCCTAGGTTTCCTATGCCCTTTCCCGCCGTCCATCCCGCGCTCGACCGCGCCCTGATCAACAAGGGCTATGCCGAACCCACCCCGGTTCAGGCCGCCGTCCTGGAGGGAGAGCATGCGGATCGCGACCTGCTGGTCTCGGCCCAGACGGGTTCGGGCAAGACCGTGGCCTTTGGTCTGGCCGCTGCGCCGACCCTGCTGGGCGACAAGCCGATCTTCGGCCTCGGCGGCGCGCCGCTGTGCCTGGCCATTGCGCCCACGCGGGAACTGGCCATGCAGGTCGCGGCCGAGCTGCAATGGCTGTACGCCGACTCCGGGGCCAAGATCGCCACCTGCGTCGGCGGCATGGATGCGCGCCGTGAAGCCCGCGCGCTCAGCTTCGGCGTCCACATCGTCGTCGGCACGCCCGGCCGCCTGAAGGACCACATCGACCGGGGCAATCTGGACCTGTCCGAGCTGAAGGTCGCCGTCCTCGATGAGGCCGACGAGATGCTGGACATGGGCTTCCGCGAAGACCTGGAGCACATCCTGGACCAGGCGCCGGCCGAACGCCGCACCCTGCTGTTCTCGGCGACCATCGCGCGCGACATCGCCACCCTGGCCAAACGCTATCAGAAGGACGCGGTCCGCATCGACGCGACCGACAAGACGCGCCAGCACGCCGACATCGAATACCGCGCCTATCGCATTGCGCCGAACGAGATCGAGCACGCGGTGGTCAACACCCTGCGCTGGTTCGAGGCGCCGCGCGCCATGGTCTTCTGCTCGACCCGCGACAGCGTGCGTCACCTGCAATCCTCTCTGCTGGAACGCGGCTTCTCGACCGTCAGCCTGTCGGGCGAAATGGGTCAGCGCGAGCGCACCGACGCGCTGCAGTCGCTGCGTGACGGCCGCGCCCGCGTCTGCGTCGCCACCGACGTCGCCGCGCGCGGTCTGGACCTGCCCGACCTGGGTCTGGTCATCCACGCCGAACTGCCGATGAACCGCGCCGGCCTGTTGCACCGTTCGGGCCGGACGGGCCGGGCGGGCAAGAAGGGCATCTCGGTCATGCTGGTTCCGCACTCGCGCCGTCGCAAGGCCGAGCGGCTGATGGACGAGGCCGGCGTCGACGCCGTCTGGACCGGCGCCCCGACCTTCGATGAAATCCGCAAGGCCGACGAAGGCCGTTTGCTGTCGCCTGAGTTCTTCGAGGCCGACGTCTCCGACGAGGACATGGTCGTCGCCAAGCGGATGATCGCCGAGCGCACGCCCGACGAGATCGCCGCCGCCCTGGTGCGCCTGCTGCGCAAGGAACAGCCGGCGCCGGAAGAACTGTCCGATCCGGGTTCGGATCGCGGCCCGGCCAAGCGCGAGCGCACCGTGCGCAACGAAGACGGCACGGCGGCCCAGCCCTGGCCGGGCGACCGCCTGGGCGCCGATGATGTGGTCTGGTTCCGTCTGGACGTGGGCCGCAACAAGAACGCCGACCCCAAATGGCTGATCCCGCTGATCTGCCGCATCGGCGGCATTTCCAAGCCTCAAATCGGCGCCATCCGCACCTTCCCCGAAGAGACGCGGTTCGAGGTCGCCAAAACCCACGAGAAGGCTTTCCGCGAAGCCGTCGCCGCCTCCAAGGACGAGGTGAAGATCACGCCGTCGGAAGCCCCGACGCCCGGCTCGATGAAGGCCAGCCGCTTCGCCGGCAAGTCGCGCGAGGATGGCGACCGCCCCTTCAAGAAGACCCCCTACAAGCGCGCCGATGGCGGAGAGGGCGACGCCCGCCCGCCGTTCAAGAAGAAGCCCTGGGCGCCGAAGGCTGACGGCGGCGCCAACCCGCGCTCGAACGCCTCGGGCGACAAGCCCTATGCCAAGAAGCCCTTCAAGGCCAAGCCGGGCTTCAAGAAGGACGGCTTCAAGGGCAAGCCCAAGGGCTGATCTGCGACCACTTGCCTGATCGTGGGCGGAGGCGCACCCTCCGCCCATGAGCACGCCGTCCGCACCTGAGGGCCGTTACGCCTCGTTCGAGGCCTTCTATCCCTATTACATCCATGAGCATTCCAACCGGACGTGTCGGCGCATCCACGTCGTCGGCACCTTTCTGGTGATCTCGGCCTTCGTCGCCTTCGTGGCGACGCGGAACGCCTGGTGGCTGCTGGCCATGCCGTTGTTGGGCTACGGCTTCGCCTGGGTCGGGCATTTCTTCTTCGAAAAGAACCGGCCCGCGACGTTCAAATATCCGCTGTGGAGCCTGATGGGCGACTTTCGCCTGTTCTTCGAGACGGTGACGGGCAAGCGCCGCTTCTGAAGGACCGCATTTCAAGCTGCACGGTTCGCCGAAACGGAATAGTCTCCCCCTGCGGCGTTGCGCCGCTGCTGGAGGGAGCATCATGAAATCCATCGCCGTCATCGCCGCTGCGTCCGTGCTGCTCGCCCCTGGCGTCAGCCTGGCCCAGAAGAGCGGGGCCAAGCCCGACTTCACCCTGGACCCCAACTACGGTTCGGTGCGGCTGGAGACCGGCTTCACGCCCGATCCCTGGACCAAGTCCATCCTGGCGGGCGGTTCGATCGCCGCCTCGGCCGCCCAATCGGGCTGTGAGGGCAAGGTTAGCGCTGCGCCCGATCTGCAACTGAACTTCGAAGCCGGCGATCTGGACCTGACCATCAAGGCGGTCGCCAGCGAGGACACCACGCTGCTGGTCAACAGCCCCGGCGGCCGCTGGTACTGCGACGACGACAGCGGCGGCGACCTGGACCCGATGGTGACCATTTCCAACCCCGAGAGCGGTCGCTACGACATCTGGCTGGGCACCTATAACGACAACATGGTCCAGTCGACGCTGCAGATCAGCGAACTGGGCGGCACGGACACGACGGCGGGCGCGGCGCCCAACATCGATCTTGAGCCCAACTACGGCACGGCTAATCTGCGCGGCGGCTTCACGCCCGACCCCTGGACCAAGTCGATCCTGGCGGGCGGCTCCTCGCCCGCCTCGGCCGCCAAGTCGGGCTGCGAAGGTTCGGTCAGTTCAGCCCCGGACATCCAGATCTTCTTCGAGCCCGGCGACGCCGATCTGACCTTCCGCGTTCGCGCGGACGAGGACACCACCCTGCTGATCAATACGCCCAACGGCCGTTTCTACTGCGACGACGACGGCGCGGGCGGCGTCGATCCGAAGGTGACGATCACCAATCCGCAGAGCGGCCGCTACGACATCTGGGTCGGCACCTATAATGGCTCGATGGTGCAGTCGACGCTGGAAGTGTCCGAACTGGACTGATAGGCGTAGGTCTTCAGACACGAAAACGCCGGCTGACCTTCGCGGTCAGCCGGCGTTTTTCGTGATCGACTGGATCAGTTGGAGGCGGTGGTCCAGGCCGGGGGGCAGCCGTCGAAATCGCCGGCGTCCACGATGGTCAGGGTGCGCATGTTCAGGCGCTGCGCCTGGTTCATCGAGCCGCGACCGTTGCCGGTATAGAGGTCGATCTTCTGACCCTTGATCGCGCCGCCGGTGTCGGAGGCGTACCAGTAGCCGTCGTGGATCGAACCGTCGGCCAGACGCATGCCGACCGTTTCGCGGATGAACAGCTTGGTGCGGCGCGGGATCACGCGGGGATCGACCGCGACGGTGCGCATGGCGATCGGACGGCAACCCAGCGAATCGTTGCCCGTCGCGCCGCCGCCGCCTGCGTGATAGAGGCGCGCCGAGGCGCGCCAGTCCGGATCGGAGGCCATCAGCTCGGCCTGTTCGGCGTTCAGAGCGGTCTCGACTTCATCGGAACCGACGATGGCGGCAGGGGTTTCAGTCCTGACTTTATCCGCCGCTACGACGTCATTGTAGGGGACAGGCCCACTCGTCACAGACGATACGGCAGCCCAAAGCATGGCGATAGCAGCGGAGGCGCCGATCATGAGTTTCGCTCAGGAGACACCGGCTCCCAACGCCGCCGGCGCTGGCCTTGTCGCGTTAACCTGTGGCGAGAAAGTGGCGAAACCCGCCTTGGCGCCGTCTGTTACGATTTGTTTCTAGGTTAACGCCCTGTTTTGTATAATCTATTTATCCCCAACCTTCGCGCTCAGGGACGACGCCCCCGGCATCAGAACTTGAAGTTGAGGCCCGCCTGAAGCACCGGCAGGACCTTGTAATCATCGGCCTCGGCCTGAATCTCACGCTCTTCCTGATCCAGACGCGAACGGAAGGTAGGGTCGTTCGACAGCGTCCCGTCGCGAGCGTCCAGATCCACTTGCGGAGCATCGCCAAAGGCCGCGCCGGCCAGAATGCGGAAGCCCAGCCGTCCGCCGCGCGTCAAGGTGTTGTCATAGCCCAGGCCGACGAAGGGCGCCGTGCTCTCCAGGTCGATGCGGCCGGTCAATGTCCCGACCTGGGCCGGGGTGAAGGTCGCGCCGCCGACATTGACGTTGCCGGTGGGCGTCTCATCCAGATCCACCTTGCGATCGCCGAAATAGGCCCCGCCCGAGATCAGAAAGCCGTTGCGGAACGGATGCAGGTCCACAAATGCGCCCGGCGACTTGAAGTCGATCTTGGCGTCGTAGTCGATGCCCTTGTAGGTCTGGTCTCGATCCCATTTCAGCACGTCATAGCCGCCGCGCAGCACCACGACCGGGCTGAGTGCGAACTGCGACTGAAGGCCCGCGCCCGGCGTGCCGACCTGAACGCCGACGGCGAACCGGCCGTCAGCCTGCGCCAGGGCCGATGTGGCGGGCAGGGCGGTCGCGATGACGGCGGCGATCAGCAGGGTCTTCATGGCGTGCAGGTCCGAAGCGGCAGGGTTCCCTTAACCTTGCCGGCCGGCTCTGAAGATTGGGTTACGCCGCCCAGTCGCCGGGCGCCGTGTCGCGCCTCGCCTCGGCCTCACGCACAGCCTCCGCCGCCCGGTCCAGCACCTCCAGCCCGGCGCCGGACTTGATCGCCTCGACCGTCAGGATGCGACGGAACGCCCGCGCGCCCGGCCGGCCGTGCATCAGGCCCAGCATATGCCGCGCCATCGCCGGCAGGGCGACGCCCTCGGCCAGACGCGCCGCCATATAGGGGCGATAGCGATCCAGCGCGGCGAAGGCGTCGGTGTCGGCGACCGCCTCGCCATACAGGCGACGATCCGCCTGACCCAGGATGGCCGGCTCGTGATAGGCGGCGCGGCCCAGCATGACCCCGTCCAGTTTGACGCCATCGGCTTCGGCCAGATGCGCCTCGGCCTCGTCCATCGAGGCGACGCCGCCGTTGATCGAGATGTTCAGATGCGGCCGCTCGCGCTTCAGCCGGCGCACCAGATCATAGTCCAGCGGCGGCACGTCGCGGTTCTCCTTGGGCGACAGGCCCTTCAGCCAGGCCTTGCGCGCATGGACGACGAAGACCTCGATCCCGACGGCGGCGCAGGCGTCCACCGTGGCGAACAGGCTGACGGCCGGATCCTGATCGTCCACGCCGATGCGGCATTTGACCGTCGCGGGCACGCTCACCGCCTCGCGGATCGCCGCCATGCAGTCCGCCACCAACTCCGGCTCACGCATCAGGCAGGCCCCGAACTTGCCGGACTGCACCCGGTCCGACGGGCAGCCGACGTTCAGATTGATCTCGTCATAACCGAACGCCTCGCCGACTTTGGCGGCCTCGGCCAACTGCGCCGGGTCCGACCCGCCCAGCTGCAAGGCCACCGGATGCTCCAGCGCATCGAACCCCAGCAGCCGCTCGCGATCCCCGTGCAACACCGCCGGCGCCGTCACCATCTCGGTGTAAAGCAGCGCCTTGCGCGTCAACGCCCTGTGGAACGCCCGGCAATGCCGATCGGTCCAGTCCATCATCGGGGCGATGGACAGCGTGCGGGAGGCGTTCAGGGACATAGGGTTGCGGCTTGACCGGCGATGCAGGGGCGACTGCGGCTGCCCATACGCCATTTCCGCGCTGCCGTGAAATCAGAGCTCGCAATGCACAGGTGTAGCCGGAGAGGCGTCCCGTGCCGGATCACACGGGACGCTTTGGTCAGGCCTAGCGACGGACGCGCAGTTCCAGTTCGCCGATGCGGCGGCTCAGGTAGGCCGCGTCGTCGGACGAGGGGCTGGTGCGGCTGTAGGCGGCGTCCAGGCGGGCGAGGTCGCCGGCCTCGACGCGGATGTCGGCGGCCTCGTTGCGGCTGACGGCGCCCGAGCGTTCGGCGACGGTAACGGCGGCTTCAAGGTTCGTCAGACGCGTGCGGGCGGGCAGGTTGGCGGACGGTGTCTGTCCGGCCGGGCCGTCGCCGACCCGCAGGTCCAGCGCGTCCAGACGGGCGTCCAGATCAGCACGCTCGCTGGCGCTGATCGACCCGTCGGCGCTGTAGCGGCTCTCCAGCTGGATCAGGGCCTGATAGTCGGACTTCAGGCGCGTGGCCTCGGTGCGGGTGATGCGGCGCGCCGTCACTGCGGCGTTGACGCGGGTGTCGAATTCCGCACGGCCCTGGGCGACGGTGTCCATGTCGGCATAGCCCGAGGCGCCGGCTTCCAGCGTCTGGGTCAGGGCGGTGTAGCGGGCGTTCAGATCGGCGCGTTCCTGGGCCGAGATGCCGCCGACGGCGTATTGGTTCTCCAGATCGACCAGGGCCGAATAGTCGGCGCGCAGGCGAGTTGCGGCCGAGGCGGAGACGCTTCCGGCGCGCACGCTGGCGTCCACGCGGGTCGAGAACTGGCTCTGGCCGTCACGCAGCGGACGGCCGCCGCGCAGCCAGGCCTGATCCATGGCCGACAGGCCCAGACGATCGCCGAACAGGGCGCCCACGACCGCGCCCAGCCGGTCTTGGGTCGTCGAAGGATATTGCGTCTGGGCGACTGCCGCTCCGCCCGCGAGGGTCAGGGCGGTGGTGGCGATCAGGGCGAGGCGGACGTTGCGCATGGGGAGGCTTCTTGTCGGTTGATGTCAGCCGACAAAACGGCGGTCGTCCGGCTTGGTTGCCTGCCGGCGTCTCAGTCACGGATGAAGTGGGGCACGAAACGCGAGGTGTTCCGGGTGATGCGGCCCGTATCCTCGCGCAGGCTGATGCCCGCCGGCTCAGTTCCCACCACCCACGACCCGACGATCACATGGTTGCCGTCGAACAGGGGCGGATCACACAGCGCCTGGCGGATGTGACGCCCTGCGCCATAGCCGCCGTCCACCACCTCTGCGGCGCTGACGCCCCGGTCGATCAGTTCGACATTGTCGCCCTCGCGCGAGAACAACGGCTTGCGCACATAGGATGAGCCCAGCGCCGCCTCGGCTGGATCGCCCTCGAAATAGCTTTCCAGCAGGTTGGGGTGGCCCGCATGCCGCTCCCACAACAGCGGCAGTATGGCCTTGTTGGACAGGATGCTTTTCCACGCCGGCTCCAGCACGGTCACGTCCGCCGTCGGCAGGGGCGCAGCGTAGTCGTCGCGCAGCATTTGCTCCCACGGATAGAGCTTGAACATCGCCTGGATGATCCAGTTCTCGTGGTCCACGAACCGGCCGTCGGCGTTCAGCCCGATCTGGTCGATGGCGACGAACTGGGGCTCCAGTCCGGCCTGCTGGGCCAGGTCTTCCAGGAAGCGCACCGTCTGGCGATCCTCGACGAAATCAGCGTCCGAGGCGAAATGCACGAAGCCGCCGTTCGGGAAGATGGCGCGGAACCGCTCGACCAGCTTCTCATGCAGGCTGTTGAACTGATCCGCATAGGCGGGCAGGGCGCCGGTCTTGATCTGATCCTCCAGCCACAGCCATTGGAACACCGCCGTCTCATAGATGCTGGTCGGGGTGTCGGCGTTGTATTCATACAGCTTGGCCGGCCCCGTGCCGTCATAGGCGAAGTCAAACCGGCCATAGAGGGACGGGTCGCCCCGTTTCCAGCTGGCGGCTACATAGTCCCGCATGGGTTCGGGAATATCGAGCTGCTCCATCAGTCGCTCGGATTGAACGGCCTCGTTGACCAGATCCAGGCACAGGCCGTGCAGTTCCTCGGTCGGCGCCTCGATCCCGTCCTCGATCTCTGCCAACGAAAAGGCATAGGCCGCCGTCTCGTCCCAATAGGGTTTGCCGTCGGTATGGCGCCAGGTGAAGCCGAGTTCCTCAGCCTTGGCGTCCCAGTCGGTGCGGGGATCGAAGCGCAGACGCTCCATGGATCAGGCCGGGTCTTTGTCGGGGGTCGATTGGCCGATGCGCGGCGTGACCACGGTCACCTCCGGCTGGCTCAGGCGGGCCAGGACGTCGTCGGCCGAGGAATGGCCGGGCAGGATGCCGGCCTCGCGCAGCTTGGCGTCCAGGTCCGCGCCGGTGCGACGATCTTCCAGCGCCTGGCTGGCGTTCAGCTTCTCTTCCTGGATCGCTTGGCGCTGTTTGATGCGTTGCAGACTGTCCGCCGCCGAGCCGATGCGCGACTGGGCGCCGGCCGAGTTCAGGGCGACTGACGTCTGGGCCTTCTGGACGGAATCGTTGACCTTGACGATGTCGATCTCGCGACGAAGCGTCTCGATCTTCTGGTCGGTCGAGGCGATGGCCGTGCGCAGGCGCGTCTCGGCCGTCTTCATGTCCTCGATCAGCGGACCGCGACTGGTGATCTCGACCTCCAGCTCG
The DNA here is from genome assembly GCF_900445985.1 of Brevundimonas vesicularis. Lineage (GTDB taxonomy): Bacteria > Pseudomonadota > Alphaproteobacteria > Caulobacterales > Caulobacteraceae > Brevundimonas > Brevundimonas vesicularis_D. The sequence continues at coordinate 1,319,561 of NZ_UAQP01000014.1, forward strand.
GCGATGCGGCCGGCGACTTCGCGCGCCAGGTCGGTCTTGCCCTGGCCCAGGGCGGTGCGGGCCGAGCTTTCGTATTTGGCGATCTGGTCGCGGAAGCTGGCCATCTCGTTTTCGGCTATGCGGCGGCGCGCCACCAGGCCGGCCAGGTCATCGCGGGCCTTGCCCTGGGCGTTGTCGGCGTCGCGGATTTCCTGGTCGAGGATCTTCAGCGCATTGGCGTCGACGACGCCCTGAGCCGCATCGTGGGCCGAGCCGCGGAACAGGGCGGACAGTTTTCTGAGCATGGACATGGTCGGTCTTCCGGGATCAGGCGGCGTCGGCGCCGAAGGTTTCACGCAGTTCGGTGGCGTCGATCGCATTCTCAGCCAGGGTGCGCAGTTCGATCAGGATGGTCTGAAGCGTCGTCTTGCAAGAGAGTTCGCCCATCAGCTCATACACGTCTTCGCCACCGACATTGGTGATGGCGAAGTTGGACAGGGGCACCACGCGCTGGGCCTTCAGCAGGAACTCGTTGAAGGCATGGCGGTCCTTCTGCTCCGACACCGGCCACAGCAGGACCGAACAGACGATCTGGGCGCCGCCGACGCTCAGATAGACCGGCAGGTCGCCGTATTCATGCATGGTCGCCAGCAGCACCGGCTCGGCGCCCTCGACCACGCGCAGGGTCATTTCCCCATCACGCAGCAGGGTTGAGCCGTCCAGCGCCGCCTTGATGGCGGGCACGGTCCAGGGGGTCTCGATCACGGCGTCCATTTGATGGTCGTCTCCAGGGGTGATGGAATCGGAAGTGGGGCGGCGCGGGCGCCCCGCAAGCTGCGGCCCGCGTGTTGAATCGGTGACGATGGCGCGAACGGCCGCCTTGACGTCGTCGCGGGCTGCGGCCGGCACCCAAAGCTCCAGCTTGACCAGGCCGGCCTCACGACGCGCCTGTCGCCACGCACGGATGCGGTCATTGGCGGCGGAAGAGGGCGATGCGTCGTTCGGCATATCGTTACATGAAACGCGTAACATGAACGCTTGACTTGACGCAAGATCGGACGGAATGTCGCGCCATGAACCGCCTCATTCGGTCGCATCGCTTCTGTTGGCTCGCCGTCGGCGCGCATCGGGCCTAGATAGTCGCCCATGTTCAAGAAGCTTTTCGGATCGTCGGAGAAGATCGCGCCTGCCAATCGAGTGGCGACGGTGCGCAACATCACCGTGGGCCGCACCGTGTCGCTGGACCCGCTGGCCTGGCGCCGGCTGGGCGACGAGACCCAGTTCGCTCTGGATCGCGACGTGCTGGACATCTCGGCCCAGGGGTTGGTCAGCCTGGACAGCGGCCAGTTCGTCCATCGCTTCTACACCGACGACCACGTCATGCTTCAGGCCATGAGCGACGACGAGGCGGGCCTGGAATCCTACGATTTCAGCCTGTTCGTGCCCTGGACCTCGGCCTATCCGCCGGGCGAGCGTGAACGCCGCATCTGGCGTGACCGCCTGTCGGCGCCGGTCTTTCACGGCGCGGCCGAAGAACTGCCCGACTATCCCCGCTTCTGGTTCGCCGAGAGCGACGCCATCCAGCCGCCCGTCACCCTGTGGGAGACCATCTGGGACGACCGCGCCGCCGCTACGCCCTATGCGAAAATCTTCCAGACCTGCATGTTGTATGCGCGCGAGCTGGGCGGCGGGCGCGAGCTGATGCTGGCGCTTGAGCAGCAGCCCGAGGGCGGCGACACTACGCACGAAATCATGATCGGCATTCCGCTGGAAATGGCCGAGTTCCGCGCCTGAGCGCGCAATCCGAGGGGCAAGACCGATGTTCGACTGGTTCATTTTTCAGCAGGGGGCGATCGCCTTCCTGATCGCCTTCGCCATGGCGGGCGCGTTCACCCTGGCCTTCAAACTGATCTACCAGTGGGTCACGCCGTATCACGAACATACGCTGATCCGTGAGGGGAACACGGCCGCCGCCATTGCGCTCGGCGGCGCCCTGATCGGCTATGTCCTGCCTCTGGCCTCGGCCCTGTCGCACACCGTCAGTCTGATGGAGTTCGCAGCCTGGGCTCTGCTGGCCGGCGTGATCCAGATCGTCGTCTTCGTCGCCATCAGCCGAATGGCCTTCCGCAATCTGGTCGTCCGCATCGAGGCGGGCGAGATCGCCGCGGCCGTCTATCTGGCCTCCATCTCCATCTGCGTCGGCCTGCTCAACGCCGCCTGCATGACGTCGTGAACCCATGACCGACCCCAAAGACCTGCCCCAGAACCTGGTCAAAACCGACACCATGCGCCGGCTGAAGCGCTCGCGCGTCCTGCACGTCAGCAGCCTGATGGCGACCGCCAGCTTCTCGCTGGCCGCCTGCGGCTCGCCCCAGCGCGTGCCTGCGCCCGAGCCCGAACCGACCCTGGCCTATCAGTCGCTGGACGAGTGCAAGGCCGCCAACGACATTCCCGACAACGAATGCGACGCCGCCCTGGCAAAGGCTCAGCAAGAGGCCGCCAAGACCGCGCCGCGCTACGCCACGCGCGAGGAGTGCGAGGGCCAGTGGGGACCGTCGCAGTGCCAGCCGAACAACAACGGCGGCTCCTTCTTCACCCCGCTGCTGACCGGCTTCATCGTCGGCCAGATGCTAAACGGCGGCGGCTATCGCGGCGGCGGACCGCTGTATCGCGACCGAGAGGGGCGGCTGTCCAACGGCTACGGCGGCGGCTACGCCTACCGCGACTATCGCACCGGCAAGACCCTGACCAATGCGCGCGAGCATGGCGACGTCGCCCGTCAGGCCCCGACGCGGGTGCAGAGCCGCACCACCGTCGTCTCGCGCGGCGGCTTCGGCGGCGGCGGCCGAGGTTACGGCGGCTGATACAGTTCTGGCGCCGGGCGCCGGTCTTCCCCTAATAGGGATCGCTCTCACGCTTCACGACAGACCGGACCGCCTCGCCTCATGACCGCATCGCCGCCCCCGAATGGAGGCTTGGACGTCGAAAGCTGGGGCGACCCAGAGGATCCCGTCGTCCTGCTGATCGGCGCGCCCGAGCGTCTGTCCGGCGACTGGCGCCGGTCGGTGCGCGCGCTGGTCGAGGCCGGTCGCAATGTCATGCTGACGGCCGACTTCGACGCGGCGGATGACAGCTCCGCCGCCCTGCGTCGACTGCTGACCGAACTTCCCTCTCGCCCGGCCATCGTCTGTTCCGACACGACGCTGGACGCCGTCGCGCCTGCGCTCGCCGTCACCGGCCCGGCCCTGGCCAGCTGTCTGGTGGTCGTCGCCGAAGGGCAGGGGGCTGTCTCGCCCGAGCTTGAGACACAGTTGGCCGGCGTTCCGATCCAGACGATCGCGCGCGCCGAGGCGCCGGACGCGGTCGAGGCCGAGAACGCCGCCCTCCTGGGCTTCCTCGAACGCCACGCCCCGCGCGACGCCCTGCATTATCAGGCCGGCTCCGACCCTCGCACCCTGCGCGACGCCCTAGGCTGTTTCGCCACGGGGGTCACGGTGGTCACGACCCTGGATGAAGCCGGGCAGCCCGTCGGCCTGACCGCCAACTCCTTCTCCTCGGTGTCGCTGGATCCGCCGCTGATCCTGTTTTGCCTGGCCCGCTCGTCCACCAATGTCGACCGCTTCCGCCGGGCCGAACATTTCGCCATCAACGTCCTGCACATCGGCCAGCAGCCGACCTCCGGCGTCTTCGCCCGGTCCCAGGCCGACCGCTTCCAGGACGTGGCGTGGGAGACGTGGGACACCGGCGCGCCCATCCTGTCGGGCGCCCTGGCCAGTTTCGAATGCGGAACCGAACAGATCGTCGAGGCCGGCGATCACCTGGTCATCATCGGCCGGGTCAGGCGCGCCCGGTTCGAGCCGCGCCGCGATCCGCTGCTCTATTTCCGGGGCAAGTATCGGCGGCTGCACTTTTCCTGACCGGCCGGGATCGCTATCTCTCGCCCGAAATAGAGGAAGCCGTCCCCATGTCCGCGACCACGTCCGCCGATCCCGTCGTCATCGTCTCCTACGCCCGCACCCCGATGGGCGGTTTCCAGGGCGCGCTGTCCGACGCCAAGTCCACCGACCTGGGCGCTGCGGCCGTCAAGGCGGCGCTGGACCGCGCCGGCCTTGATCCGCAAAAGGTCGAGCAGATCATCATGGGCTGCGTCCTGCCTGCGGGCCTCGGCCAGGCGCCGGCGCGTCAGGTGGGCATGGGCGCAGGCCTGCCCACCTCGACCGAGGCGACGACCATCAACAAGATGTGCGGCTCGGGCATGCAGGCGGCCATGATGGCGCACGATGCGCTGGCCGCGGGTTCGGCCGACGTGATCGTGGCGGGCGGCATGGAGTCCATGACCAACGCCCCGTATCTGATGCAAAAGCACCGGGGCGGCGCGCGCATCGGCCACGACGTCATTTCCGACAGCATGTATCTGGACGGGCTGGAGGACGCCTACACCCCCGGCAAGCTGATGGGCCAGTTCGCCGAGGACACGGCCAAGGACTATCAGTTCACCCGCGAGCAGCAGGACGCCTACGCCATCGAAAGCGCCGGCCGGGCCAAGCGCGCCCAGGAGACGGGCGCCTTCGACGCCGAGATCGCCTCGGTCGAGGTCAAGACCCGCAAGGGTCCCGTCACCGTCGACCGCGATGAACAGCCGACCCGGTCCGACCCGTCCAAAATCCCCAATCTGAAGCCCGCCTTCGGCAAGGACGGCACCATCACCGCGGCTTCCGCCGCCTCGATCTCGGACGGTGCCGCCGCCCTGGTCATGATGCGCCGGTCTACTGCTGAAACCCTGGGCCTGACGCCGATCGCCCGCGTGGTCAGCCAGGCCGCCCACGCTCACGAGCCGCACCTGTTCACCACCGCCCCGGTTTTCGCTCTGCAAAAGGCGCTGAAGAAGGCGGGCTGGAGCGCCGACGACGTCGATCTGTGGGAGGTCAACGAGGCCTTCGCCATCGTGCCGATGATCGCCATGCAGGAACTCGGCATCCCCCACGACAAGATCAACGTCAACGGCGGCGCCTGCGCCCTGGGCCACCCGCTCGGAGCTTCAGGAGCACGCGTCCTGACCACTCTGCTCTCGGCCCTGAAAGCCCACGGCAAGACCCGCGGCATGGCCGCCCTGTGCATCGGCGGCGGCGAAGCGACGGCGATGGGCGTAGAGTTGGTTTAGTGCGTTGGCTGTAAGTGCGTTCTTAGCAGAACGTCGCGTAGGTTCGCGAAGGGAAGGACGGCTCGAATCAAATCAGAATACAGGTAGTGTTCAATTTGTTTCGAGAAGCTCCTGATCGGCCAGCTCGTCATCATATCTTATGCGCCAATACGCCGTTGCAATATGATCGGGGAATAGCCGGCCGAACCTCTTAGTGTCAGCCCGCCATCCTGGCGTATTTTCCTGCATGAGGCTGAATACTTCGTCGCGTATGCGAGGATGCAGACAATCCAGAAGATAGCTGGTGAACTCGTGGACCGTTTCATAATCGGTTACGGCACCGACCGGGTTGTTAGTTTTTTCTAACGTGGCATAGAAGGACGCTATAGGATCACCCGCCTCAACGTGGAGCGGGCGCTTTCCGTCGAAATAAACGACCTCGAATGCATCCCGCTCAGGATCGACATTTCCATGAAGGGTGTCGTTACGCTTGTTCCAGACCGACATGAATGCTTTGAATTCGGCATCAGTTGACTTTGGAGCCTTCGCGAACCATTTGCACTTATAAAACATATCTATAATTTTTAAATCAATATTACTACGTACGAATGCGTCATATTGACTTTTGTCGGACCTTACTTCGTCCTTGCAGGTGTATAATATCAGCATATTTATGAAAGACTCGGCCATGACCGGCGTCAACAATCGTAGTTCTAAACAAGCGCCGAATAATTTGTGAGCGCGTTTTGACATGCGCTCACGTTCTTTTATTTTGTTGTCTTTAGATGAAGGTTTTACCTCGGCAAATCTGCCCATTTCATGTTTAATGGCCGTGTAAGATTTTTCTGCTTGATCCGCTACTAGCGCATACTTGTTGGTGAACATTCTCCACTTCTCAAGTTCCTTTGTAGCTGCCCCCTTCTCAGCAGATGTGCGAGAAAAATCATTCCTAATGCCCTTGATGAAAGACCACCATTCGGCATCCTTTAAATCGACCTGCGTCCAAACGTGGACTTCGCGGTTCGCTCCGATGATGGTCAGATCGTAGCTTCCAGCCTTCAATACATAGTCCCAATGAAACAGATTATCGCTGTCATCGCTTGCTACCGCAGTCAGCATGCCGTTGGGGTTTCCAAATCTTCCTTTTAGGTATGTGTACATATCTAAGGTGCTAATTGTTGTTCTGATTACAATTGCGCCACCCTTTCCTCCTTTTCTCTTGATGCCGCTGGCACGATATTTCGTTTCAATATAATTCTTTAGTTCAGCGTTATTCATAATGCGCCAATTGGGGATGTCCCAATAAGCCTCTCGCCCGTCCGACATTAGTCATTTCCTTCCCAACCATGAGGGACCCTAACCGCGCGAAATGATTGTGCAACGTTCAACTTGAGCGAGGCGTTCGTCACTTGTGTAAGAGGAAGCAACGGACGCTCAATTCTTTTGAGCCAATGCCCTAAGCCGCGAACGCCGCCCGGATCGGCTGCACCGTCTGATCCGGGCGCTTCACTGGCAGGTCGAAGCTGACGACCGTGCCGACGCCCGGTTGGCTTTCCATGCTCAGTTGGCCGCCGTGCATCTCGATCAGGGACTTGGTCAAGGCTAGGCCCAGGCCGGTGCCTTGAGTGGTCTTGGAATGCTGGCCCTCGACCTGTTCGAACGGGCGGGCGAGGCGGACCAGGTCCTCTGGCGCGATGCCGATGCCGGTGTCGGCGCAGGCGACGCGGACGCGGTCCTCGCCCTCGGCCCCGACGAAGGGTTTCAACGACACGACGATGGAGCCGCCCTCGGGCGTGAACTTCACGGCGTTGGAGATCAGGTTCAGCATCACCTGTTTGACGCCGCGTTGATCGGCCTCGATATCGGGCAGGTCGCCGGCCTCGACCGCGATCTTCAGGCCCGCTTCCTGCACCTTGCCGCGCATCAGCCGCACCGCGTCCTCGCACACCTCGCGCAAGGACACCGGCTCATAGTGCAGGGTCATCTTGCCGGCTTCGATCTTGGCCATGTCCAGCACGTCGTTGATCAGGCTGAGCAGATGCTGGCCCGACTTCAGGATGTCGCCGGCGTATCCCTTGTATTTCTCGTTCAGCGGCCCGAACAGCTCGCTGGCCATGATCTCCGAGAAGCCGTTGATGGCGTTCAACGGCGTGCGCAGTTCATGGCTCATATTGGCCAGGAATTCGGACTTGGCCTGGTTGGCGGCCTCGGCGCGGGTCATGGCCACCTCGTATTTGCGCGCCAGCAGCGACAGCTTTTCCTGGCTGGATTCCAGCTGGTCGACGGTGGCCCGCAGATCGTCGGCGGCGCGGCGGCGCTCGGCCTCCTGGCGTTTGATGGCCGTGATGTCGGCGGCGGTGACGACGGAGCCGCCTTCGGAGGTGAACCGCTCGGACAGTTGCAGCCAGCGCCCGTCGTTCAGCTCGACCTCGCGCAGGCCCGCACGACCGCTGGCCGGCCGGTGTTCGGCCTTGATGGCCAGGCCGGCGATCCGGTTCAGCTCGTCCTTCAGCGCGCCGCGCCGCACCACCCCATGCTCGAAGTTGAAGGCGTCCTCGAACGCCTGATTCCACAGGATCAGCCGCCCCTGACGGTCGAACAGGACGAAGGCCTCGGAGATGCTCTCCACCCCGTCGCGCAGCCGGCTTTCGGCGGCCTGGGCGGCGGCCTTGGCGCGCCGGGCCTCGGTGATGTCCAGCGCGACGCCCAGGATGGCGGAAAAGCCCGTATCGCCGCGCTCGCCGCGCGCCTGACCCCGCGCGTCGATCCACCGCGCCCGCCCGTCCGGCCCCGCCACCGGGAAGGTGACCTCAAAGGCGCCATAGGCGGCGGCTTGTCGCAGGGCGTGGCGGACCTCTTCCTGAAAGCGCGGATGGACGCGGCCGATCACATCCTCGGCGTCGGTCACCCCGCCGCGCGGATAGCCCAGCAGGGCGGCCATGTAGTCCGACAGCGAAACCTCGCCCTTGGCCACATCCCACTCCCACACCCCGCACCGCGCGGCCTCGACGGCGATGCGGAAGCGTTTCTCGGTAGCGACCCGCTCGCGATGCTGACGCGTCTGGCGCAGGCCATAGAGAATGAACAGGACCACGACGCCAAGACCCAGGAGCAGCGGCACGACGATCACCCAGGCGTCGTCGAAGAAGGAGGCGGTCGTCCCGTTGGAGACCGCGACCACAAACGGACCGCCCGGGCGCGTCGCGGCGGCGGTCGCCATCCGGGGCTCGCCGCCCAGCGTCACGGCGCGTGGTTCAGCCCCATCGGCCAGGGCTGAAGCGTCAACGCCGATCAGGGTGCGGATGGGCTGACCGATCTCGGCGGCGCGCGCCGAGGCCAGCACCACGCCGCCCGCCGACACGATCCGCGCTTCGCCGCCTTTCGGCAGGACGGGCGCGATCCGCGCCTCCAGCCTCAGGCCGTCGACATTGGCCTGGCCGGCGACGACCGATCCTTCGCCCTTGAACGCCTGCACCGTCTCGCCGGGACCGACGAGGGTGAAGGCGACCTTGGGCGCGGCGGCTTGGGCGGCCTCCACGACTTCGATGGGCGGGCGTTTGGCGGCGATGGCGGTGCGGCCGGCGGCCAAGCCCGCCTCGGCCGACTGAATCAGGACGGCGGTCTGGCTGGCGGCCAGCTCGGCGTTGAGCTTGAGGTTTTCGGCTTCCAGGCGGCTGATTTCGCGGGTCGGTCGGCTGACTTCGCGCGACGCCATCAGGGCATAGCCGGCGGCGATCAGCGCCAGGACCAGAACGGCGATCCGCAACCAGGCGGGCGCGCCGGCGGCGCGGTCGGAGGCGCGACGCCCCGACCGATTTTCGCGCCGCTCCTCGTCCCGCAAGCCCCGACCCTCCGACAAACACTTCGTTGCGGGAATCTAGGCTGCGTCGTGGATTCGTGTCGAGGCTCGGCGCGCGCTTTTAACGGGTTTTTAAGCGGCGGCGGGCGCCGTCAGGCGGTCCGGCGCGGGCTCCAGCACACGCGTCACATCCTGCAGCGCATCGCGCGCCTGTCGGGCCAGGGTCAGGACGGCGGGCGGCGCATCGTCCGGCGTCTCCGCGACCAGATCGACCAGATCCTGGGCCAGGCGCATCAGCTGGGGGGCGGCGGCGATCAGGCGGGCCTGAAACTCGATATGCTGCGGGTCGCGATCATATTCTGCGCCCGGCACGCGCCAACCGCCCCAGTCCGCCTTATCGGTGACGACGACCGGATAGGTGCCGGGGTGGGGATGATGCAGGCAGTCTTCGGGCAGCTGCCACTTGTTGCGCGCGCGCAGCAGCCGCCACTCGCCAGGCCTCTGATCCGAGGCGGGGTCGTCGGCCGCCAGCATCAGTTCATTGGCGGTGAACTCGCGCCCCAGACCGACGTCATAGGTGACACGCACCGGCTCCTCGAAGCCCTTGGCCCAGACGGGCTGGACCTGTTCGATGAAGGCCCATGCGCCGACGCACTCGACCCAGACCTTCTGACCCTTCTGGAACTGCGCGCGCGCCATGCCACTCTCCGAAACCCGCAGCCAGAATGAATCAAGATCATTGACGGCGGGTGTCGGGGCGCGGTTACGCAGGTCTTAACGCGAGATGCTTTCCAGCGTCTCGCCGGCGTACTTCTCCTTCACGCGCGTCGACAGGTCGCCCAGCGACACGACGCCGACCACGCGACCATGCTTGTCCACGACCGGGGCGCGACGGATCTGCTTGGAGCCCATGAGGTCCAGCACGATCTTAAGGTCATCGGTGTCCAGCACGGTTTGCGGATCACGCGTGATGAACTCGACCACCGCCGCCGACGGGGCCGCGCCGGTCGCCAGGGCGCGCACGACGATGTCGCGGTCGGTGATCGTGCCGATCAGCTGATCGCCGTCCGCCACGGGCACGAAGCCGAAGTCGCCCTTGGCCATGCGGCTGGCCACATCCTGGATGGTGTCGGCGGAGCGGGCCAGATGCACGTCCTTGGTCATCACGTCGCGGATCTTCATGGCGGGTTTCCTTTGTTTGAAGCGTTGCCCTGAAAACCCGCCGCGAGCGTGGCGGTTCCGGTCAGGGCGTCCGCATCGGGGGGAGGCCCTGGGCCGCCCGCACCAGCTGAACGAACTCGGCCCGGTCGCCATAGGGATCTTCGCCCCTGGCCCCTTGCGCCTGATCGATGATCCGGTCCCAGCCATAGTCGGCCGTCATCCACGGATCGCCCCGCAGCTTTTGCCCGAATCCGGCGACGGCGATGGCCCAGCGCGTGGCCTCGGGCGGCTGGGCGCTGACCGGCCCGCCCGCGCGGTTGGTCAGCGGCTGCTGGATCAGGTCCGAGCGGCTCTGGCCCGGCTGTTTGTAGCGCACCTGGATAAAGCCGATCTCGCCGTTCGGATCGCCGCCGCCGACCCCGATACGGTTATCGGGATAGCGCCGATCAGGGATTTGCGTCGGGCCGCCGACAGGGGTGATTTCGTACAGGGCCGTGACGCTGGCGCCGGATCCGACCTCGCCCGCATCGACCTGGTCGTTGTTGAAGTCTTCCTCGTTCAACAGCCGGGTTTCATAGCCGATCAGCCGCCATTCGGCGACGCGGGCGGGATTGAACTCGACCTGGATCTTGACGTCGTCGGCGATGGGGAAGGCCCCCTTGTCGAAGGCCGGCCCGAACAGGCGGCGCGCGTCCCTCAGGTCCCCGACATAGGCCGCGACCCCATTGCCCGCCTGGGCGATGGTCTGCATCCGCGCGTCCTGATAGTTGCCGCGCCCGAAGCCATAGACCGACAGATAGATGCCCGTCCCGCGCTTGTCGGCGACATAGTCCTCCAACCGCTTGTTGTCGGTCACACCGACATTGAAGTCGCCGTCAGTGAACATCAGGATGCGGTTGACCTTGTCGCGGGCGAAGTTCGCCTGGGCCTGGTCATAGGCGTTAGTCATGCCGGTCGCCCCGGCCGTGCCGCCGGACGCCTTCAGGCTGGCGACCGCGCAGCGCATCTTCAGCTTTTCGTCGCCCTTCGTGGGCTGCAAAGTCGTGCCCGCGCCTTCCGCATAATAGGTCACCGCCAAGGTGTCCTGCGGCCTCAGCCGGTCGATGGCCAGGTTCATCGCCTTCTTGGCCAGGTCAAGCTTGTCGGGACTGCGCATCGAGCCGGAGACGTCGACCAGGAAGGTCAGGTTCAGCGGCCGCTGCTCGCCCGCCGGCAGTTCGTAACCTTGCAGGCCGATGTGCACGATCTGACGCCCGTCAGCCCAGGGCGAGGCGGCGACCGCCGTGGTGATCGCGAAGGGCCGGCTTTGGCTGGTCGGCCGGGCGTAGTCGTAGTCGAAGGCGTTGATCAGCTCCTCAACCCGCACCGCATCCTTGGGCGGCGCACGACCCTCGTCGATGAAGCGCTTCACGTTCGAATAGGACGCCGTGTCCACGTCGATGGAGAAGGTCGAGACCGGCTGATCCCTGGTCCGCTTCACCGGATTGGGCGTCGCATCGGGATAGCGTTCGGTGTCGGCGGGTGCGGGCGCCGGCGCTGGCATGATGGCCGAGACCCTAGACCCGGTGACGACCACATTCCCCGTCATCGCTGCAGGGGGAGGCGGGGCGGGAGGCGCTGGTGGTGGAGGAGGCGGGGGAGGAGGCGGTGGTGCGCCATACGGAACGCGATCCGCCTTTCGGGTCGGGGGGACGCTCACGGGCGGGGGTGGCGGCGGCGTGGCCACGAAAGCAGGTGGTGGCGGCGGCGCCAGCTCGAAGCCCAGCGGCCGGCACGCCGCCGGCGTCGCCTCGCCATCCAGAGGCTTGGCCAGCGCGACGGTCGGCACCGCCACCGGCGGCGCGGCGAACGACAGGCTCAGAACGGACAGCGCCGCCATCCTGATGATGCGTGACATGGCTTCCTCCGGTTGTTTCTTGATGCCAGTCGCGGGTCGTCCTGGGGCGAAACTGTGGCAAACAGGTTGCTCGCCACACAGCGATCTTCGACCGTGTCTTCGGCGCCATCTCGCAATCGCGCACGACGAGCCCCACAATACGGGCAAAGCTTGGGGGATGCGATGGCTGAGGCGACGACGGGACTGGATCTGGGCGCGGCGGCCGCTCTGCTGGCCGCAGGCGTGCTCGCCGTGCCGGTGTTCAAGCGGATCGGCCTGGGATCGGTGCTGGGTTATCTGGCGGCGGGCCTCGCCATCGGTCCCTTCGGCCTGAAGCTGTTTCGCGAGCCCGAGACCATCCTACACGTCGCCGAGTTCGGCGTGGTCATCTTCCTGTTCATCATCGGGCTGGAGATGCGGCCCAAACGGCTGTGGGGACTGAGGAAGGAAATCTTCGGTCTCGGCGCGGCCCAGGTGCTGTTCTGCGGCCTGATTCTGACGCTGACGGCCATGCTGGCCGGCTTCTCTGCGCCCGTCGCCTTCGTCGGCGCGATGGGCTTTGTCCTGTCGTCCACCGCCGTCATCATGCAGATGCTGGAAGAGCGCGGCGAGATCGCGGGCGGGCCGGGCCAGCGGGCAGTCTCCATCCTGCTGCTCGAGGATCTGGCCATCGTGCCGCTCCTGGCTATCGTCGCCGTGCTGGCCTCGGTGCTGGGCGTGGCGAACGAACAGGCGCCGCCCCTGTGGCAGACCGTCGGCTTCGCGGTCGCGGCGGTCGGCGGGGTGCTGCTGGCCGGCAAATATCTGGTCAATCCGGTCTTCCGCCTGCTGGCCCAATACGGCGGGCGCGAGGTGATGACGGCGGCGGCCCTGCTGGTCGTGGTCGGCGCCGCCTGGGCCATGTCCCTGGGCGGCCTGTCTATGGCCATGGGCGCCTTTTTAGCCGGGGTCCTGCTGTCGGAATCCACCTTCCGTCATCAACTGGAAGCAGACGTGGAGCCGTTCCGCGCCATCCTTTTGGGCCTGTTCTTCCTCAGCGTCGGCATGTCGCTGGACGTGTCGGTGGTCGTCGCCGACTGGCGTCTGGTGCTGGGCGGGGTCGTGGCCTTCATGCTGGTCAAGGGCGTGGGCATCTATGCCGTCGCGCGCCTGTTCAAGGCCTCGCACCATGAGGCGGTCGAGCGCGCGGGCCTGTTTGCGCAAGGCGGCGAGTTCGCCTTCGTCCTGTACGGCGCCGCCGTCGCCGCCGGCCTGTTCGACGCCCGCATCGGCGCGATGATGTCGGCGGTGGTCATCCTGTCGATGGCCCTGACGCCCCTGACCTCGCTGCTGATCGCGCGTCTGTCGCCCAAGCCGGTCCAGGACGCCGAAAGCGCCGAGGGCGTCGACTTCGCCAAGGATCTGCGCGGACAGGTGCTGATCATCGGCTTCGGCCGTTTCGCCCAGGTCGTGTCGCAACCCCTGCTAGCCCGCGACGTGGACGTGTCGATCATCGAGAACGATGTGGAGATGATCCAGGCCGCCTCAAAGTTCGGGTTCAAGGTCTACTACGGCGACGGCACCCAGCTGCACACCCTGCGCGCTTCGGGCGCGGAGGAGGCCGAGATGGTCCTGGTGTGCGTCGACAAGCCCGAGGCCGCCGACCGCATCGTCGAACTGGTCAAGTCGGAGTTCCCCACCACCCGGATCATGGCCCGCGCCTTCGACCGAGGGCATTCGATGCGCCTGATCCAGGCGGGGGTGGACTACCAGATCCGCGAGACCTTCGAGTCGGCGCTCAAGTTCGGCGAGCGCGCCCTGGTCGAACTGGGGCTGGACGAGCATGAGGCGGCCGAGACCATCGGCGACGTGCGCCGTCGCGACGAGGCCCGGCTGGACCTGCAGCTGACCGGCGGGCTCAAGGCCGGCCGCCAGCTGATGCGCGGCAATATGCCGACGCCCCAGCCCGCCCCCTACATCAAGCCCCGTCGCGAAGGCCGTCTGCTGAACGAGGACGAGGCGGGCCCGGCCGCGCCGGACACCCGGCGCGAGCCCGCAGACACCTGATCCCTACTGGCTCACGCCTTTTTCCAGACGCGCGCCGGCCAGTTGCGCCTTGGCCTGAAGATAGGGCGTCGCGGACACCAGCTGCGAGATGGCGTTGAAACGTTCAGTCGTCAGGCCGGACGCCTCGACCGCCGCCGTCAGTTTGGCGCTCTGCTCGGGCGTCGCTTGGTTGTTCTGCACCTCGGCCGTGACGGCGCGGATCTGCGTCATGGCGGTGACGAAGCGGTTCAGTTCGTCGTCCGTCACGGCGGCGGCTGGCGTGCCGGGCGCTGGCGGCGTGGCGTTGACCACCCGAATGCGCGCGGCCAGGGCCGGATCGGCGGCGACGGCGTTGGAAAGGGTGTTGAAGCGCGTCACCTCCAGCCCCGAATCCTGCACTGCGGCGGCCATTTGCGCCTGCTGTTCCGGCGTCGGCTGGGCGCCGTTCAGAGTGTCGCTGACGGCCCTCACCTTGGCCATGGCGTCGTCGAACTTCTTCAGCTCGTCGTCGGTGAAGGTGGTCGAGCCGGCCATCGGCGCGGCCATCGGCGTCTGCGTCGTCGTTGATGCATCTTGGGCGTGCGCGGTCGCGGCGGTCGCAAGAAGGGCGACGGAAGCAAGAAGGGCGATGCGGGGCGTGCGCATAGGAATGTCCTTTCGGTCTGGCGTCCACTTGAAGGGCCGTCCGACGACGGCGATGACGCAATCACGTCATCGCTCCCCAGGGGCGTGGAGCCTGAAACAGACAAAGGGGGAGCCTTCCTAACCTAGGCGCCGATGCGCCTCACGCCACCCCTTGGATGCTGGAGGCGCTATCAAGGATGCGTTAGACGGGCGTGATCATTGTTGAGGTTTGCCCATGAAACGTCTCGCCATCGCCGCCCTGGCCCTCGTCGCGGTCGCCGCGCCGGCGGTCACCGTCACCGCCTGGGGCAACACCGGCCACCGCCTGATCGGCGTGGCGGCGATGCGGGCCCTGCCGGACGATCTGCCGGCCTTCCTGCGCACCCCGGCCGCCATCGCCGACGTGGGCGAACTGTCGCGCGAGCCCGACCGCTGGAAGGGCGCCGGCCAGCCGCACGATCGCGAGCGTGACACCGCCCACTTCGTCGATCTGGACGACCAGGGTCGCGTCTACGACCAGCGCGGCATGAGCCTCAACGACCTGCCGCGCCTGAAGTCCGAATATGACGCCGCCCTGACGAAGGCCGGTCTGGACGTCAACGACGCCGGCTATCTGCCCTACGCCATGATGGACGCCTGGCAGCAGCTGGGCCGCGACTTCGCCTATTGGCGCGTGCTGAACGCCGCCGAAAAACGCGAGACCAATATGGAGCGTCAGGCCTGGTACCGCGCCGACCGCATCCGCCGCGAGGCCCTGATCCTGCGCGACATCGGCGTGATGGGCCACTACGTCGGCGACGGCTCTCAACCGCATCACACCAGCATCCACTACAACGGCTGGGGCGACTTCCCGAACCCGGAAGGCTTCACCAACTCGCGCCAAACCCACGCGGTGTTCGAGGGCGAGTTCACCAATCGTGTCGCCCGTCTGGACGCCGTCGAGGCCGCCATGCCCGCCGCCAAACTGGACGGTTTCGACGTCAAGGCGCGCACCGTCGCCTATCTGACCACGACCCTGGGCACGGTGATCCCGTTCTATCGTCTGGAGAAGGCCGGCGGTTTCCGCGACAGCGACCCGCGCGGCGCGGCCTTCGTCAACGAACGTCTGGCGGCGGGCGCCGGCGAACTGCGCGACTTCATCGTCGCCGCCTGGACCGCATCCGGCAGCGCCTCCATCGGCTGGCCCGCCGTCAAGGTCGCCGAGGTCGAGGCCGGAACCACCGACCCCTGGATCGCCATGGTGGGCGAGGACTAAGCCCCTACTCTCGTCATCCTCCGACGAGCGTAGCGAGATCGGGGGACCCAGCGGCGCCGTAGGCGAAATGCATACGGCGCTCGGTTCTTGAAGATCGAGTCCTCGACACTTTCGCGCTCTCGCGCGCCGCTGGGTCCCCCGGTTCCGCTTCGCGGCCCGGAGGATGACGAAAGAAGAGGGGGCGCTTTTCGCGCGGAGGCTGAGGCGTTAAGCAGCGCCAATGTCCGACCTCACACCTCCCGCCGTCATCCTCGACAAGTCGCAGATGGCCGAGAACATCGGCGCCGTGGCGCGGGTGATGGCCAACTTCGGCCTGTCGGACCTGCGCCTGGTCAGCCCCCGCGACGGCTGGCCCCAGGAGCGGGCCTGGGCCACGGCCTCGGGCGCCGACTGGGTCTTGGACGGAGTACGGGTGTTCGACAGTGTCGCCGAGGCCATCGCCGACCTGAACACCGTCTTCGCCACGACCGCCCGCCCGCGCGAGACGCGCCAGCCCGTGCGCACGCCGCGCGAGGCCAGCCGCGTCCTCTATGACGACACGGCCTCGGGCCTGAAGACGGGCCTCTTGTTCGGCGGCGAGCGGGCCGGGCTGGAGACGACCGACATCGCTCTGTGCGCCGGCATCGTCACCATTCCGATCGACCCGAAGCACCACTCGCTGAACCTGGCCCAGGCCGTGGCGATCAACGCCTATGAGTGGCGCACCCTGATCCTGGACGCCCCGCCGCCGCGCTTCCGCGACAGCGAACCGCCGGCGTCGAACGACCTGCTGATCGGCATGTATGAGCACCTGGAGGAAGAGCTGGAAAACGGCGGCTTCTTCTATCCGCCCGAGAAGAAGCGCTCGATGAGCCAGAACCTGCGCGTCATGCTGGGCCGCGCCGCCTTCTCCGAGCAAGAGGTCGCCACCATGCGCGGCGCCATCCACGCCCTGTCGCGCGGCCGCGGCCGGGTCCTGGCCAAGCTGGCGGCCGAACGGGCGGCGAAGGAAAAATAGCCGTCCTTCCGGGGCTTCGCGTAGCGAAGAACCCGGAACCCATGACCGCATCATCCAGCGGGAGACCGCCCTGGGCTCCGGGTTCCGCTGCGCGGCCCCGGAGTGACGTCTATTGTGCAGCTTCAGCCCGCATGCTCAGGTTCTGTACATGAGAGCGGACGCCGTCATTGCGGTGTATATCATGGCGAACTTTCGCAACGGCACGATCTATACTGGCGTCACCAGCGATCTGATGCAGCGGATATGGCAGCATCGCACTGGCGCCACGCCGGGGTTCGCTTCAGAGCAGGGTTGCAAGACCCTGGTCTGGTACGAGCAGCATGAGACCATGATCGAGGCGATCGTGCGTGAAAAGGCGCTGAAGAAATGGCGGCGGTCCTGGAAGCTGGCGTTGATCGAAGCCGCAAATCCGCAATGGCTCGATCTGGCCGCCGACTGGTATAGCGCCCGCCCATGAAGCTCTGGTTGATCTATCCGCTGGCGGCCCTGGCGGAGATCGGCGGCTGTTTCGCCTTCTGGGCCTGGCTGAAGCTGGATCGTTCGTCCCTGTGGCTGGCGCCCGGTGTCGCCTGCCTGATCGCCTTCGCCTGGCTCCTGACCCTGGTCCCGAGCGACGCGGCGGGCCGCGCCTTCGCGGCCTACGGCGGCGTCTATATCTGCGCCTCCCTGATCTGGATGGCGCTGGTCGAGAAGACCCCGCCGGATCGTTGGGACATCCTGGGCGGCCTCGTCTGTCTGGTCGGCGCCGGGCTCATCCTGTTCGGCCCAAGGGCCTAAGCTTCCATTTCTTTCGTCATCCTCCGGCGCGAAGCGACCGGGGGACCCAGCGGCGCCGAAGGCGATGCGTCCGCCGCGCGATGTTGGAAGATGGCGTCCGGCGACAGGTTCGCGCTCTCGCGCGCCGCTGGGTCCCCCGGTCTGCGCCGTGAAGCGCGGCTTGCCGGAGGATGACGAGACAAAGGGCGCAGCCCTCGTATTGTCTTGGGGTCGATCCAGCGAATTCATCATCTTACCGACCTCCAGCGTCCTCTTCCTGCCCATGCCTCAAAACCGTGCGATCCTGTCTCCGTTCGTTCGCAGCGGATGCATCGCACGGTCGAGGAGGCACGAGATCAGACGAATTAGACGAATTAGACGGTGTTTTTCCAATGCGACCGTCTGATCGGATGTCGGGGCGTATCAGCCCGCGCCCAGCAGGTCCGACCAGCGCCAGCTGCCCTTGCCGAGGGCCAGTTGCGCGCCGCCGGGGCGGTCTTCCAGCTTCAGCACGGCCAAGCCCGTCATGCGCTGGCTCTTGCATTCGGCCGGGGCGAAGGCGACTTCCAGGGCGATGGCCTGGCGCACGCCCGCCAGACCCTTGCCCGCCTGGTTGCGGCTTTGCAGCCAGTCGCCGTTCCAGACCAAGATGGCGCGTCCGTTCGCATCCATGTCCTGGGACGCGGCGATGACGGCGCGGCGCACGGCCTGGTCGTCGCGCACCGCGTCCTGAACCCAGCGCACCATGTCGCACGATCCTCCGCCCGAGCCTGAACCCGCGCCGGTCCCGCCAGAGCCGCCCGATCCGCCGACGCCCGTTCCGCTGCCGCCGCCCGGACCTGCGCCGACCGTCATGGCGCCGGCGATCTGGGCCGCGCCCAGCAGGGGCAGGGGCGGACCCGGCGGGGCGGGCGCGGCGGGCAGGGGTTCGACGTCCGGCGGGCGTTTGCTGACCACCAGTCGCGGTCGCGCCGCCGCCACGGCCGGCGGTCGCCGCTGGGGCGCGGGCTTGGGCGGCGCGGCCGTCTGGGCGGCGGCGGCCGGCGCGTCGGGCTTTGGGGAGAGATCGGGCGCGATCACGCGCGCGGGCGGCGGCGGAGGCGGCGGGGGCGGCTCGACCAGTTCGACCATCATCGGCGGCGTCTGCGGCGTCTGCGGCGTCTCGACCATCGGCTCCGCCTGGCCGTGCATCAGCAGCGCCAGCCCCAGATGCGCGGCCAGGATCGGCGTCGCCGCCAGCGCCCAGCGCCGTGTGCGCGCCGCGCTCAATCGCCGATCCGTGATGGGAGTTGAACACGCCGCCGCATGGTCATCGGGACAAAACGCCTGTAAAAATCGCCATGCTCCGTTGAAAACATTCGGTCGCGTCAGGAAAGTGGCGTCGTCATGAATACAACCGCGTGACGGCGCAGAGCGGCGATAGATGAGCGTGTCCGCCCTCCGGCATTGGCCGTCGGCGGCGCAACGTCTTCACCGAGCTGGTGGTTCCGCCCTCATGCAAGAATAACGCGAATATTCGATCTGCTTATGGTCAAGCTGACATGATGCCGCCCAAAGCGCGTCATTACTCCGCCTTGTCTCATACGCCATTTTCATCTTGCGCATGAACTGGGTGTGGCGCTCCCGGCAAGAAGGAGACAGAACTTGAGCAGATCGAAACTCAGGACGGCGGTCGTCGGCGGCGCCCTCATCGCCCTCGGCTTTGCGGCCAGCGGCTGCGCCAGCCATCGTTTCGTGCGTGATCAGGTCGAAGTCGTCGACAACCGCGTGACCACCGTCGAAGGCACCGCAGGCCAGGCCCTGCAACGCGCCAACGACGCGCACAAATTGGCCGAGGGCAAGTTCCTCTATCAAGTCGTGCTGTCGGACGATTCCGTGAAATTCCCCACTGACGCGGCGGCCCTGTCGCCCGAGGCCGAGCAGCGCCTGGCCCAGTTCGCCCAGCGTCTGCAGGGCGAGAACAAGAACGTCTATCTGGAAATCCAGGGCTACACCGACTCGACCGGCACGCCCGAGCATAATGACCAGCTGGGCGAGCAACGCGCCGAGGCCGTGCGTCGCTTCCTGAACCGCCAGGGCGTCGCCCTGAACCGCATGGCCACCATCTCCTATGGCCAGGAACAGCCGGTGGCCTCGAACGACACGCCCGAGGGCCGTTCGCAGAACCGCCGCGTGACCATCGTCGTCCTGGCCTAAGCCGCCTCGACCTCGAACACCGGAACGGCGGCCGCCTTCGCAGCGGCCGCCGTTTTCGTTTCTACAGCCCGTCGAAGAAGGCCGGCACGGCCTGCGTCGCCGGCCCGTAAACGCCTTCGTCGAACAGGCGCGCCCCCGACGTCGGCTCCAGGTTGATCTCGACCGTCCGCGCCCCGGCATACTGCGCCGCCTGCACGAACCCCGCCGCTGGATAGACTGCGCCCGACGTGCCGATGGACACAAACAGGTCGCAGGCTTCCAGCGCCCGCTCGATCCGCTCCATCTGAAGCGGCATCTCCCCGAACCAGACGATGTGCGGCCGCATGACGCCCTCGGGGTGATGCGGCGAGGCCTGATCCGCCGCCATGTCCCCGGCCCAGTCCATCACCACGCCCGAGCCGGTGCAGCGGCCTTTCAGCAGCTCGCCATGCATATGGATCAGCTCGAACCCGGCGGCCGGCGGTGTCTCTTCATGCGCTCGGTCGTGCAAATCATCGACGTTCTGCGTCACCAGCAGGAAGTCGCCCCGCCACCGCGCCGCCAACGCCGCCAGCGCTCGGTGCGCCGCATTAGGCTGGACCTCGGCTAACTGCCGCCGCCGCTGATTGTAAAAGTCCTGCACCAGCGCCGGATCGGCGGCATAACCCTCCGGCGTCGCCACATCCTCGACCCGATGCCCGCACCACAGCCCGTCCGACGCCCGAAAGGTCGGCACGCCGCTCTCGGCCGATATGCCGGCTCCGGTCAGGACGACGAGGTTTGTGTGTGACATGACGGCTTCATACCATCCTGCGCCTGCCCTAGAAGAGGAGGGAATCGTTCAGGAGCCCGTCATGAAAACCCGCGCCGCCGTCGCCTTCGAGGCCAAACGTCCGTTGGAGATCGTCGAGGTCGATCTGGAAGGGCCGCGCGCCGGCGAGGTGCTGATCGAGATCAAGGCCACCGGCATCTGCCACACCGACGCCTATACGCTGGACGGGCTGGACTCCGAGGGCGTCTTCCCCTCGATCCTGGGGCACGAGGGCGCCGGCGTGGTGGTCGAGGTGGGGCCGGGCGTGACCTCGGTCGCGGTCGGCGATCACGTCATCCCGCTGTACACGCCGGAATGTCGCCAGTGTAAGTCTTGCCTGTCGCGCAAGACAAACCTGTGCACCGCCATTCGCGGCACCCAGGGCAAGGGCGTCATGCCCGACGGCACCAGCCGCTTCAGCTACAAGGGTCAGGCCATCGCCCACTATATGGGCTGCTCGACCTTCTCGAACTACACCGTCCTGCCCGAGATCGCGGTGGCCAAGATCCGCAAGGACGCGCCCTTCGACAAGGCCTGCTACGTCGGCTGCGGCGTGACCACCGGCGTCGGCGCCGTGGTCAACACGGCCAAGGTCGAGCCCGGCGCCAACTGCGTCGTCTTCGGCCTGGGCGGCATCGGCCTGAACGTCATCCAGGGGCTGAAGATGGTCGGGGCCGACATGATCGTCGGCGTGGACATCAACGGCGACAAGGAAGAATGGGGCCGTCGCTTCGGCATGACCCATTTCGTCAACCCGAAGGAAGTCTCCGACGTGGTCGCCCATCTGGTCCAGCTGACCGACGGCGGCGCGGACTACACCTTCGACTGCACCGGCAACACCGTCGTCATGCGCCAGGCGCTTGAGGCCTGCCACCGCGGCTGGGGCGAGAGCGTCGTCATCGGCGTCGCCGAATCTGGCAAGGAGATCGCCACCCGCCCGTTCCAGCTGGTCACCGGCCGCGTCTGGCGCGGTTCGGCCTTCGGCGGTGCGCGCGGTCGCACCGACACGCCCAAGATCGTCGACTGGTACATGGACGGCAAAATCGAGATCGACCCGATGATCACCCACACCTTCGCCCTGGACGACATCAACAAGGCCTTCGACCTGATGCACGAGGGCAAGAGCATCCGCTCGGTCGTGGTGTTCTGATCATGGCCGCACGGGCCCCCGGCTCCATCCTGCTGATCGGGGCGTCGCGCGGCCTGGGCCTGGCCTTGGCTGAGGCCTTCTTGGAGAGGGATTGGTCTGTCGTCGCTACCGCCCGATCCGCCGTGTCGCCCCTGCACGCCCTGGCGTCGGACCATCCGACGCTAGAGATCGAGATGCTGGACATCACGGATGGCGAGCAGGTGCGGGCGCTTGCAGAGAGGCTGTCGGATCGACGGTTCGATTGTCTGTTCATCAATGCGGGCGTGGCCGATGCGCCGGCTTCTATCGCCGATACGCCGCTGGATGACTTCACACGGCTGATGGCTACCAACGCTTGGGCGCCTCTTCAGGTGGTGGAGGCGCTAGGCGACCGGGTCGCGCCAAGCGGCGTGATCGGCGTCATGTCGTCGGGCCAGGGCAGCATCGCCAACAACAACGGCGGCGGCGTCGACGCCTATCGCGCCTCCAAGGCGGCCTTGAATATGTTGATGCGCGGCTACGCCGCCCGCCGCGCCGACGACCCCCGCGGGCTGTTGTTGCTGGCGCCAGGCTGGATTCGCACCGATCTGGGCGGGCCCGACGCGCCCCATACGATCGAGGACAGCATCCCCAAACTGGTCAAGGTGATCCTGGCTCAAAAGGGACGGCCAGGGCTGCGTTATCTGGACCGCGACGGCCGGCCCGTCCCGTGGTGACGGGTTCGTTGCCAAAAGAGACGGTGGTGGCTATCGTCTGTCGACCATAGATCAGGAGGGCTCGCCATGTTCACTCACGTCACCGTCGGCGCCAACGATATCGAGGCGTCGCGCCGATTCTATGACGCCGCGCTGGGCGCCCTGGGCGTCGAGCCGGGCCAGGGGCCGGACCCCAAGGGCCGCTACTGGTGGCGCACCCGCATGGGCGCCTTTGCGATCGGCGCGCCCATCGACGGGGAGCCGGCCTGCCACGCCAACGGCGGCACCATCGGCTTTCACGCCAAGACGGCCGAGATGGTTCAGGCTTTCCACGACGCCGGCGTCGCGGCCGGCGGTCGCGCCATCGAGGATCCGCCCGGCGAACGCAAGGGCCCCTTCGGCCCCATGATCCTGGCCTATCTGCGCGATCCGTCTGGCAACAAGATCTGCGCCATGCACCGGGTGGGGTGAAGCGTTGTGGTCATGCTAGCGTTGTGCTATCATGACGCATGGCTCAGGTTCTTGTCCGCGATCTGGATGATGGCGTCGTCGCCCGCCTCAAGGTGATGGCGAAGGCTCAAAACATCTCCCTCGAGCAGAAGTTCAGGGACATGGCCGTGCGTGAGGCGATGGATGTCGAGGCCCGCTTTGAAGCCGCGTCTCGACGATCCCGCGAGCAGACGCGAGGCTCGTCTCTCGATTCCACGGCCCTGATCCGCGAAGATCGCGATCGGTGAGTGCGGTTTTCGACGCCAGCGTCGTCATCAAATGGTTCATCGACGATCCACTGGCTGACGACGCGATCGAGGCCCGTCGAATCCACGGGTCTCCCGTTGCTCCGGACCTGATGTTGATCGAAGCGGCCAATGTCTTTCGCCGCTACGTGGTTCGTGGCGAACTGGAGGCTTCGTCCGCGACGGAGAATCTGTCCGTCATCCCGCAAGTCGTTGATTTGGCCGATCATCGAGAACTGATCTCTGAAGCCTTCGATCTTGCTTGTGATCTCAATCATTCGATGACCGACTGCCTTTATGCCGTGATGGCGCGGCGGCGAGGTCTGCCTCTCGTCACCGCGGATGCCAAGCTTGCTCGGAAGCTGCACGCGGTCAGGGACATGGACGTTCGTCTCCTAAGCTCGCAGGAAATCTAGCATGACCTTGCAGACCACCAAGACCCACGCCGTCCACGGCGGAACCCTGCGCTATCTGAAGCACTACAGCACAGCGACCGGCACGCCGATGACGCTGTCGGTCTTCACGCCGGCGGGCGAGGGGCCTTTCCCGGTGCTGATCTGGCTGTCGGGCCTGACCTGCACCGAGGACAACTTCACCACCAAGGCGGGGGCCTATCAGGCCGCCGCCGAACATGGCGTCATCATCGTGGCGCCCGACACCTCGCCGCGCGGAGAAGGCGTCGCCGACGACCCCGCCTATGACCTGGGTCAGGGCGCGGGTTTCTATCTGGATGCGACGCAGGCGCCCTGGGCGCCGCATTTCAGCATGGAGACCTATGTCACCAAGGAACTGATCGCCCTGATCGACGCCGAGTTTGCGACCACGGGCGTCCGCTCGATCAGCGGCCATTCGATGGGCGGCCACGGCGCCCTGACCCTGGCGCTGAACCACCCCGATCTGTTCCGTTCGGTCTCCGCCTTCGCGCCGATCTGCTCGCCCACCCGGTGCGCCTGGGGTGAAAAGGCCTTCACCGCCTATCTGGGTGAAGATCGCGACGCCTGGGATCGGTACGACGCCGCCAAACGGATCGCGGCCGGCGCGGCGAAGGGCGTCTTCGATGACATCCTGATCGACCAGGGCGACGCCGACAGCTTCCTGATCGACCAGCTGAAGCCGGAACTTCTCCAAACCGCCGCCGACGCCGCCGGCCAGAAGGTCACGATCCGTATGCAGCCCGGCTATGATCACTCCTACTTCTTCATGGCCAGCTTCATCGCCCACCACATCGCCTTTCACGCCGAACGTTTGAAGGTCTAAGCGCCAGATGGGACGCCGGGGTTGGATCGCTGTCGCAGTCCTGCTGCTGGCAGGCCCAGCCTTGTCGCAAGAGCAGGTCGGCGATCTGGATTGGCGGCCAAAGGTGGCGTCGCCGGCCTATGCTACGGATGGGCCTGTCGTGCTTGTCGATCAGGGCCACGGCAGCGAGCAGACCACTGAGGCTCGTTATGCCGCCTTCGCCGCGCTGATGCGGGCCGACGGATATCGGATCGAAGCCAGCCGGGGGCGTCTCGATGCGCCCGGCGCGCTTGATAGCGTGGCGGTGTTGGTCATCGCCAATCCGGCGCGACCGGCGGACGGCTCGCGCGCCTCGGCTTTTGACGACGCCGAGATCGAGGCGATCCGCCGATGGGTGAAGCAGGGCGGGGCGTTGCTTCTGGCCGCCGATCACGCGCCCCATGGTTCCGCCGCCGAAGCCCTGGCTGCAAGGTTCGGCGTGTCGATGGGCACGGGTTACGCCTTCCAGACCGTGGGCGGCGACGTCACGGCCAATCTGGTCTTTCCGCGCCCGGCGCTTGCGGATCATCCGATCATTGAGGGCCGCGACCAAAGCGAGCGCCTGACGATCGTCAAGAGCTTCACCGGGCAGTCGCTGTCGGGGCCGGCAGACGCAACGGTGTTGCTGGCGATGAGCGCGGATGCGCGAGAGGCTCCCGATCTCGGAGCCTTGCAAACGATCCGAACGCGGCTTCGGGACGGCCAGGACCCAGCCGTCGTCCTTGCCGAGTTGTCGCGGCCCGCCTTGCCGGCCCAAGGTCTGGCTGTGCGCTTTGGTGCGGGGCGGGTCGTCGTGCTCGGAGAGGCGGGCATGCTCACGGCCCAGGTCGTGCCTTTTCCCGACCAGCCGGATCGCGAGCCGGTTCGCATGGGGTTGAACACAGCCGGTCATGACGATCAGCAGTTCGTGCTGAACCTGATGCACTGGCTGTCGCGTCTGCTCCCCTGATGCTACAGGGCCGGCATGAGCGCTCCTGATCCCTATGAACCGATGTTTTCCGCCCTTTGCCGCGAGGTGGGCTATTGCCTGCACGCCAAGGGGCAGAAGCGGGTGATCGAGGCCCTGCCCAAGGGGCTGGACGCCGCCGTGCGCGCCGTCTTCGCGGCCGAGGGCGTGGATGAACCCAATGCGCCGGGCGATGTGAAGCGCGCCGTTCGCGATTGCCTGAAGGCGAACTTGCCAGCTTGACCGTTACGGGTCGATAAGTCGGAACAAATCCAGGCGCTGTCGCTTGGGTTTCATGAACGGGCGCCTATCTGCTTCCCCATCAGAACTTGTCGCGAAAGGAACCTCCCATGGCCTTCACCCTGCCCCCGCTGCCCTACGCCTATGACGCGCTGGAGCCGGCCATCGACAAGGAGACGATGACCTTCCACCACGACAAGCACCACCAGACCTATGTCGACAACCTGAACAAGGCCGTCGACGCCGACGAAAACCTGAAGGGCAAGTCGCTGGAGGAAATCTTCACCAGCATTTCCACCGCGCCCAAGGCCGTGCGCAACAACGGCGGCGGTCACTGGAACCACAGCCTGTTCTGGGAACTGCTGGCCCCGGCCGATCAGGCGGGTGAGCCCTCGGCCGAGCTGAAGGCCGCCATCGACGCCGATCTGGGCGGCATGGACAAGTTCAAGGAAGACTTCAACGCCGCCGGCGCCGCCCAGTTCGGCTCGGGCTGGGCCTGGCTGATCGTGCAAAACGGCAAGCTGAAGATCACCTCGACCCCGAACCAGGACAACCCGCTGATGGATGTCGTGGAAGAGCGCGGCGAGGTGATTCTGGGCGCCGACGTGTGGGAGCACGCCTACTATTTGAAATACCAGAACCGCCGCGCCGACTATCTGAAGTCGTTCTGGACGGTGGTGAACTGGAACAAGGTCAACGAACTCTACGCCGCCGCCAAATAAGGCTGGTTCAGCCCAGAGATCGAGAGATGACGACGCCCGCCGGAACCTCCGGCGGGCGTTTTCGATTGCGTCATCGCAAACGGAGATCGAAGCGATGCGGATGATGATGACCGGGGCCGCCTTGGCGGTCCTGATGCTGGCGGCCTGTAACCCCAACGCGAACGGGCAGAAGCCCGGCGATCCCGCGCCGCCCAACCCCACCCAGACCGTCGCCGCGCCAGCCGAGAAGCCGGTCTATCGCTTCAAGATCGGCGCGCTCGACGCCATCGCCCTGTTCGACGGCGAAAACCCGGTCAAGAACGACAACCAGACCTTCGGCGTCGGTCTGACGCCGCAGGCGGTCGCCGCGCCCCTGACCGCCGCCGGACAGCCGGCCGATCCGATCATGCTGGAAATCCATCCGCTTCTGCTCAGGAACGGCGCCCGCACGATGCTGTTCGACACGGGCCTGGGCGAGGGCAAGGGCCAGCTGATGGACAGCCTGCAAAAGGCGGGCGTCGATCCGGCCTCGATCACTGACGTGCTGATCTCGCACGGCCACCCGGACCATGTCGGCGGCCTGATCCGCAACGGCGGCCTGGCCTTCCCCAATGCGGCGATTCGGATGTCGCGGGCGGAGTGGGCGTCCATCCGCGCCAATCCCGAACTGGCCGATCTGGTGCGGATCATCACCCCCAAGGTCCAGGCCTTCGAGCCGGGCGGCGAGGTCGCGCCGGGCGTCCAGTCCCAGGACACGGCCGGCCATACGCCGGGCCACGTCGCCTATCTGATCGCCGACGGTCAGAACCAGCTGCTCTACACCGGCGACCTGATGCACCACTGGATCCTGTCGGTCGAACATCCGGACTGGAAGGTCGGCTATGACGACGATCAGGCGGCAGGCCTGAAGGCGCGGCTGGACGAGGTGACGGCGCTGCGCAACTCCGGCGCCCACATCTACGCCTATCACTTCCCGTTCCCGGGTCTGGGCAAGGTTGCGACCCGCGAAGGCCGCGCCATGTTTATCTCCGAGGCTCAGTCCGCAAAGGATTAGGCCGCGAAGGACTAGATGCGAAAATCCACGCCGTGCCGGGTGCGCGCGTTCATGCGCTCGGCATGGTGCTGGCGAACCATGCGGCGCCGGCGCAGCATCTCGTGGATGCCGTCGGCGAGATCGAGGAGTTGGTGGTCGCTCAAAGGCTCGACCAGATCGACCAGCTGCGTCTTCATCGTCTGCATGGCCTCGTCGGACAGGCCGGTCTGAAAGCTGTTGGGTTCGGGCTGCATTCCACTCCTCCTTGTCCTGATGCATGGTTTGGTTGCGTCAAGGGAAGGGCGGGGCGACGGGATCGTTCCATGCCATCGTGCTTAACGGCCCGCCGTGCTTGACTCCGCCGCCCTCGCTGGCCATAAGCGCCGCCTTCCACGGGTCCGCTTCGGCGGGGCCGGGATGAATGACGGAAGATGCGTGGACCGCCGTTGAGATCGCATTCCCAATCCAGGGAATGCCGGGCCGTATCGTCGAAAAGAGAATAGAATGTCCAAGCGCCACAGCGCCAAGTACAAGATCGACCGGGCCATGGGTGAGAACCTGTGGGGCCGCGCCAAGTCGCCGGTCAACAAGCGTTCTTACGGTCCCGGCCAGCACGGCCAGCGTCGCAAGTCCAAGGTTTCGGACTTCGGTCTGCAACTGAAGGCCAAGCAGAAGCTGAAGGGCTACTACGGCAACATCACCGAGAAGCAGTTCGCCAAGACCTATGACGAGGCTGCGCGTCGCAAGGGCAACACCTCGGAAAACCTGATCGGTCTGCTGGAATCGCGCTTGGACGCCGTCGTCTACCGCGCCAAGTTCGTCCCGACCGTCTGGGCCGCCCGCCAGTTCGTCAGCCACGGCCACGTCCTGGTCAACGGCAAGAAGGTCGACATCGCCTCCTACCGCGTGAAGCCGGAAGACGTCGTCACCGTGAAGGAAAAGTCGCGCAACATGGCTCTGGTGCTCGAAGCCCAGCAGTCGTCGGAACGCGATGTGCCGGATTACCTGGAACTGTCGGACCGCTCGTTCTCGGTTCGCTACGTCCGCGTGCCGGAACTGTCGGACGTGCCGTACGCCGTGAAGATGGAACCGAACCTGGTCGTCGAATACTATGCTTCGTAAGCGGAGTTTTCTTTAGAGCGGCTATCGGCCTTCGGCCTACTTGAGCCGCTTCTGGATTTGAGTTTGGAGGGCCTCGGATTCGTCCGGGGCCTTTCGTTTTTTATCCTGTTCCCTCCAAGGGCGAACAGGCGCATTCTCGGCCGGTTCAGGCTTTGAGGCAGGGGAGGTCGTCAGTTGCGCGACTCCATCATGAAACGCTTGGCTTTGATCGCCGCCGCATCGGCGGGCTTAGCCGCCTGCGCCAGCCGCAGCGAGCCCACCGTCTCCACCGCGGGAATGCCCGGCGCGCTGGAGCCGATCCATGCCGCCGCCTTCACCAAGGACCAGGCCGTCTTCTGGGTCAGTTCGAACGGCTGCACGGCCAAAGAAGACCTGATCCCGATCGTCAGCCTGCAGGGCGGCAGCGCCGTCATAACCCTGCGCCGCATCGACGAGGACAAGTGCAAGCAGGACCTGGTCCAGGGCGTCGAGCTGAAGTGGTCGTTCGAGGAACTGGGCCTGACGCCCGGCTCGCCCGTCAGCGTCAACAACCCCTATCAAATGCCCCGCTCCTGAAAACGCCGGCCTCCTGTCCGCTGACGGACGCCGCCTGATTGATCGGTAGGGTCAGCGGGCCTTGCCGTACCCCGGCCAATGCGCCTTTCCGGCCCGCTCGTATTGCGGCGGCAGGCCTTCATCCTCACCCAGGGCGACGGCCGCATGGTGCGCCCAGTGCGGATCGTCCAGCGCCGCGCGTGCGATGGCGATGAAGTCCGCCTGACCGGACGCTACGATGTCCTCGGCCTGCTGCGGATCGAAGATCATGCCAACGGCCATCACATTGGCCTGCGGCGTCGCCGCCTTCACGGCCTGGGCGAACCGCAACTGATAACCCGGCTCGTCGCCCGGAATCTTCGCCTGAGCGACGTTCCCGCCCGACGTCAGGTGCAGATAGTCATAGCCCATGTCGTGCAGCGCCTGACTAAAGGCCGTCACCTCGTCCAGGGCGATGCCGCCCTCGACCCAGTCCGAGCCGTTGAAGCGCACGCCCAGCGCCTTGGTCCGGGGCCAGGCGTCGCGCAGGGCCTGGCCGACCCGCAGCGGGAAGCGCGCCCGGTTCTCGTACGATCCGCCGAAATCGTCGGTGCGGTGGTTGGACACCGGCGACAGGAACTGGGTCAGCAGATAGCCGTGGGCGGCGTGCAGTTCGACCAGATCGAACCCGGCCCGGTCCGCCCGCCGCGCCGCGTCCTCGAAGGCGGCGACGACGCGATCCATGTCGGCCGGGGTCATGGCGGTCGGCGTGTGCCAGTCATCTTTGAACGGTTCGGCAGAGGCGCTGAAGGTTTCCCACGCGCCGTCTTCAGCCTTCAGAGCGCCGCCGCCCTTCCACGGCGCGCTGGTCGAGGCCTTGCGTCCGGCGTGGGCCAGCTGAATGCCGATCGGGGTGTCGCTGTAGGTGCGGATGTCGCGGATGATCCGGGCGAAGGCCTCTTCTTGGGCGTCGTTCCACAGGCCGGTGTCGTCCGGCGTGATCCGTCCCGCCGCCTCGACTCCCGTGGCCTCGACAATGACCAGTCCCGCGCCGGAGATCGCCAGTCGTCCCAGATGCTGCACGTGCCAGGGCTGGGGCACGCCGTCGATGGCCGAATACTGGCACATCGGCGCGATGGCGACGCGGTTCTTCAGCGTCAGGGGGCCGACGGCGCGGGGCGAGAACAGCTGGCTCATGAAGGACGATCCGTGGGGCAGGAGAGGGGGGACTGTAGCTATGTCGGTTGCGGTCACGTTCAACCCCGATCCTTTCCGATTGTTCACCCAGCTTTCCGATAATTCACGTGTGCGCGCCCGGCCCGCGCGGCACAAAAGGGTCAAGCTTCAACTGGGGAACACACCAATGCTTCGTCTCGCTCTCGCCATCGCCATCGCCGCCCCGCTGCTGTCGGGCTGCATCATCGTCTCGACCGAAAAGCCGACCACGCGCGTCATCACCGCGCCGGCCTCGGGCCAGTGATGCGCAGCCTGGTCAAGGGCCCGATGATCAAGGGCCAGATGATCAAAGGTCAGATGATCAAGGGCCTGGCGGTCGCGGCCTTGGTCGCGCCGCTGGTGTCGGCCTGCGTCATCTATGACAGCGACGCGGGCGAAAACGTCTCGGTGAACCTGCGCCGCGACGACGCCCCGCCGGCCGAGGCCATCCGCGAAGCCCGGTTCGCCGACGGCGCCCTGGTCGCGCGCGTCGATTCGAACGGCTGCACCCAGGCGTCGGATTTCGAAGTGTCGGTGTCGGACGGCGCGCCGGCCGAGATCACGCTTCGCCGCACCAAACAGGACCTGTGCAAGGCCCTGGTCCCGGACGGCGTCGAGCTGCGCTGGACCTATGCCGACCTGGGCCTGGAGCCCGGCACGCCGGCCCGTATCCTCAATCCGCTGAAGTAGAAAACGAAAGGGCGTCCTTGCGGACGCCCTTCGCCAGTCACTCCCTTTCGGGAAACGGACACTCTTTCGAGGCCGCGAGTGAGTGTAAGATGATGGAGGCGGGCTAAATTGTCAACTCTCGGATGTGTACTTGGCGGGAAGCTGCGGCATCCATGCCTGGATCAAAGCGAGTATATGATTGAACTCATCTTCTGAGATTCGGGGTATGGCGGTGCCCTTTAGTGGCTCTAACCTCTTGGTGCTGACCGTATAGAGATGGTTGCACACCACCCAGGAATCTCTTGCGCCATCAGGCTGGAAAGACAGCTTGCGCGCCCATCGGGCGCTCGCGCCCTCCTGTGGATCGGTTGACGTGGGGACGACCAGCGCCACGCCGTGAAGGCTGTTCTTGTAGGAAACGATGATCACGGGCCGCTTTTTGCCCATTTCAGGTGTAGTGGAATCCGACCAGAAATCGCACCAGTACATCTGGCGAACCGCCGGAGCGGCCTTGATCTTGAGAGTGTGTGCCGATGGCAATGGTTTGCGTCCAGACGATGTCGCACCACCATGAATTTCAACTCAAGGCACTGTCAATCGCAACTGAAGCCGATCGCTCAGCGTCTGCTCAGCTCGATCCTTGCGTCTCGAACACGGTCAGCATGTCTGGCGGAATGCGCTGCGGCCTCAGGGTCGCAGCGTCCACCAGCACCCATTCGGTGACGCCCTGGGCGCAGACGCGACCCTGGGCGTCCTCGATGCGGACATAGCGGGTGAAGCGCGGTCCCTGCGGATCGCCGACCCAGGTGCGGGCGACCACGCCCTCTGCGCCCGGCTCGATGCCGCGCAGATAGTCGATCTCATGCCGGGTCGCGACCCACGACCATTTCGCCCGCGTCGCCTCGTCGAAGCGCGCATTCCAGTGGGCCGTGCCCGCATCCTGCAGCCAGCCGACATAGACGACGTTGTTGACGTGGCCGTTGGCGTCGATGTGCTCGGGCCGCACGTCCAGCGGCACGACGAAGACCTCGCGGTCCTCGCGCGGCGTGAGGGTCTTCCTGGCCATCAGGCCTCGCCGAGCGGCACGCCCTTCTCGACCATCAGGGCCTGAAGTTCGCCGGCCTGGAACATCTCGCGGATAATGTCCGATCCGCCCACGAACTCGCCCTTCACATAGAGCTGCGGAATGGTGGGCCAGTCGGTGAAGCTCTTGATGCCTTCGCGCAGGGCTTCGTCCTGTAGCACGTCCACGCCCACGAAGCCGGCGCCGACATGGTCCAGAATCTGCACCGCCAGGGATGAGAAGCCGCAGCGCGGCTGGTCCGGCGTGCCCTTCATGAACAGAACCACGTCGTTCTGGGCGACGGTTTCGCCGATGAAGGCGTGGACGGGATCGGCGGCTTGGGCGGTGTCGGTCACGGATACGGGCCTTTCGTGAAGCCCGTCAGCTAGGGAGCCGAACGGTCGCGGTCAAGGCGTCCGCGACGTTCTGCACAGCCCCTGAGGCCGGTCAGGCCGCCTGATTGGCCACGACGCGCGCCATCTCGATCTGCGCGGCCAGGCCCGGCGGCATGTCCCGCTCGGGCGCGGCGGCCAGTGTCGCCAGCCGATCCGTGTCGATCGGGTCGACGATCACGCTGGACACCGTCGGGTCGGTCAGGACGTAGGACAGGCAGATCGCCTCTGCCGTCCAGTTGTGCGTGCGATACAGGAAGCCGAACGCATCCTTCTGCGGCGAATCCTGCGGCCGCTTCTGGCCCCCGAAACCGAAGAGGCCCTTCTTCATGACCGGCGCGACACGCGGCCCCGAACGACGATCCTTGTAGAAGTCGTAGGCGAAGACCGCCATGTCCTGTTCGCGGGCTGCACGGACGCGGTTTCGGGTCTTCCAGTCGGCATTGATGTCGAACGGGGTCAGCAGGGCGTCGAACGCCCCGGTGGAAACATAAGCGTCCATCACGTCGCCGCCGCCGGCGATGCCCAGGAGCTTGATCCGTCCCGTGGCGCGCATGGCCTTCAGCGCGCTCAGCGATGACTGCGCCAGTTCGGTCTCGCCGGGCTCGTGCAGCACCGCCATGTCGACCCAGCCCAGGCCGGAGAAATGCAGCACCCGATCGATGGCGGCGGTCATGCCCTGGGCCGAGAAGTCGCGCTGCTGGTCGCGACCGTCGCCGGCGCCCAGCGTCAGGCTGACATAGACGAGCTTGCGCTCCACATGGGACAGCGCCTCTCCCAGCACCTCGGCCGCCACCGGGTCTGCCGTTTCCAGCCGATAGCTGTTGATCCCCGCTTCCAGCGCTGAATAGAGCAGGTCCAACCCCGCCTCGCGTCCGCGCTTCAACGCCTCGGCGCCGAAACTGAGCGTCAGGTTGGAAATGGCGGCGCCGGAGACGCCGAAGGGGCGATAGCGCATGGTCTTCAGACCTCCTTGGCCGGAGCCGAGGTCTCCAGCGCCAGGGCGTGCAGTTCGCCGCCCATCTGACCCTTCAGCGCCGCATAGACCATCTGGTGCTGACGCACGCGCGGCAGGCCGGCGAAGGCGCTTGACACGATCCGCGCGCGATAGTGGTCGCCGTCGCCCGCCAGATCCTCGATCTCGATCTCGGCGTCGGCGAAGGCCTCGACCAGATGCTGGCGCAGCGTTTCGACGGACATGGGCATGGCGGGCGCTCGTACTTCGTTCAACGCCAGTTTGCCCGGTAATCCTTAATGCCGACCTACGGCGCGGTGCGCGGTCGTTCGAACAACTGGACCGGATGATCCTTGTAGGTCGCGCGCGCATAGGGACGATAACCGACCCGCGCCGCCAGCTTCAGCGAGGCCAGGTTCTCGGGCGAGATCATGCAGACCGTTCGCCCCTGCAGCCTCCGGTCGGTCCAGTCCAAGGCCGCCGTCAGGGCCTCGGCCGCATAGCCCCGCCCCTGAAATTCCGGCGCCACGCCCCAGCCCAGCTCCGGCGCGTCGAACGGCGGCTCCATCTCGCGGCGATAGTCGAATACCCCGACGCTGCCCAGATAGGCGCCGTCGGCCCTCAACCGGATCGTCCAACTGCCATGGTCCATCGCCGCCCAATGGCCGAGATCGCGCAGCAGCCGGAACCACACCTCTTCGCGCCCCAGCGCCCGGCCCATGATGTGACGCGTAAAATCCTCATCGGACCACAGCGTCAGCAGATCGTTGAAATCCTCGGTCGAGACGGGGCTCATCACCAGCCGCTCGGTCGTCAGAATCCTGTCGTTCACATCAGGCCCAGTTGCTTGAAGCTGGCCACCCCGTCGCGGCCGACGACCAGATGGTCGTGAACCTCGACGTTAAGGGCGCGGCCGGCCTGCACAACCTGTTTCGTGATCTCGATGTCGGCGCGGCTGGGGGTCGGGTCGCCCGACGGATGGTTGTGCACCAGGATCAGGGCGCTGGCCGACAGCTCCAGCGCGCGCCGTACGACCTCGCGCGGATAGACCGGCGCATGATCGACCGTGCCGCGGTTCTGCACCTCGTCCAGGATCAGCTGGTTCTTCTTGTCCAGATACAACACCCGGAACTGCTCGCGTGGCTCGTGCTGCAAGGCGACGCGGACATAGGCCAGGAGCGCCGTCCACGACGAGATCACCGGCCGTTTCGCCGTCGGCTCCTTCGCGATCCGCCGCGTCACGTCGAAGATCAGCTGAAGGTCCAGCGCCACCGCCCGCGTCGCCTTGCCGACGGCGTATCCCATCGACCGCGCCACCTGATCCTCGATCGCCTCATGGCTGGCCGCCCCGATGCCTTCCAGCCCCCCGAACCGCGCCAGCAGATCCTTGGCCAGCGGCTTGGTGTCCTTGTAGGGCACGCTGCGAAACAGCAGCAGTTCCAGCAACTCATAGTCGGGCAGGGCGCCCAGCCCCCCCTTCGCCGCCCGCTCACGCAGCCGGTCGCGATGACCGCTGTGGCGAGGCTTGGGCTTGTCCCCGACTTCGGACGCCTTGTCGTCGAGCATGATCCCTCCCGCTCAACGCAACCTGTGCGGAATTAGAAGTATGATCAAGGGTGTGCTGCCATGTCCGAGCTAGAAAGCCGGGGGTGGCGATACGGCGCTTAGACTGGTCCGCCGTGACAGACCATATCGGTATGTAACGTCCCAACCATCAGGGGCAGCCTGAGATGGAGCTAGCCTGAAGGACAGACATTTCGTTTCGCCCACGCAAGGCGTCGCCGACACAATCCCACTGGGCGAAAGAAAATCTGTCGATGTGTCCGATACTCGATCTCTCTCCCGCAGCGCTTGCACAGCGTCTCGATAGGCGCGCAGCATGTCTGCAGCGACGTCGGATGATGGCGCGGCAAATCCAAGGGGTGCGCCTGTCTCTTGGCGACAGCCGCCGCCTGCATCAGCGTTGCGATAGAGGACTTGGCGATACCCGCTGAATACATTGACCAACGGCTTGCCTTGAACCGATTGGTCCGTCCCGATGAAGCTGTTCGATGCTGTTTCGCATACGTTTTTCGCGCGCGCTTGCGGTATTTCGACAAGCTCGATCACGACGTTGCCTAACGGCGCGGACGACGACACAGACCCCGTCTCGATCTCATCCGCGCGTTCGGGCGTGAGCCAAAGCGCCAGATTCCTAGTGGAATAAGACCGAAGCTGAGCGGCGGGCCTCTCCTCCGACGGGATCGGAATCTGGCTGTAACCGATATTCAGTTGAACCAGGGTTCCCGCCTGGTCGAGCTTTGGCGCGCAACCGGCGAGGAGAAGAAACAGCGGGATGGCAGCCTGTTTCATGCAAACCCCATTTGCCGTCCGTCAGTTCGGTCGGAACAGCCCCGCCGGCGACGCCGTGAAGATTTCCAGTCCGTCTTCGGTCACCCCGATGGTGTGCTCGCACTGGGCCGACAGGGACTTGTCGCGCGTCACGGCGGTCCAGCCGTCGGACAGCACCTTCACGTGCGGTTTGCCCAGGTTCACCATCGGCTCGACGGTGAAGAACATGCCGGGTTTCAGCACCGCGCCCTCGCCACGACGGCCGTAGTGCAGGACATTCGGGCTGTCGTGGAAGACGCGGCCGATGCCGTGGCCGCAGAAGTCGCGCACCACGCTCATGCGCTGGGCCTCGACGAACTTCTGGATCGCATAGCCGATGTCGCCGAAGGTGTTGCCCGGCTTGACCTGCTCCAGGCCCAGATCCAGCGACTGATAGGTCACGTCGATCAGCTTCTTGGCCCGCGCATTGATCTCGCCCACCGCATACATGCGGCTGGAATCGCCGTGCCAGCCGTCCACGATCACGGTGTGGTCGATGTTGACGATGTCGCCGTCCTTCAGCACCCGGTCGCCGGGAATGCCGTGGCAAACGACGTGGTTGATCGAGGTGCAGACGGTCTTCTCGTAGCCCTTGTAGCCCAGGCAGGCGGGCAGGCCGCCGTTGTCCAGGGTGAACTCGCGCACCAGATCGTCGATCGTGCTGGTGAGGACGCCCGGCTTCACATGCGCCGCGATCATGTCCAGCGCCTCGGCGACCAGACGGCCAGCCTTGCGCATGCCTTCGAAGTCTTCCGCCTCATGGATGCGGATGGCGCTGGAGCGGACCAGGACGTCGGTTTCGAGTTCGGGCGTTTCGTACATGAGGGCGATCGGTCTGCAAAAGGCGGGATACGGCGCAATCCGTTCGCCGCAGATGGGCGTTATAGCATGAAACCTCAAGCCTGCCCCCGGATTCCCGCATGACCGACGCTGACACCAACACTTGCGGGCCGACCGCCGCCGTTCTGGTTATCGGCGATGAAATCCTGTCGGGCCGGACCCAGGACACCAACACCAACACCATCGCCCGGTTTCTGGCGGCGTTGGGGATCGACCTGATGGAGGCGCGGGTCGTCAGCGACGATCACGGCCGGATCGTCGAGGCGTTGGACGCCCTCAGGTCACGCTGGGACTATGTCTTCGCCACCGGCGGCATCGGTCCGACCCATGACGACATCACCGCCGACGCCGTGGCGGCCGCCTTCGGCGTGGCCCTGCCCGAACATCCCGAGGCGCTGGCCATCCTGTCGCGCCGCTATGGCGACGATTTCAACGCCGCGCGCCGTCGCATGGCGCGCATCCCCGAAGGCGGCGTTCTGATCGCCAATCCGGTCACCGACGCGCCCGGCTTCCAGATCGGCAATGTCTTCGTCATGGCCGGCGTGCCCAAGATCATGCAGGCCATGCTGGAGGATGTGGCCCCGCGTCTTCGTACCGGCGCGATCGTTCATGCTCAGACCTTGAAGGTCAGCGGGGTGGGCGAGGGGGCTGTGGCCGATGTGTTACGCGCAGCAGCCAACCAGCGCCGCGACCTGTCCTTCGGCAGCTACCCCTTCGGCCATGGCGGCGTCGGCGAGATCGGAACCCAGCTGGTTATTCGTGGCCGGAACGCCGATCAAGTCACGGCAGCGGCGCATGATTTGATCGTAGAACTGCGTGATATGGGCATCGACGTTGCCGCTGCGTAACCTCGCAAAGCCGTGATCGTGTGCGGCTCAGGCGCCACGGTTTCGCCCGTTTCCGGTCCGATGGGGGCCTTGCCCGCAACGCTTTCGCGCCGCGAACGCTGAGAGGGTTCCTCCCCTGATCGACCGCGCGTAATGCGGCCGGCGCTTACTTAGGTGTATGAAATGACCTCCAGGAACTTCGCCCGCGTGGGCGGGATCGCCCTGACGACCGCCCTGCTGGCCGGCGTCGCCGCCCCGGCCATGGCCGGCTCCTTCTATGTCCAGGAACAATCGACCCGCGGCCAGGGTCGCGCCAACGCCGGCGTCGGCGCCGATAAGGGCGTCCAGTCGCTGTGGTGGAACCCCGCCGCCATCGCCGGAACCCAGCGCGAAGTCTACGTCGGCGCCCACGGCCTGATCTTGGACTCCGACGTCGACAACACCGGCTCGACCCTGACCTACAATGTCCCCGTCGCCGGCGTGGGCGTCGTCAGCCGCACCTATCCGGTCAACGGCGACCCGCACGTCCATGACGTGGTCGAAAGCGGCATCGTGCCGAACTTCGCCGTCTCCATGCCGATCGGCGACCGCTTCAATGTCGGCCTGGCCGTCCAGGCGCCCTACAACTTCACCACCAAATATCTGCCCGACGACTTCGCGCGTTACGACGCCCTGACGTCGGAACTGCGCTCGGCCAACGTCAGCCTAGTCGCCGCCATGACGGTCACCGACTGGCTGGACATCGGCGCCGGCTTCGACGCCCAGTACGCCAAGGCGACCCTGTCGTCGGCTCTGCCGAACGCGCCGATCCCGGCCGTCTTGTCGCCGGCCTATGTCGTCTCGCCGTCGACCGACGGCCGCAACCAGCTGGAAGGCGACGGCTGGGATTACGGATGGAACGCCGGCGCCCAGATGCACTTCGGCAAACTGGACCTGGGTCTGTCCTACCGTTCGGAAATCAAGCACGAACTGGAAGGCTCGGTGAACATCTCCGGCTTGGCCGGCGTGCTTGCCGGCGCC
Source organism: Brevundimonas vesicularis (assembly GCF_900445985.1). Taxonomy (GTDB): domain Bacteria; phylum Pseudomonadota; class Alphaproteobacteria; order Caulobacterales; family Caulobacteraceae; genus Brevundimonas; species Brevundimonas vesicularis_D. The sequence continues at coordinate 1,357,898 of NZ_UAQP01000014.1, forward strand.
AACGTCTCGGCTGACGGTCAAGCCAGCTTCACCACGCCCTGGTACGCCACCGTCTCGGCCCGCTACGCCGTCAACGATCGCCTGACCCTGAACGCCCAGGTCAACCAGATCGGCTGGAGCGAGTTCGACGCCATCCGCGTGACCTATGGCGCGACCGGCGCCTCGACCATCGTTCAGGACTATGACGACGTCACCACCGGCGCCATCGGCTTCGACTACAAGATCGATCCGTCGATGACCTTCCGCGCCGGCCTGGGCTACGACCCGACCCCGACGCCGGACGATCACCGCACCGCCCGTATCCCGGACGGCGACCGCTGGCTCTACGCCGCCGGTCTGTCCAAGACGGTCGGTTCGATGACCTTCGACGGCGCCGTGACCTACATCGACATCGACACCGCGACGATCAACGACACCCGCGACGTCTATGGCAACGGCCTGGTCGTCTCGAACCTGCGCGGCGAAGCGCAAGGCTCGGGCGTCGGCTTCTCGCTGGGCGCGACCTGGAACTTCTGAGTTCTGCTCAGCCCCGGCTGACATGAGAACGGCGGCTCCTTCGCAGGAGCCGCCGTTTTTTTATTCCTCCACCGCGCAGCGGGGGAGGGGGACCGCGCGAAGCGAGGTGGAGGGGGCGGAAACGGGCGCGACGTTTGACGTGTCGCGCCGTGCGACGGTCGCCCCCTCCACCGCTTCGCGGTTCCCCTCCCCCGTTTCGCTGCGCTTCGCGGGGGAGGATCTAGATCAGCCCTTGGCGGCGCCGCCGTAGCCCTTGCCGCCGTTCGACGGGCGGCGACGGGGGCGGCGCTTCATTTCGCCCTCGGCCGGTTTGACGTTGTCGTTGATCGAGGGGACGCGCTCGCCGGCCAGGGGGTTGTAGGCGCGCTCGGGACGCGGGGCCGCCGGGGTTTCGCCCGGACGGTTGCGACGCTGGCGGTGCGGCTGGCCGCCGCCTTCCGGACGCACGCCCTCGCGGTGCGGGGCGCGACGGCCGCGACCGCCGCGTCCGCCGTCGTTGCGCTCGCCGCCCTCGCGTTCCGGCATCGTCGCCTTCTTGCCGACGCCGGTCGCCATGATGGTGGCGTCCAGCTGGCCCAGGGCCTTGTCGTTACGACGGTCGATGGCCGGGATCTTCTGGCGCGTGACCTTCTCGATGTCGCGCAGCAGCTTCATCTCGTCGCCGGCGACGAAGCTGACGGCGGTGCCGTCCTTGCCCGCCCGCGCGGTGCGGCCGATGCGGTGGACGTAGCTTTCCGGCACGTGCGGCAGCTCGAAGTTCACGACGTGCGAGACGCCGTCCACGTCGATGCCGCGCGCGGCGATGTCGGTGGCGACCAGGACGCGCAGCTTGCCCTTCTTGAAGGCTTCCAGCGTGCGTTCACGCTGGGGCTGGCTCTTGTTGCCGTGGATGGCCCCGGCCTCGACGCCGCCGGCTTCCAGATAGGCCGCGACCTTGTCGGCGCCGTGCTTGGTCTTGGTGAAGACCAGGCAGCGCGTGTACTCGGGATCCGAGAACATCTCGGTCAGCAGGGCGCGTTTGCGGCCCTGTTCGATATAGACGACCGACTGGCTGATACGCTGCACCGTGGTCGACTGCGGCGTGACCTGGACCTTGACCGGGTCCTTCAGCAGTTCGCCCGCCAGCTTGCCTATCTCGGACGGCATGGTCGCCGAGAAGAACAGGTTCTGGCGCTTGGCCGGGATCTTCGAGACGATCTGGCGGATCGGCTTGATGAAGCCCAGGTCCAGCATCTGGTCGGCTTCGTCCAGCACGAAGATCTCGGTCGAGGACAGGTCAAGGTTCTTCTGCTGGATGTGGTCCAGCAGACGGCCGGGCGCGGCGATCAGGATGTCCAGACCCTGTTGCAGGGCCCGCTCCTGGGCGCCGTATTTCACGCCGCCGAAGATCACCGCGACCCGGAAGCCCAGGTGCGCGCCGTAAGCCTTGAAGCTGTCGCCGATCTGGGTCGCCAGTTCACGCGTGGGGCTCAGGACCAGCACGCGCGTCGTGCGGGGCCGGGGCGGAATGCGGTTTTCGGCCAGGCGATGCAGGATCGGCAGGGCGAAGGCGGCGGTCTTGCCGGTGCCGGTCTGGGCGATGCCCAACAGGTCCTTGCCGGCCATGACGTGGGGGATGGCCTTTTCCTGGATCGGGGTCGGCTTGGTGTAGCCGGTCGAGGCCAGGGCCTGCAGCAGGGCCTTGTTCAGGCCCATGGATTCGAATGTGGTGCTCACAGCAGTCTATCTTTCGCGTAGCGGCAGGGCGCTATCAGCCATGGCATGACGCCGTCGGGCCGCGCACCGCCAGTCCCGACGGGGCCTCGGGGAGGAGGCCTGCGGGGTGGATCGGGCGCCGCCCCGCGTGTCCGGGCAGCGAATGGATATGAGGGGCCGGCGGCTTCTACAGACAGGTCCGAAGGGGACCCACACGCGCTGGAGACGCCGGAGATCGCGAGTGTGCGACGCCGCGCAAATGGGCGCTTATCGCCGATAAGTCAACTGCGGCGCCCATCAGGGCGCGTATCGCGTCGCCGCCTCGGGCAGGCCGTCGGGCAGGCCGATGGCCGCGCGCCAGTCCTCGGGATGCAGCCGCGCCATCTCCAGATCCAGCGACGCCAGCGGCTTCAGCGCCCCGTCCGCGTCCCAGAACCGTTCGGCCCACGGCTGCCCCGTCTCGATCGCCCGCGCCCGGTCCCGCGCTGTCGCCTCGGGCCCCAGATGCGTCGCGCGCCAGTGATACAGCCACGGAATATGCCAGTGCGGCGCCCGGCTCAGCCGCTCGTCCGTCATCGCCGCCGCCAGACATTCCGCCAGCGCCCGCGCGTCCTCCAGCTGGGCGTTGAAGGCGTCTCGCCGCGCCTGGATATGCCGGTCCCAGCCCTCGGCCGGTTCGATCGGCGCCAGCGTCGGCTCGGGCCGTTTCCAGCCTTCCGCCTCGCGCCGCTTCCACAGGGCGTGCACCCCGACGTCATAGCGTGCGGCGACCGACCGCGCGGTCTCGCCGTCCTCCCACGCCTTCCTGACCTCGGCCCAGACGGCGTCCGGCCGGATCTTGCGATGTATGCCCTGGCTCATGCGACGGGGGTGTCGCACGCCCCTGCGTCATCATCGGTCGCACCCGCGCCTCATGCACAGCTGGCGCGCCGTCCCTGACATCTCGCGATGTGGAAAATCAAATCTCTAGCCTCGAAAATCGGCCTTCTCCCGGCCTGGGGTAGAGACCGCCCCATAATGTCCGCATGGAAAAACGCCGCTACAAGATCAAACCGCCCGAGGTCTGGACCCAGGTTCGAAAGGACTATCTGTCCGGCCTCGACGCCAGGACCGTCGCCGCCCGCCACGACGTGACCGAGGCCTCCATCCGCGCCCGCGCGACGAAGGAGGGCTGGTCCCGCCATCCCCGCAGCGAGGCCGCGACGCCTGCGCCCCAGCCCCTGTCGCCGGACGACGCGGCCGACCTTTCGCCCGACGACCCCAACGACCCCGCCGCCCTGGCCCGCCCCGCCGCCCAGGCCTCGGGCCGCGCCCTGCACGCCCAGGACTTCGCCCAGGCCCGCGCCCTGGCGGCGTTAGCCGAGACCTATCGCAAACTGGCCGACCGCGACGGCCCCGGCCGCGCCGCCCGCCTGACGGTGAAAAACGCGCCCCTGCAACTGGTCTTCGACATCCTGACCAATGAGGCCGAGGCCGAAAACCGCTTCGCCATGAACACCAGCGACAAGAGCGACTGGGAACTGCGCGGCCAATACTGGCAGGCGAAGCAGAAGCTGACTCGCGCCAACGATGAGTGGGGCGAGGCCCAACTGGCCCGCCGCGTCCAGCTGGACCGCCGCATCGCCGCGCTCGAGGACCAGCTCCGCGCCGCCGGCCTCGACCCCGTCATCGAACGCGAACAGGACCGCCGCATCTCCCAGGGCATTGACCTTTATCTCGGCCCGCTGCGAGGGATCGTGACGATGGAGGAATGGGACAAGACGCTGGATGAACTCTAATCCGCCCTTCGTCCCTTGAGGAAGAAGGTGTCAGAACGGGCCAAACGCTTATCAGCGCCGCCGGGGCCGACGAAAATGGAGACCGCCACGCTCAACTGAACCGCGTTTTCGACCCGACATCTCTGCCTTTTATTCTCGCAGCAGCGATATCGCTATGAAGCCGCCGTACGCGTCGTCAAAGTGACAGAAGATGTTTGAGAGCGCTGGACCCTATCAACTTCTGCGGGTATCCCGCGCTCTGATGTGAGCCTTACCTTGGTTCTGGTGTGCGAGGATTTTATGGCTGCTCATGCTGAAGACGCGTTGGTCGTGAGTGCGCGTCGTAGCTTTCACGCGGCCATGATCGAAGCCGGGCTGCTAACAACAAACGAGCAAGGCGTGGCGAGTATCGCTGACTCGGCGTCGCCCGCAAGCCGCGCGATAGCATCGCTGCTATTAGCCAAGATCGGAAATGAGGCGAGCGGAGTGAGGCTTGCGGGCCAGAGTGCAGGACGCGGTTTTGAAGACTTTGTCCGAATTTTTCTTGCCGAAATTTTCCCGAAACTTTCACTCGTTCGGTGCGGCGAATTTACAGTATCAGCTGGCGGACCAATCTCTCGGTATGATCAATACTCACACCTGACCGCTGTTGCGCGAGCTGTCAGTGGCGATCCAGAACTTAAAGTCGCTATAGGGCGAGATTATATCATTCGGCCGGATGTTGTGGTTTTTCGATCGCCAGTATCTGACGATATTATTAACGAGCGAGAGTTTATTGTTGACGCGGAATTTGCTCGCGGCACCCCGCTTCGCAGATTGAATAACTCCTCACCAATCCTGCATGCTAGCGTTTCTTGCAAATGGACTATTAGGTCCGATCGCGCTCAAAACGCGCGTAGTGAAGCGCTGAATCTAATCCGAAATAGAAAGGGAAAGCTGCCGCATATCGCTGTAGTGACAGCGGAGCCCATGATGAGCAGGATCGCATCTCTTGCCCTAGGGACCGGCGACATTGATTGCGTGTATCACATAGCCTTGCCTGAACTAGGAGAGGCTACTGCTGAAAGAGGGAGTGAGGAAGCTCGTGAACTCTTTGAGATGATGACTGCAGGGCGCCGATTGCGAGACATTTCTGACTTGCCCTTTGACTTGGCAATTTAGGCCGCCATAGCTCTATCGGTCAGGATTTCACGAACGGCCTTTCCCAGCGCGCCAGCTAAGTTCGGCGGCACGGCGTTGCCGATCTGGCGGGCGACTTCAACCTTGGTACCGTAGAACTGGAACTCGTCAGGGAAGCCCATTAGGCGCGCCGCTTCGCGATGGCTGATCGGGCGGTCTGCTTCCGGATGGAGATAGCGGCCTTTCTCTGGCTTGTAGAACTCCGTGCGTATCGTCACAGACGGGCGGTCCCACCACAGGCGGCCAAACAGGTCCGTGCCGCCGCTCGTTTTACGGACCCAGCAGTCGGGCGTTATGTCAGGGCGGTTCGCGAGTAGGTCGAAACGATTACCACCTGGCGGGACGGCCTTGTAGCGCTGAAGGCTTTTTTCGGTCGGCGTGCGGCCGAAGTGGAGATTGATCGTCTTTTCCGACCCGATTTCCGTGCCGTTCGTCGCTAGGGGCAGATTTCCGATCACGTCACGAACAGTTCGCCAGCGGGGTAAGTTCGATTCCAGTTTCGGGTCGGCGTGAGAGGCCAGTGGGGGGAAGGTCGGTAGATTGAACGCACTGCGCCAACCGAGAATGATCGTTCGCTTCCGTGTCTGTGGTGCGCCGTAGTCCGCAGCATTCAAGATGGCGGCAACTGTCTGGAAGCCGTGCTGTTTCGCCTTGGCCTCGATCAACTGCCGTTCCGGGGAGCGATAGAGTTCAGCGACGTTCTCCATAACGAAGACGCGAGCGCCGGAGCGCTCAGCGATTTCGATGAAGGGTTCCCACAGAGCGCGCCGAGCGTCGCCGTCGCGCTTCTTGTTGAGAAGGCTGAAGCCCTGGCAAGGCGGCCCGCCGATGACGACATCAGCTTTAGGCACTTCGTTTTCGAGAAGCCACTCTTCGATGTTGGCCTTGATCGAACGTCCCGGAAAGTTGAGCCCGTGCGTCTTGACCGCCGCGGCGTCATTGTCGATCGCCAGCACGGTTTCAAACCCGCCGCAGAATTGTTCGTCACAGAAGCCGAGGCTCATACCGCCGGCGCCGCTGAAAAGATCAATCAGTCGCAAAGACATGTGGGCCTCGAAAAGGTTGGCGTCGAAACAAAGCGCGAACATCGCGGCCGTGTCAACACGCTACAACCTATAGTTAGTCGTTGTCGGTAGCATTACCGACGTTAAGTGATCACTTATTGCCTCTTTGAGCCGAGTCGGCTGTCGCGTCTCGCACTCCCACAGCGTCAGCACAGACAGCCCCAGCTTTTTCAGCGCTTCCTCGACCTCAACGTCGCGCGCGCGGTTACGTGCGAACTTGGCCATCCAGGCGTCGCGGTTGTGCGCAGGTAAAGTCCCCCGCTTGCAATCATGCTGATGCCAGAAACAGCCGTGCACCTGAATGGCCCATCCTTTTGAACGATTGGCGAAATCCGGTTTGCCGGGCAGCGCCTTAGCGTTGCGTCGATACGCGACGCCGAGTTCGCGGAGAATGCGCGCGACGCGCTCTTCCGGAGCCGTCTTGGCTTGACGCACTCGCGACATTGCGGCGGACGTCCGCACGTCTTTGGGTTTCATGCTCACGAGCTTATCAGCTAACCCCTACAGCCGCCCCTTCCTGAACCGCTCCTGCGCCTCCGCCGCCGCCTCGGCCCGCCACCGCTTCGGCGCAGACTTGTCGACGGCTTCGCCGGCGCCGGTCAGGGCTTCGTTGGCGAACTCCAGGTCCATCAGCTTCATGCGCTTGATCTCGTCGCGCAGGCGGCCGGCTTCCTCGAACTCCAGATTGGAGGCGGCCTCGCGCATGCGGCCTTCCAGGTCGCGCAGGGCGGCCTGGAAGTTGGAGCCGACGAAGGGTTTGGAGGCTTCGGCCACGCCCGGTTTGGTCAGGCGATCCATCTCGCGCGACTCATAGGGGCTGTCCATGATCTCCTTGATGTCGCGCTTGACCGTTTCCGGCGTGATGCCGTGTTCGGCGTTGTAGGCCATCTGCCGTTCGCGGCGGCGGTCCGTCTCGGCGATGGCGCGCTCCATGCTGCCGGTCATGCGGTCGGCGTACAGGATGACGCGGCCGTCCACATTGCGCGCGGCGCGGCCGATGGTCTGGATCAATGAGGTCTCCGAGCGCAGGAAGCCCTCCTTGTCCGCATCCAGGATGGCGACCAGGCCGCACTCGGGGATGTCCAGACCCTCGCGCAGCAGGTTGATGCCGATCAGACAGTCGAACGTCCCCAGCCGCAGGTCGCGCAGGATCTCGATCCGCTCCAGCGTGTCGACGTCGGAGTGCATGTAGCGGACGCGGATGCCCTGCTCGTGCATATATTCGGTCAGGTCCTCGGCCATCTTCTTGGTCAGGGTGGTGACCAGGCTGCGATAGCCCTTGGCCGTCGTCGCCTTGACCTCGTCAATGACGTCGTCGACCTGGTTGCGGGTCTTGCCCGAGACGGGGCGAATCTCGACCGGCGGATCGATCAGGCCGGTGGGGCGGATGACCTGCTCGACGAAGACGCCGCCCGCCTGTTCCATCTCCCACGGGCCGGGGGTGGCGCTGACGTGCACCGTCTGGGGGCGCATGGCCTCCCATTCCTCGAACTTCAGCGGGCGGTTGTCGATGCAGGAGGGCAGGCGGAAGCCGTATTCCGCCAGCGTCGACTTGCGGCGGTAGTCGCCCCGGAACATGCCGTTGATCTGGCCGATGGTGACGTGGCTCTCGTCCACGAACAGCAGGGCGTTGTCGGGGATGTATTCGAAGAAGGTCGGCGGCGGCTCGCCCGGCGCGCGGCCGGTCAGCCAGCGGCTGTAGTTCTCGATGCCGGCGCAGCTGCCGGTGGCCTCCATCATCTCCAGGTCGAACCGGGTGCGCTGTTCGAGGCGTTGGGCCTCCAGCAGCTTGCCGTTCTCGACCATCCAGTCCAGCGTCTCCTTCAGCTCCGCCTTGATGCCGGCGGCGGCCTGGTTCAGCGTCGGGCGCGGGGTCACATAGTGGCTGGCCGCATAGACGGTGATCTCATTCAGATCGGCCGTCTTCTTGCCCGTCAGCGGATCGAACTCCTGGATCGCCTCCAACTCGTCCCCGAACAGGCTGATCCGCCAGGCCCGATCCTCCAGGTGGACCGGGAAGATTTCGATCACATCGCCCCGCTTCCTGAACATGCCCCGGTCGAAGTTCAGGTCGTTGCGCTTGTACTGCAGCGCGATCAGATCCGCCCGCAGCTTCGCCTCGTCGATCTGGTCCCCGACCTTCAGCGTGAACGTCATCGCCGTATAGGTCTCAACCGACCCGATGCCGTAAATGCAGGACACCGACGCCACAACAATGACGTCTTCGCGTTCTAGTATAGCGCGCGTCGCAGAATGCCGCATACGGTCGATCTGCTCATTGATGCTTGAGTCCTTCTCAATGTACGTATCTGTACGCGGAACATAAGCTTCTGGCTGGTAGTAGTCGTAGTAGCTGACGAAGTATTCGACCGCGTTGTCTGGGAAGAACGATTTGAACTCGGAATAGAGTTGGGCCGCCAGCGTCTTGTTCGGCGCCAGGATCAGGGCAGGGCGCTGGGTTTCCTCGATCACCTTGGCCATGGTGAAGGTCTTGCCCGAGCCGGTGACGCCCAGCAGGACCTGGTCGCGGTCCCCGGCCTGCGCCTGGGCCACCAGTTCGGCGATGGCGGCGGGCTGGTCGCCGGCGGGCGTGTATTTGGTCTCCAGCCGGAAGCGGCCGCCCTTCTTCTTGCCCTCGTGCGAGGGGCGGTGCGGCACCCAGTCGGCGGGCGCAGCGACCGGCTCCTCCGGCGTCAGGCGCGGGCCGGCGACGGGGGCGAACATCGGCATCTTGCCCCCCTTCTGGCCCGTATCGCGGATAAAGGCGGCCGAGGCCTCCTGCACCCCCGGATTGGGCACGTGAACGGGCTTGGCCGGCTTGGCGGCGGCGGGCTTCGGCGTCGAAGAACGGTTCATGAACAGAACTTAGTGCGTGAGGATGTCTCTCGCCATAGCGCGCCTGTGAGCGGCCGGTTGCGCGTCAGGCAGCGCGTCGCGCGGCGAAGCGCCCGTCGGACAGCGGCGTGATCCAGCCGTAACGCACCAGGGTGTAGAGCGCCTGGATGACGCGCGGCTCGATCCGCTTACCGCCAGCCTTGAAGGCGCGAGCGATCTCGATCGCGTCCATGGCGCGCCCCGACCGTTCCAGCACCGCACGAATGGCCAATGGCTGTTCCGACTTGTCCTTGGGGAAGACCGGCAGGCTGCGGTCGAAAGCGACGACATTGTCGCCGAGGTCCAGCGCGCCAGACGTCTTGGAGGCGATCTTGGCGAACCGTGGGATCTGATAGTTCGGCCTCAGCCAGCGTACATGACCGGCGGCTTCCTCCGCAGCGCGTTCGGCGTTGAGGGCGACGAGACGTTCCAGAATCTGTTCGTCCGAAAGATCGTGGGGCCAGCCATAGGCGTCTGCGGTCGCACGATTGATCTGGTCGTGCAGGTCCTTGAGGATCAGCACCCGGCCGCGTTCCTTTACGTTCTGATCCTTAGCGTCCAGCGGCGTCCCGGCGCGAATTTTCTCCAGCACGTTATAGAGGCCGGTCAGGGTCAGGTCGGGATGCTCGGCCTGCACAGTCTTGCGCATGGCGTCGAGCTCTTCGCCTAGATTGGCCAGAGTGGCGCGGACGGCGTCTGACGGGGTGGGGAAGGGATAGGGATCGAAGCAGCGGGATTTTACGTACACAGCGTCCTGATCGAACACTCCGATCATCGCGGAGTTGGCACGATACCATGTGTAATGTACCGACGAACTGAGGACGGCCAGATGGGCGGCTTCAGCAAGCGCGATGCAAATCAGTTTGTTGTCGGGAAGAACCGCACCGTCAATGAACTGAAAAATGCGGTGCTTCGCAGTCTCAACAGTGGCCAAGTAGCGGTCCAGACCTTCGAGAGCCGGGCGGAAGTCGCCACGCGGCTCTCCGAAAATCCACCAGTTGTTCCGATACGTCGCTCGGTTATTGGTGTCCCGCTCCGGCTTAACAGTTGCTAGCACATGCTGAAACGCCTCGGGGAACAATTGCCGAGCACGTTCAGCTGAAAGACCAAAGAAATCGATCACCATAGCTTCACGTGAACGTCCAACAAGGTCCCGCCCATTGCGGTAGGGGACAAGGTGACGCTCCAATCCTTCACGGCTTCCCAAGCCCAAATGCTCAGCTTCTGCGGAACCTACGATAAAGCCGCTGCCGTGGAGTTTAACGCCGGGGCTCGAAAGAGCGATATTCGATCTTAGTTCGCCAGCCTTAGTGACGTCAGTACCGACGGTCAGATCGGTGTTCACCCGGCCAGGGCGTGACGAGAAAGCCAAGTTCGGATCATCGGTGTCGAGTGCGGATTCTGCTATCACTTCGCGTAGTTCGCCCTCATGAGCACCCGCCCGGGCAACCGTCATCGCGATCCGCACCGCCGCGCTGTCCTTCGTGGCTTTGGTCCAGGGATGGTCGGGCACTGTGAAAATTATTGAGATGGGCGCCTTCGCATTCAGGTGCCGTTCCATCACACGCCGCTGGAAGATCTGGCTGATGGAATTGGTGGTCACGAGGCCGAACCGGCGAAGCGGCGTCTTCTTGCGCGTCAGTAGTTCGGCGGCCCTATCCCACCAGTACATGACGAAGTCGGCGCTCTCGTTCATATGGGGATGCGCCTTCCACAGGGCGGGCGCATAGCCCGGCATCATGCGTGAGCGCAGGTCCTTACCGCCAATGAATGGCGGGTTCCCCACGATGAACTCTGCCTCCGGCCAGTCCGGTCGTGTGGCGTTCGGATAGACCTGCACCGCCACGCCTTCTCGCATTTCGAACTGAAACTCCGGATAGCCGTCCCAGGTCAGGACCGCGTCCTTCTGCTGGATGTTGCCGAAGGCCTTCAGGATTGGTTCGGCGGGATGTTCGGCGCGGTTGCGGTAGTGCTGCTGCAGATAGCCGATCCACAATACGAGCTCGGCGATGGCGGCGGCGCGGACGTTCAGCTCGATGCCCAGGAACTGGTGCGGATCGACGGTTTCGAAGCCGATTGTTTCGGACTGGCCCAGCTCGGCGAGGGCCTCCAGCACGTCGCCTTCCAGCTTCTTCATCAGCTCCAGCGAGACATAGAGGAAGTTGCCCGTTCCGCAGGCCGGGTCCAGCACACGAGTGTTGCAAAGCTGATGGTGGAAGGCGCGGATGATGGCGACCGCTTCTTTCAGGTCGCCGCGCTCGCGGGCGTCGCCGGCCTTCAGCTGGGCGTCGGCCCAATCGCCGCGAAGCGGCTCCATCACCGTGACCTCGACCAGGCGTTCGACATAGGCGCGCGGGGTGTAGTGGGCTCCAAGCTTGCGACGCTCGGTGGTGTCCAGCGCCTGTTCGACCAGGGTGCCGAAGATGGCGGGCTCGACATAGCGCCAGTCATGGCGCGACGCCGCCAGCAGTTCGCCGATCTCCTCACGGCCCATCGGGAATGCGCGGGCGTCATGAAACAGACCGCCGTTGAAGTAGCGCAGATGGGTCTTGAAGCCGGAGAAGAAACGGTCGGCGTAATCGGGCGCATCCATCTTGCGCCACAGGTCCTGAAGCAGTGGTGCAAAGCTGGCGGGCCCGTCGAGACACTCTTCCAGCAGGGCCGTGAACTGGCCTCGCGGCAGGAGGTCCGCGTCCTCGGCGAACATCGTGAAGATGCAGCGCATCAGAAACTGCGCCACCTCCTCGGCGGGGTGCTTCCTTTCAAGCGCCTTGGAGACTTGGGCCAAGCGCTCCGCGATCTGGCGCGTGACTCGCGCGGCGTGGCGACCCGGGTCCAGGCTGTAGGGATCAGACCAGATGCTCCTGAGGCGCGCGACGACCTCCGGATCGCGCAAATCCTCCAGCCGGATGCGGAAGCGCTTGCGATCGGGAAAGTGGGAGTAGGCCCGACCGCTGCCCGAAAAGTCCGCATAGACCTCGAAGACATAGCCGACGTCGCAGACGATGATGAAGGGCGGCGCTGCGTGGTCGGCGGGCAGGCGAAAGACATAGTCCTCGGCCTGGCGGCGGGCGTTACGCATCAGAATGTCCCAGCGCCCTTGAGACGCGGCGGTCGAGACGGTTTCATCGGCGTTGAAGAGCATCGCCTGACCGTCTGGCCGGTGGGCGGCGCGCGACTGTTTAGCCTCCAGAATGAAGCTGCCGCGCTTGTATAGGTCGATGCGCAGGGTGGAGGCCAGGCCTTCGGACTCGCGTCGCTTCACGCCGCGTTCGAAGACGTAGTCGTTGGCGCGGGTGTCGTCGCTGGCGGGGTCTGGCCGGGGCAAATCCAGCGCTTCGCACAGCTCGGCGAGGAACATCTGGTAGTTGGCGCGCTCGGCGCCGCCGCGAGCGGATTGCCAGCGCTGTATGAAGTTCTCGGTATCCACGCAATGCCCCCGGCAACCTGACCGCGCGAAAGGTCAGACCTCCAGTTACAATCTGTAGTTATTAAAAAATCGCGCATCACGAGTGTTTTCACTTGATGCTCAAGCCATTGGGTTCTTGTGCGACCAACATTGACTCTCTCACACAGTATGCCACATACACTGTGTATCACACACTACGTGACTCATGGAGGTGGCGGGTGAGCGAGAACGACGAGGCGTTGCTGTTCGAGAGCCTGCGGCTGGAGCTGCGGCGGGGGTCGTTGATCCTGGCCGTGCTGGCGAGCCTGCGGCGCGAGCAATACGGCTATTCGCTGCGGGTCGCCCTGGGCGAGGTCGGGGTCGAGATGGAGGAGAGCACCCTCTATCCGCTGCTGCGCCGGCTGGAGAGCCAGGGGCTGCTGGACAGCGAATGGCGCGAGGAAGAGCGGCGCAAGAAGCGGTTCTACCGCCTGTCGCCGCGTGGGGAGGCGATGCTGGAACGGCTCTCTGTGGAATGGCGCGGCCTGTCGGCCTCGCTGGAGAAGATGCTGTGAACACCGGGAAAGAGGGAGAGACCGGCATGGACCTGGTCGAACGTTATCTGAAGGCCGTGGCGGCCCAGCTGCCGAAGGACAATCGCGACGACATCGTCGCCGAGCTGCGCGACGAGATCATGGGCCGTCTGGAGGCGCTGGAGGCTCGGCTGGGCCGTGTGCCCACCGACGACGAGGTCGAGGCCCTGCTGCGCGAGGTCGGTCATCCGCTGAGCGTAGCGGCGCGCTATCGCCCTGGACCGCATGCCCTGATCGGGCCTGAGCTCTATCCGTGGTGGATGTTCGGGCTGAAGGTCGGTCTGACGGTCATGGCGGCCGTCACCCTGATCGGCCTGGCGGTGCGGGTTCTGGTCGGCGACGTCTATGTGGGCCAGGCGATCGGCCAGGGGATTTCCAGCCTGATCAGCGGGGCGATCACGGTCGTCGGACTTCTGACCGCCGTCGGCTTCGTGCTGGAGCGGCAGTCGTGCCGCCCCGACTTCATCGCCAAATGGCGGGTCAAGGATCTGGGTGTGTTCGAGCTGGGGGGCGATTTCGACGCCGAACGGTGGACGACCCAGCGGATCGCCAAGGGCGAATGGTTCACCAAGGGCGCCGAAGGGGCCTCAAAGTCAGGGCAAGCCGTGCGCAAGAGCGCCGAGATGTCACCCGTGGCCCGTGCGGTGGCCAGCGCGATCGGCTGGACCGTGGTGCTGCTGTGGTGGACGGGCCTGCTTCAGACGCGGCCGGTCTCGCCCGACGAGCTGTTCGGGGTGGTCGACGGCGTCAACTACGGCCGCATCCTGACGGACATGACCAGCGTCGCCTATTGGCCGGTCGCCCTGTTCGCCGCCTGCCGCATCGGCTTCGACCTGATGCGGGCGGCGTCGGGCGGCAATGTGCGACTGACGGCGCTGGGCGACCTGGCGTTCGGGATCGCCGCCGCCTGGGGCCTGTTGTGGATCTGGTTCTGGTCGGCCCTGTCGCCGCTGATCTGGGTCGGCAGCGTCACCGATTTCGTGGATCGGATTCGGGTTCTGATCGGCCGGTCCGGTGAGGACGTGGGCGGGGTGGCGACGATCCTGATGGTTGTGGTGGTCTGGGCCTTCGCCGCAGAGGTGGTGCGGGTCATCCGCGCGGCGGCGCGGCTGGTCGTCGGTCGATAAAGGCGACGCCCCCTCTTGACGGCGTGTAACCTATAGGTGATATGTCACCTCAAGGTTACTTCAGGAGGAAGTCGTGAACAAGGACGAAAACGCCGCTGTTATGCGGGTGCAGTCGAGCCGGCGTCGATACTGGTGGGGCGGCGTCGCCATGCTCGTCATCGGCGCCGCCGCCTTGGCCGGCGGAGCGGGTTTCGCGCTCATGCAGGGAACAGAGGGCGATCAGGCGACGACCGCGGGCGTGGCGGCGGGCTTCGGCTTCGGGCTGATGCTCATCGGGGCCATGATGGCCTGGTGCGGCCGCCCCGGTCAGCCGATCGATGTGGCGGAGAGCCGGGACGGCGCCCGCCGCGAAAAGCTGCAGCGGGGGCGTACGCAACAGCTGGTTCTTTACCCGTTGGTGCTGCTGCTGTTCATGGCTCAGGCGCATCTGGCCATGCAGCGGGTCTTGGGCGGCGACCACAACCTCGGCGCCTATGTGCAGATCCTGTTGCCGGTTCTGTACGGCTGGCTGATCCCTGTGCTCGTCATGGGCTGGGACTGGAACGCGCAGAAGAACCGCCGTCTGATGGAAGACGAGCTGACGCAGGTTCTGCGGGCGCGATCAATGATCCTGGCCTTCGTCGTGCTGATGGGCGGGGTCACCGTGGCGCTGGGTCTGGGTCTGTGGCGCGCGGATTATGGCGTGCTGGCCCTGCCCTATGTCCTGGCGCTGGGTGGGGCGTCGGCGGGCCTGCGGTTCGCCTGGCTGGATCGCGAGGCCGGTCGCGATGGGTGATCCCAGGCTCGGCTCGCGGCTGAAGGAGGCGCGCACCGCCGCGGGCCTGACGCAGCAGGGGCTGGCCGACAAGGCCAGCGTCTCGCGCAAGACCATCAATACGGTCGAGAACGGCGTCTTCGTGCCCTCGACTGTCCTGGCCCTTGAACTCGCCCGGGCCTTGGACACGACGGTGGAGGCCTTGTTCTTCTTGAGAGACTGATCCGATTCATGTCCGAAAACCGCGAGACATCGGCGGGCGGTCGGCGCATCCTGCGGACATGGATCAGCTGTTGGATCAGGAGGCCTGCTGGCGTGCCGTCGTTGCGCGGGACGCCCGTTTCGACGGGCGTTTCTTCACCGGCGTGACCTCGACGGGCATCTACTGTCGGCCGGTCTGCCCGGCGCGGACGCCGAAGCGCGAGAATGTGGTCTTTCACCCCAGCGCCGCAGCGGCCGAGGCGGCGGGCTTGCGGGCCTGTCTGCGGTGCAGGCCCGAGACGGCGCCGGAAATGGGGGCTTGGCGCGGTACATCCAATACCGTCAGCCGGGCCCTGTCCCTGATCGAGGCGGGGGCATTGGATGTCGGCGACACGGACGCACTGGCGACACGGCTGGGCATGGGCGAGCGACAGCTGCGCCGCCTTTTCCGCCAGCATCTGGGCGCGGCCCCGGTCAGCGTGGCCCAGACACGGCGCGTCCTCCTGGCCAAACAGTTGATCCATGAGAGCGCCCTGTCGATGGCCGAGGTGGCGATGGCGTCGGGTTTCGGCAGCGTGCGACGCTTCAACGAGACGTTTCAGGCCCTGTATGGTCGCGCACCGTCCGACCTACGGCGTCGCAAGGTCGAAGCCGAAGCGGGTGGGGTGATCAAGATCGGTCTGTCCTATCGCCCGCCCTATGACTGGGACGCCATGATGAGGACCTTGGCGATGCGCAGCGTTGCGGACGAAGCGGTGGTCGATGGCGCATGGACCCGGCGGCTTCACCCCAACGTGGACGGCACGGACGGTTCGGTGACGGTGCGCCCCGCCGCCACCGGCAAGGCGGCGGTCGAGGCGCGGATCGACAATCTGAAAGCCTTGCCGGGGGTGTTGGCGCGGCTCCGACGGGTGGTCGATCTCGCCGCTGATCCCGAGGCGATCACGCGCGACCTGTCGGCCGACCCCGTGCTGCGCGCGGCAATCAGGGCCAAGCCGGGGTTGAGGCTCGCGGGCGACTGGATCGACACGGGCGAGGATGCGCCCAGCGACCGGCTGACGACGACGGACGCCGCTCTGCTGGCGCGCGCCGAGCGGTGGCGGCCGTGGCGGGCCTATGGCGCACTCTACTGGGCCCTGAACGAGGAGCGGCGAGATGACCAAGCAGCCTGACATGCATTTGACCCTGGATCGCATCGCGTCGCCCGTCGGCGAGGTGCTGGTCGTCACCGACGCCGGCGCGGTGCGGGCATTGGACTTCCACGACTACGAAGCCCGTCTGCGCCTGCTGCTGCGCCGACACTACGGTGAGGTCGTACTGACCGAAGGCCGCGCGCCGGAGCCGGTGCGCCGGGCGGTCGAGGCCTGGTTCGGCGGCGACCTGACCGCCTTCGACGCCATCACGGTCCGCACCGGCGGCACGGATTTCCAACGCGCGGTGTGGAAGGCCTTGCGCGACATCCCGACCGGCGAGACCCGCACCTACGGTCAACTCGCCGCGGCGATCGGCGCGCCAAAGGCCGTCCGGGCCGTGGGCCTGGCCAACGGCGCCAATCCGGTCGGCGTCATCGTGCCATGCCACCGCGTGATCGGAGCGAACGGGACGCTGACCGGCTATGCCGGCGGGCTGGAGCGCAAACGCTGGCTCCTGGCGCATGAAGCGGGCGGCCGGCTGCTCTAGCCGCGGGTGAACCGTTCGGACGGCAGGGCGGCGTGGGTGAAGCGGGCCTGACGGACCGCGCCTTTGAAGTAGTTCACGCGGTTGAGGCGGCAACCGACCGAGGCGCGGCCCGGCCCTTGCGGCGTGAACGGCACCGGGTGCTCTCCCTGCAGAACGCCGTCGACATAGGCCCGGTACATGACGCCGTCGAAGGTCTGGGCGACGTGGAACCACTGTCCGCACGGATGGAGCCGATCCGGAAAGATCAGGGTGTGGTTGTAGCCGGGGCCGCGCATGAAGGCGTCCAGGTACCAGCGGTCCTGAACCACGCGGACCTCGAACAGGAAGCGCGTCTGCGAAGGCGGCTGACCGGCCGGCGCCTCTTCGGCGAGATGAAACCAGCGTTGCTCGAATGCGCCGCCGTCGGGCCGAAATAGGGCCTCGAAGGTGAAGGTATTGGCGCCGGCCAGCGGATGCTGATCGATGAAAAAGGCGTCGTCCCCGCCGTCGAACTGAACCGCTCGGCCGAAGCGACTGTCGATCAGGGTCGGCGCGCCCTCGACGCGGGTTTCGATCCCCCCGATGTCGGTCAGGCGATCGAAGGTCCATACCGTCTGGCGTGGCGATGCAGCCGTCATGGTCGCGCACCCAGGCAGGATCGCAGCCGCGGCGCCCGATGCGCCCAGGGCCATCAGGCGGCGGCGGTCCAGCGGCAGGACGTCAGGCATGGTTCATCTCCGGGCGGCTTTGTCGCGCGACACTATGGGATCGGCGGCGTGAGGCAACGGCCTGCGTCCCGGTTCGTTGTCTCGATCCCTACAGACTGGAGTGTCGACGATGAAACTTTCCAATGGCGCGCTGGTGGCGGTGGTCGATGGCGAGAAGCTGGCCCTGTTCAAGAATACGAACGCTTCGGACATCAAGCTGACGCCGCTGGAAACCCCGGCCATCGCGGATCGGGTTTCGGGTTCTGCCGGCCGCCGGTCGAATGAGGCCAACCCCGACAATGACACCCAGGCCGAGGACGGCTTCGCCATGGGCGTCGCCGAGGTGCTGAACAAATGGTCGGTCACCAACAAGATCGACGAACTGCTGGTGATCGCAGCGCCCAAGACGCTGGGCGAACTGCGCAAGCATTGGCACAAGGACCTTCAAGGCAAGCTGGTCGGCGAGATCGCCAAGGACCTGACCGGCCATTCCAGCGATCAGATCGCCGCCGCCATCGACAAGGCGTGAAGATTGTCAGACGGGCTCCAATGTGGCGCCCGTCCCTTGATCAGGCGGCGCGTCTCGACTGCGCCGTCTGACCCAAATTAAAGCGGCTGATCAGCCCCTCCAGTTCGCCGGCCTCGTTCGTCAGGGCGTGGCAGGCGGCTGTGGATTCCTCGACCATGGCGGCGTTCTGTTGGGTGAACTGATCCATCTGATTGATCGCCACATTGATCTCGCCGATGCCGACGGACTGTTCGCCCGTCGCGGCGGCGATGGTGCGAACCAGGGCGTTGGCCTCCGCCACCTGGACAGCGATGGCGCTGAGGCTATCGCGCGTCAGCGACACCTGATCGGATCCGCGCTGCACATTGCTTTGCGACAGGGCGATCAGCGCCTTGATCTCTTTTGCGGCGCTGGCTGACCGTTCGGCCAGGCCCCGCACCTCGGAGGCGACGACGGCGAACCCACGTCCGGCTTCCCCGGCTCGTGCGGCCTCGACGCCGGCGTTCAGGGCCAGAAGGCTGGTTTGGAAGGCGATCTCGTCGATCACGCCGACGATCTGATTGATCTGGGTCGAGGACTGCTCGATCTCCGACATGGCGCCAATTGCGTCGTGGACGACGGCTTCGCCCTTATCGGCCGCCGCCTTCGCCGCCTCTGTGATGTCGCGGGCGCGCTCGGCGTTTTCGGCGCTGCTACGCACCGTTTGCGTCAGCTCGTCCAGTGCGGCGGCGGTTTGCTCCAGACCGGCGGCCTGCTGCTCGGTGCGGCGCGACAGGCTGTCGGCGGCGGCGGCGATGTCCTGGCATCCGCCGCGCATCGACTGAGCTGTGGTCCAGATGCCGGTCATCGTCGTGTGCAACTGATGCAGGGCGGCGTTGTAATCTTCCGGGATGCGACGCGTGTCGGCGGTGAAGCCCGCCTCCGGCATTCGCCAGACCAAGTCGCCGGCGGCGAGACGCGACAGACCTTCACCCAAAGTCGCGACGGCGCGCGTTTGCGAGGCGGCGAAAAGCTCGGTCTCCTCGGCGTGCCGGCGACGATCGGTTTCTGCGGCCGCACGCTCGCGTTGCTGCTGATCGCGACGCGTCAGACCGTCGGCAAGCTCAAGCCGGAACCCTTCGAGCGCCCGCGCAATCTGGCCCAGTTCATCGGCCTTGTCCGCACCGGCGACGGGAATGTCATAGCGACCTTCGCTCATGGTCCGCACATCAGCCGTCAGACGCGACAGCGGGCGTCGGATCAGACGGTCGCTGGTGATCAGAAGGGCGACGATGATGGCGGCGATGATCAGGACGCCGCCGACCAGAAGCATCAAGGCCAGCTGGCGCGCCGGGGCCTCGATCGTCTTGACGGGGATATCCAGCACGACGGCCCAGGTCGCCTTTTGGCCGGGCAGGATCACGGGCTGAACCAGACGTCGAACCGGCTCGCCGTTCACGCTGACGCCCTCGACCGCCTGTGCTTGTCGTTTGGCGATGACGTTGCGCACGATGTCCGCGCCGGCGTCGGCATAGGCCTGGCCTCGCACGGCGGCGTCGGGATGCGCGACCCAGACGCCCTTGCTCGACACCAGAGTGACGCGGCCGGCGCCCAGCGGCTTCATCGCCGCCAAGCGCTGCGACAGGTTGGCCAGGGTGATGTCCAGTCCCGCGACGCCGATGATGCGGCCGTTGGCGCGCACCGGATAGGCGACAGACGTCATCGCGACCTTGCCGCCGCTTATGCTCTCTTCATAGGGTTCGACCACGACCGGCGCGCCGCTGGCCATCGGCTCGGTGTAATAGGCCTGTTCGAAGTCCGATCCGTCGGCCTCGGGTTCCATCGCGATCTGCCCGTCACGACGCACCCAATAGATCGAGAGACGACCGTTGACGTTGGAGCTGGTCGCCGCATCCCCGCGGTGGGCCGCGTCGGCCCCCACGGCGTCCGGGGCGGCCATGAACCAGGCGCCCATGACCTGATCGGTGGCCTCAGCGTTCGGCTTGACCAGGGCCAGATAGGCGGCGCGATCCGTCAGGCCCGTCTGTCGCGCCGCGCCCAAGGTCGCGGCCAAGGTCTTGGCGCCCGTGCCGGCCGAGACGATCTCGTTGCGGATTTCCTGAGACGCCTCCTGAGCGGCGCTTTCGGCGTATCGGCCGGCCATGTCACGGACGATGGCGCCGGAATAGGCCGTCACGCCGACGGCGGCGACGATCATCAAGGCGCCAATGGCGAACCCCGCCACGACGGCGAGCTTCAGGGCGATGGACAGGCGGTTAAACGCAGACATGACGGGCTCCGTAGGCCTGCGCTTATGCGCCCTGTTCCCCAAACACCCGGTTAAGGCGGTGCTACGTAGTCATGCGCCGTCCAGAAACAGCCGGCACGCCGGGTTGGCGGTCTCGTCGACGTAGGGGTAGCCCAGATCGGCCAGGGCGGCGGTCAGTTGGTCCTGCTCCTGGGGCGGCACGCTGATGCCCGCCAGCACCCGGCCGACGTCGTCGCCGTGGTTGCGATAGTGAAACAGCGTCAGGGCCCAGGCGGGCTGGAGGCTGTTGAGGAAGCGCAGGAAGGCACCGGGGCGTTCCGGGAACTGGAAACGCAGGATGCGTTCGTGGGGCAGGCCGACGGTGCGGCCGCCGACCATGTAGCGGACGTGCAGCTTGGCCGTCTCGTTGTCGCTCATGTCCTCGACCGCATAGCCGCCGGCGCGGAGGCTCGCGATCAGGTCGTCGCGCTCGTGCGGACCGTTTCGCAGAGCGACGCCGACGAAGATTTGCGCCTGCCCGTCGCCGGACCAGCGATAGTTGAACTCGGTGACCGAACGGCCGTCCAGACTGTCGAGAAATCGACGATAGTCGTCGCGGTCGTCCATCATGGCGACCGCCAGCAGGGTCTCGGCCCCCTCGCCGATTTCGGCCCGTTCGGCGACGTGGCGCAGCCGGTCGAAGTTCAGATTGGCGCCCGAGTTGACGGCGATCAGGCTGCCGTTACCGGGATGAGCGGCGGCCCAGGCCTTCAGCCCCGCCAAGGCCACGGCGCCCGAGGGCTCGGCGATGGCGCGGCTGTCGTCGAAAATGTCCTTGATCGCGGCGCAGATGGCGTCGGTGTCCACGAGTACAATCTCGTCCAGCAGATCCTTGCACAGCCGGAAGGTCTCGGACCCGGCTCGACGCACGGCGACGCCGTCGGCGAACAGGCCGACCTCGTTCAGCGTCACGACCTGCCCCGCGTCGATGGCGGACTTCATCGTCGGGGCATCCACTGGCTCCACGCCGATGATCCGGGTCTCGGGCCGCAGGAATTTGACGATCGCCGCGACCCCGGCGGCCAAGCCTCCGCCGCCGATGGGCACGAAGACGGCTTCGATCGGATCGGCGTGCTGACGGGCGATCTCCAGCCCCACAGTGCCTTGGCCCGCGATGACGTCGGGGTCGTCGAAGGGATGAATGAACGCCGCGCCGGTCCGGCCCTCCAACTCACGGGCGTGGGCATAGGCCTCGTCGAAGCTGTCGCCGTGCAGGACGACCTCGCCGCCCAGGGCGCGGACGGCCGCGACCTTGATGCCGGGGGTCGTGGTCGGCATGACAATGGTGGCTGGAATGTCGCGACGTGCGGCCGCCAGGGCCACCCCTTGTGCGTGATTGCCGGCCGAGGCGCAGATGACGCCCCTGGACAGTTCATCCTGCGACAGGCCGGCGATCTTGTTGTAGGCGCCGCGGATCTTGAACGAAAAGACCGGCTGCAAGTCCTCGCGCTTCAGCAGAACGGGCCGGTCGAGCCGCACCGACAGGCGGCGCAGCGGGTCGAGAGGCGTCTCCTCCGCCACGTCATAGACGCGGGCGGTGAGGATGCGGCGGATGGTGTCCTGCATGGAAATGTCGTGAATAGGCGCTTGGCGGCAAAGAAGTGGGCTGCCATCTAGGCGATATCCGCCCACTTGGGAACGGTTTTTGCAAGTCGCGATCGTCGGTGACTTGCAGGAAGAGGTATGCATTTCCTCTTGCACAGCGCCCGCATCGGCCTACATTGCGCCTGCTTATGCTAAATGTGAGCATAAGGGTATGGAGATGATCATGGCTGACGGCGCCTTTGGTCTGACGAAAGAGCTGGAGCGGGAAACCGCGGGGGTGTGGGCCAAGGTCAAGGACCACGTCACGCCGCTGGAATGGCCCGCGCAGGCGCGCCTGATCAGCGAGATCAACCGACTGAAGCGCGAGCGCGACGCCGTGATCCTGGCCCACAACTATATGACGCCCGAGATCTTCCACGGGGTCGGCGACTATGTCGGCGACAGCCTGGGCCTGGCCAAGGAGGCCGCGCGGTCGGATGCGAAGGTGATCGTCCAGGCGGGCGTCCACTTCATGGCCGAGACCTCCAAGATCCTGTCGCCGGAAAAGACCGTTCTGATCCCCGACCTGCGCGCCGGATGCTCGCTGGCCTCGTCGATCACCGGCGCGGATGTGCGGCTGATCAAGCAGCGCTATCCGGGGCTGCCGGTCGTGACCTATGTGAACACCACCGCCGATGTGAAGGCCGAGACCGACATCTGCTGCACCAGCGCCAATGCTGTTCAGGTGGTCGAATGGGCGGCCAAGGAATGGGGCGTGGATCGGGTCATCCTGATCCCGGACGAGTTCCTGGCGCGAAACGTCGCGGCCCAGACGACGATCGGCATCATCGCCTGGAAAGGCCGTTGCGAGGTGCATGAGCGGTTCACGGTGGACGACATCGCCGAGATGCGCGCCGCCTATCCGGGCGCGGAAATCCTAGCCCACCCGGAATGCCCGGAAGACGTGCTGGCGGCGGCGGACTTCGCCGGCTCGACGGCGGCGATGACCGACTATGTCGAGGCGCGCCGCCCCAAACAGGTGGTCATGATCACCGAATGTTCGATGGCCTCGAACGTGGCCGGCGACGTGCCGGGCGTGCGGTTCATCGGCCCTTGCAACCTGTGCCCGCACATGAAGCGGATCACGCTTCAGAACATCCATGACTGCCTGCTGCACATGCAGTTCGAGGTCACGGTGCCGGCCGACATGATCGAACGCGGACGCTTGGCGGTGCAGCGAATGATCGACCTGCCGCCGCCCGCCATTCCCGCGCGCTACGACCTCGTCAAGGCGCGCCACCATGTCGATGTGGAGCTGATCTGAGCGTGACGCGGCGATCGGTCCCGGCGACGGGACGGTCGTCCGCGCCCATCTGGACGCCATGAGCAACACAGACACCACAGATCAGACGCCTGACCGTACTCTGGGCCGCACGCCGGGACCTTGGGACGCCAAGCCCGAAACGACAGCGGCCCGTGAAACCGCGCCGGCGCCCGCAGCCGAAGCGCCGGTCGAGAAGGACCAGGGCCTGGTGTGGGCGATGCTGTCCACGGCGTTGATGGGCGGCTTCCTGTGGTGGATCACGGGCAGCGCCATCGTGGCGGGCGCGGTGCTGATCGGGCTGTTCGTCCATGAGGCGGGTCACGCTCTGGCGATGAACAAGCTCGGCATGGGGCCGGCCCGCATCTACATCATCCCCTTCCTCGGCGGCTTGGCCAAGGCGCGGCGTGAGCCGAAAAGCGAGTGGGACGGGGTTCTGGTGTCGTTAGCCGGACCGGCCTTCGGCCTGCTGGCGATGATCCCGTTCGTCGGGGTCTGGATGGTTCTGGGGCAGGGAGAGTGGCTGATGGGCGCCTTCTTCATCGCCATGCTCAATCTGGTGAACCTCGTGCCGGCGCCACCTCTGGATGGGTCCAAGGCTCTGGGCCCGGTGCTGACGCGTGTGCATCCCCGTCTGGAGCAGATCGTGCTGCTGGTCATCGGCGTGGCGGTGGTCTGGTGGGGGCTGACGACCGGGCGCTTTATCTTGGCCGCCTTCCTGGCTCTGTCGGTGTTCAGCCATCTGAAGCGTGGCGTTTGGCGCGCGGCCTGGGGCACGCTGAGCTGGCCCGAGGCGGGCAAGAGCCTTGCGCTCTATCTGCTGACCCTGGGGGTGTGCGCGGCGGCGGCCGTCGGCGCCCTGATGCCGATGACCGGGGGCGATCCGGCCGGCGCGGTGCAGTTGGGCCTCAACTACCTGGGCTTTGGACGATGAACCGAATGCGGCATGACGGACCTCTGATCGTCGGGGCGGGGCTGGCGGGGCTGTCGGCTGCGCTTGAGGCGGCGAAGGCCGGCGCGAAGGTGCTGGTCGTGACGCCCGAGCCCTTGCTGAGCGCCTGTTCGTCGGCCTGGGCGCAGGGCGGGATGGCGGCGGCGCTGACAGGGCTGGACTCGGCCGCATTGCACGCCAGGGATACAGAGGCGGCAGGCGCGGGTCTGGTCGAGCCGGTCGCGGCGCGCGCCCTGACCGACGCCGGGCGCGAGACGGTCGAGTGGCTGGCGGCCCTGGGCGCGCCGTTCGACCGGGATGCGGACGGCGGCTTCGTCGTCAGCCTGGAGGCGGCCCATTCCGTTCCCCGAGTGGCGCGAGTCGGCGGCGACGGCGCGGGCCGGGCCATCCTGTCGGCCGTCGTCGCGGCTGTGCGAGCCGAGAAGTTGATCGAGGTCTGGGACGACGCGCGGCTGAAGGCCCTGTCGCAGGACGCGGACGGCCGAGTTGTCGGGGCGGTGGTCGTGCGCGGCGACCGCCTGGTCGAGATCACGGCGACGGCGGTGGTGCTGGCCACGGGCGGCGCGGGTGGTCTGTTTGCGGCGACCACGACCCCGGCGGCGTTGAAGGGCGAGGGGATGGCCCTGGCCGCGCGTGCTGGCGCGGAAATCCTCGATCCCGAGTTTGTGCAATTCCACCCCACCGCCATCGACGTAGGACTGGACCCCGCGCCGCTAGCGACCGAGGCTCTGCGGGGCGAGGGCGCGCGGCTGATCGATGGTCAGGGACGGTTTTTGCTGGGCGACGAGGCCGACGCCGATCTGAAACCGCGCGACGTGGTGGCGCGAGCGGTTCATGCGGCGCGCGCCGACGGGCGAGGGGCCTTTCTGGATGCGCGGGCAGCGATCGGGGACGAGTTTCCCAACGCGTTTCCCGCCGTCTTCGCCGCCTGTATGCGCGCCGGGCTAGACCCGCGTGTCAGCCCGATCCCTGTGATGGCGGCCTGCCACTATCACATGGGCGGGATCACCGCCGATGCGGACGGACGCACGACAGTTGCGGGCCTCTATGCGGTCGGAGAATGTGCGGCGACCGGCGTGCACGGCGCCAACCGGCTGGCGTCCAACTCCCTGCTGGAAGCGGCGGCCTTCGGTCGGCGCGCGGGCCTGTCGGCGGCCCAAGAAGTCGGCGGCGGCCACGCTTTGACGGCTGATATCTCGCCTGACCTGCCAGATGCGGCGATGGCCGAACTGCGGACCGCCATGACGGCGCATGCGGGTGTGGTGCGTGATGCGGAGGGGCTGCAGACCTTAGTCGCCCTTATCGACCGGCTGGCGAGCCGGCACGGGCCGGCGGCCGTCCTGTTGGCGGCGAGGCTGATCGCCAAGGCGGCTTTGGACCGGCGCGAGAGCCGGGGCGGGCACTACCGGTCGGACTATCCGCAAACGGATGGGGCGGCGGTGCACACGCGCGTGCGGATCCCATACCCGGCGGCGTTGGAGGCGGCGGAATGAGACGACTTCCAGAAGTCCTGATCGAGCCTGTCGTGCGGCTGGCGCTTGCCGAGGATCTGGGTCGGGCGGGCGATGTGACCGGCATGGCCTGCATCCCAAAGGATGCGCGGATGAAGGCGGCCTTTGCGGCCAGGAAACCCGGCGTGCTGGCCGGCATCGACTGCGTGCGCTTGGCCGTGCTGGCCATGGATCCCAAGGCCTCGGTCGATTTGCGTTTGAGAGACGGCGACGCCTTCGAGGCCGGCGAAGTGCTGGCGGTGGTCGAGGCCGACGCCCGCGCCTTCCTCTCGGCCGAGCGGACGGCGCTCAATCTGGTCGGGCGGCTCAGCGGCGTGGCGACTTTGACGCGCACCTATGTCGAAGCCGTCGCCGGGACCAAGGCGCGGATCGCGGATACGCGCAAGACCACGCCGGGACTGCGCGCGCTGGAGAAGCACGCCGTGGCCTGCGGCGGCGGGATCAACCATCGCTTCGGTCTGGACGACGCCATCCTGATCAAGGACAACCACGTCGCTGTCTGTGGCGGCGTCGCCGAGGCGGTGCGGCGGGCCAAGGCCTTCGCCCCGCATCTGATGAAGGTCGAGGTCGAAGTCGATGGGCTGGATCAGCTGGACGCCGTACTAGCCCTGATCGACGAGGGCGCGGCGCCCGATGTCATCATGCTGGACAACTTCAGCCTCGACGACCTGCGCGCCGCCGTGGCGCGCGTTGCAGGGCGGATCGTGCTGGAGGCCTCGGGCGGGGTCGATCTGACGACGGTGCGCGGCATCGCCGAGACGGGCGTGGACGTTATCTCGGTCGGCGCCCTGACCCATTCGGCGCCCGTTTTGGATATCGGCCTGGACGCGCTCTGACGGCTTGTAGGCCTCCGCCGATCAAGCGGGGCTGGAGGCCGTCTCGGCGACTTCGGTCTTGGCCGAGGTCTCGTTCGCCCGCGCAGGGCGGGAAGGCGGTTGGGCCGCGGCGGCGCGCGTGGCGGCAGGCGAAGGCGTCGTCGACTGCGTCGCCGGTGCGGGCAGGGCGCGGCCTTCCTGCGCCAGCACCATCGAATAGGCGACCGCCTGTCCGGCCTGACGCGCGGTCTCGACCGGGTTGAGGCCGGCCTGGATCAGGCGCGGCTGGTCCGCCGGCGCCGCGCGACGGGCGGCGTAGGTGAAGGTCCCGCCGGTGCTCGAACGGCCGCCGAAGCGATAGAACAGATGGCTGCCGACCTGGCTGACCTGCACCAGCGACGAACGCCAGCCCGGCGTCACGGCGGTGGTGTGGAAGTGGGTCGCATTGCCGACGCGCGAGAAGACCGACCCCGACATGGCGTTCGAGGCCACGGTCCTGGCGCGGTTCCAAGCGGCCTGGTTGACGCGACCGCGCATTGCGCCGGAGCAGGTGAAGGAGAACTGGCAACCGGTGCTGCGCGCCGCGCCCTGGAAGACGACGCCGCAGACCGTCTTGGGGAAGGCTGGGTGGCGCACGCGGTTCAGGACGACCTGGGCCACGGCCTTCATGCCGTCGGCGCCCTCGCCACGGGCTTCATAATAGACGGCCTGGGTCAGGCAATCGAGAT
This sequence comes from Brevundimonas vesicularis, assembly GCF_900445985.1. Taxonomy (GTDB): domain Bacteria; phylum Pseudomonadota; class Alphaproteobacteria; order Caulobacterales; family Caulobacteraceae; genus Brevundimonas; species Brevundimonas vesicularis_D. The sequence goes on from NZ_UAQP01000014.1 coordinate 1,385,058, forward strand.
CGCGGCTGGCGTCCAGGGCGTTGGCGACGCGGAAGGCCGGCGCGGCGGTCGGTGCGGTCAGGCTGGCGCGGCGAAGGTTGGGGTCGCCGGGCGCGCGAAGTTGTTCGAGACGGGCGGCCAGGAGTTCGGACTGGCGGTCGCGCTGGGCCGAGCCGGCGCTGGTGTAGGGATCATGACGACGCGCAATGGTCAGGGCGCTGGCGTCGAGGCCGCCGGCGGCGGCGGCGAGGGCTTCTTCCGTGAACCCAGCGGCCGTTGCGCCCTGAATCCGTTCGGCCTGGGCGCGCAGCGTCGTCGCGCGCGCCGTCGTGCCGCCCAGATAGGCGCATCCGATCGCCAGTCCCATCAGACCGCCAAAGGCTGCGACAGCCGTCATGGGCTTGATCTTGGCCACACGATCGGCGCGCAAAATGGCGCGCGTCTGCGAGGAATGCGACAACGAGGTAGTCCTGTTCAGCAGGGCGAGAAACGCGGCCCCCGGGGGTAGTCTTGCCGGCGAGGCGACCCATTGTGGTCGCGGTCCAGCCTGCAAATTCCGGCGCTCGGCTCACTGGCCCGGGCGTCGAGGACGGGCCTTTAGCCAGCCTTTTATGGCGTCAATGTGTTCGATTCGCAATCCGATGGTTAAGCCCTCAGATTCGACAGGTATTTTTTAGTCGCGAAGGCCTGTGTGGCTGCAACATGGCGATGACGGCGCAATCAATCGTCTGAATACTGTATCCGACTACAGTTGGACTTGTCGTGTGTGGTTGTGCTGCGGCGCAGCAGACTAACGTCATGGTTCAAAACTGTTTAGAATTATGACGGCCGTCCAGCAGGGAACTAAAACCGAAGACAGGAACCGCAGCCTCGAGTTTGCGTTCAAGCGTGGCCTTTCAGAGAGAAGACCATGTCGAAGATCATCGTTCTGACCGCCGCCGTGGCGACGGCGCTTACGCTGTCCGCCTGTGGCGCGACCATCGAACAAAAGGCCGCCAGCGGCGCGATCGCCGGCGCGGTCGTCGGCGGGCCGGTCGGAGCCGCAGTCGGCGGCGCTGCCGGCGCTGCTGTCGGTCAGGCGCAGAAGCCGAATTAAGATAGCTGTGGTGATGTGTGTTCATACCGCCGCGCTTGCGATACGGGCCACGTCGCCTATCTGATCAGAGTGTTGCGGCCACGCCGCCGCGACGCTCCAAATGACGCATCGGGCCGATTTGCGGGCTGCGAACCTTGATTTTCGCGCGCTTATCGGCTTTGTGCGCCCCGCTTCGGGCCGTGCGTGACGCAGCCCGATCCCCGACGACCGCCCTGGTCGCTCACAAGGAACCCTGACGCTTTCGCATGAAAGATCTGAAGACCGGATTCTCCGACCGCATTACCGCCCAGCAAGAGGCCAAGAAGGCCCTGCTCGCCAAATTCAAGCCCAAGGCCGCCGCGCCCGATCCCGAGTTCGACCGCCTGGCTGAAAAGCGCGCCGCCGAAAAGGAAGCCCTGCGTCAGCAGCACGAGCTGGCCAAGGCCGAGCTGCGTCGCGAGAAGGCCGAGAAGGAAGCCGCGCGTCTGGCCGCCGAACTCGCCGCGCAGGAAGAGATCGACGCCGAGAAGCGCGCCGACCGCAAGGCGCGCAAGCAACTGACCAAGGAAGAGCAGAAGGCCAAGCGCGACGCGCGTTACGCCGCCCGCAAGGCCCGCCGCTAATTCCAACTGCGGCTCCAAACAGATCGACGCGTCGCATCGCTGCGGCGCGTTTTTCTTTGGCCGTCGGGTCCTGCTTCGTTAGTTCGTCGTCGCGGCGCTGAGGCGTTCCAGCAGGGCGCGCAACTGGTCCGACGAATAGGGTTTGCGCAGCAGCGGCCAGACCGTGTCGGCCAGCACCGCATCCACGTCCTCGCCGACGTAGCCCGAGGTCAGGGCGATCCGCAGATCCGGCCAGCGCGCCGCCGCCTCGCGCGCCAAATCGATGCCGCTCATGCCGCCGGGCATCACCACGTCGGTCAGCATCAGATCGAAGTCGTCGGCCTGAAGGAACTTCAGCGCATCGTCGCCCGTCTCGGCCCAGTCGACCTCCAGCCCGAAACCTTCCAGGATTTCGAGCGCGATGGCGGCGACGCCGGCGTCGTCCTCCACCAGCAACATCCGCCCGCCCTCGACCAAGGGGGCGCCATCGGCGGCGACCAGGTTCGACGTCATCGCGGCGTCTTCCGCCGACAGGGGCGGCAGGAAGATGCAGATCTCGGCCCCGCGTCCCGGCTCGGAGATGATCTGGACGCCGCCGCCCGATTGGCGCGCGAACCCATAGACCTGGCTCAGCCCCAGGCCCGTCCCCTTGCCGACGCCTTTGGTGGTGAAGAAGGGTTCGAACACCCGGTCGCGGATGTCCGGCGACATGCCTTCACCATTATCGGCGACGCTGACGCAGACATAGTCGCCGGCCGCCAGCTCGGCGATTTGTCCCGCCTCGACGGTGCAGGCCCGCGTCTGCACGGTGATGCGGGCCTGGCGGCCCTTGGCGCCGGTGACGTCGCCCAAGGCGTCGCGGGCGTTGACGATCAGGTTCAGCAGCGCGGCCTCGAACTGGGCCGGATCCACATTGGCCCGCGCACCGCCGCGCTTCAGCTTGACCTTGAAGTCCACCGCCTCGCCGACAGCCCGGCGCAGCAGCGGTTCGCTCTCGCGGATCAGGGCGTTGAGATCGATCGGCTCGGGCCGCAGAGCCTGACGACGCGAGAAGGCCAGCAACTGATGCGTCAGGCTCTCGCCCCGTCGCGCCGCCGCCAGTGCCGCCTCGCCCAACTTCCTGCGCTTGGCCGCATCGTCGCTGCGCAGGATGATGTCCAGGGCGCCGATCACGACGGTCAGCAGATTGTTGAAGTCGTGCGCCACGCCTCCGGTCAGCCGACCCACCGCCTCCATCCTCTGGGCGTGGACCAGTTGGGCCTCGGCCTGAGCCTTTTCGATCAGGGCCGCATCGACCCGTTCTTCGAGAAGCTCGTTGATCCGTTTCAGATCGTCCTCGGCCTTCTTGGCGTCGGTGACGTCCAGACAGGCGCCCACGTAGCCCTGGAACACGCCGGAGGCGTCGAAGCGCGGCACGCCTTCGGTTCGCAGCCAGCGCGGGCCGAGCGTTGGATGGTTGATCCTGGTCAGGGCCTCGAATCGGTCCCGAGCCTCGAAGGCGCGCATGAAGGCGGCGGCGAAGACCCCCTCGTCGTCCGGGTGGATCAGTCGCCTCCAACTGTCGGGCAGATGCGCGTCGGCCTCCACGCCGAAGAAGGTGCGATAGCGCCTGTTGGCGAACATCATCTGGGCGGCGTCGTCGCTCATCCAGATCAACGCCGGCGCGCTGTCGGCGACGGTGCGGAAACGGTTCTCGGATTCTTCCAGCTTGGCTTGCGCGACGCGCATGTCCGTGACGTCGAAGGCCACGCCGACGAAGCCGACAATGTCCTGTCCCGCCAGCCGCGGACGAGAGAACGACTTGAGCCAGCGCCACTCGCCGTCATGGCGGCGATAACGCGCCTCCATCGAGAAGGGCTCGCAGGTCGCTTCTCCAGCGACCGATTCCGTCAGAATGCGGTTCTGATCCTCGGGATGGAGCGCGGCGCGCCAATCCAGTTTGAGGACGGTCTCATAGTCAGACCCGTAAAAGTCCACATAGGCCCGATTAACGAAGGCTCGCGTGCGATCCTGGTTGGTGACCCAGATCAGCACCGGTGCGGTGTCGGCGATGACGCGGAACCGCTGCTCGCTTTCACGGGTCTCGTTTTCGGCGCGCGCGCGTTCGACCTCGGCCCAGGTCCGCGCGGCGACCTCTTCAACCAGACTGACCTCAGCCTCGGTCCAGGCGCGCGGGGCGGCGGAGTGGAGATAGAGGAAGGCGCGCAGACGTCCGGCCCGGATCAGCGGCGCGCGGATCAGGGCGCGGGTCTGAATGTCCTCGAACGCCTTGGCGGACGCCGTCGTGCGTGCGTCCTCTCGGACGTCGTCGATCTGGATCGTGCGGCCTTGGTTGAGGTCCGCGATCAGGCCTTCGCCAAAGGCGTTGAGGGCGAACTGGCCCTGAGCGCTGATTACGCCTGCGGTCCAGTCGCGGCTCATGGAGACGACACCGGCCGTCTGGTCGACCTCGCCGTAACCGACCCGATCGACCTCAAGCAGAGCGCCGAGCGCGCTCTCGACCTCGGCCATGATGTCATCAGGATCGGTCAGGTCGCGCAGGCGGTCGCTGAGATCCAGCAGGAACGCCTGCCTGCGTTCCGCGCGAGCCGCGCTTTGCAGGGCCTCGTGCGTCTCGGTCACGTCGAAAGAGATGCCGGCATAGCCCATGAAAGCGCCTTGGCCGTCGAAGCGGGGCCGCGCGATGGCCCGCATCCAGCGCCAAACACCGTCGCGATCCCGAACCCTCGCTTCCATCTCAAAAGCCTGGCGTCCGGCCGCGCCCGCGTTTTCAGCCGCCTTCACCTGCTCCAGATCGTCGGGGTGGACGGCCGACCGCCAGCCGCCCTGTTTGAGCGCCTCCAAGCTCATGCCATGCAGGTCGAACAGCGCTTCATTGACGAACTCGAACTCGCCTTGCGCGTCCATCAGCCAGATCGGCGAGGGGGCCGTGTCCGCCAGCTGCCGAAAGCGGGTTTCGCTTTCACTCAGTCGCGAGATGGCGCCTCGCAACGAGGCGCCGATGGCGGCGATGAACAGGCCGACCAGCAGGAAGTTCCAGGTCGCTGTGCCGCCGACGGCCTCTAGAATACCGTCATGGCCGGTCGCGGTGACGCCGACGATCGCCCAGCCGCCGGCTGTGCAGACGACAAGCGCCGTCAGGGCGCCGGTCCAGCCGCCCGCCAGCGCCGCAAGGGTGACGGCCGGGAGCAGAATGGTGAAGCCTGTCAGGTCCCCATAGAGGGGTGACGCGATCACCCTCAACGCCAGACCCAGCAGCGCGAATCCCGCGCCGACGAGCAGACGGTGAGTGAACGAGGCCGTCGGCAGGCGCGCCAGGCCGACCAGCCAGCGATCCATGCCCGCGATCCGCCGTTTCGATCCGCCTGCGCTCATACTGTCGGTTCGCCCCATCAGCGACGCGTTTGCGATGCTGGAACATAGTCTTACACCTTGCGTTTGGGGCGACCACCCCCTGACGCGCAGCAGGGCGTGATAACGGCGGTCGTCGTGACGCCGGAAAATGGCCTATAAGTCGGACTAGACGCGCGATCTCAGCGAACGGCCGGTGCGCCGATCGCGGTTGTTGGACCCTGAATGACCCGCTTGCCCTGGAAGACGATGTGGAAGGCGCTTCGGCGTTCGGCGGCGGCCTTGCCCGCGGCCGGCGCGGTGCTGGGCGTCGCCATGGCGGCGGGGTCCAGCGTCCGCCCCGATATGGATCGGACCGCAGAGGCGGTCTCGCGCATCACCGGGGGCGACTTGGGCGCGGGCGGTCTGGCGGCGATCAAGGGGCGTCTGACGCCATCGCAGTTGGCCTTGGCGATGCGGCACGATCCGAACCTGCTGCAACCGGCCCTCTATGGGCTGACGCCGGGCTGGGAAAGCCTGACCTTGGCCGGCAAGCCGGGACTGGAACCGGGCAAGAGCGGGCTGGAGGCCCAACGTCTGAACGCGGCCATGACGCCGGCGTCCGGCGCGCTGCGTCCCGCCTTGCCGTTCGTGTTCAAGGGCAGCGCTCAGGATCGCAGGCGGGCTTTGCGCTGCCTGACACAGGCGGTCTATTACGAGGCGGCGCTGGAACCCGAAAACGGCCAGGCCGGTGTCGCTCAGGTCGTGCTGAACCGGGTTCGCGATCCCAACTACGCCAACACCGTCTGCGGCGTAGTGTTCGAGGGCGCCGAACGCGTCACAGGCTGTCAGTTCAGCTTCACCTGCGACGGCTCGCTGGGCCAGGCGCCGGTAGGCTGGGCGTGGGACCGGGCGCGTAAGGTCGCTGAGCGCGCGCTGAACGGCGCCGTGGCTCAGGAGGTCGGCACCGCTACCCACTATCACGCCGACTATGTGCATCCCTGGTGGGCGCCGACGGTGGCCAAGGTGACGCAGATCGGCGCGCACCTCTTCTATCGCTGGAAGGGCGTCTATGGCGAAACCGCCGCCTTCCGCAAAACCTACAATGGGCGCGAGCCGGCGATCGACGAGGCGCGCTTCTCGCGGCCTCGTCTGACGATCGCCGCCGGGGCGGCCACGGGCGGTCCCGATCCCGATGCCGTCGTCGCGGACGCGCCCCTGCGCACTGTCGAGGTGGACGGGCGCCAGCGCGTCGTCGGCGTGATCAGTCTGGGCGGGCGGCGACTGCCGACGCGTGACGAGGTGGCGGCGATTAACGCCCGGCTTTCCGCCGTCGACCCATCATCGACCACGCCCAAGCCTGCGGCGCCGAAAGTTGAAGGCGTCCCCTCGATGGACGTCGAAGAAGTCGGCCGACCGGCGACCTGACACCTTCATTGCAACGCTATAGGGCGTCAGGGCATTGATGCATGTTCCCGCACCCTGACGCCGACGAGGATAGCTGATTGACCCACCCTGATGTCGAAAGTCCTAGGTGGGACGAGGCAAGCCGACTGGACGCCCTCAAACGCTATGGTGTTCTGGATACGCCCCCGGAAACGTCCTTCGACGACATCGCCAACCTCGCGGCGCGGATCTGTGACGCGCCCATGGCCGCCGTCAGCCTGGTGGATACGCAGCGTCAGTGGTTCAAAGCCGAGGTGGGCCTTGGCGTCAGTGAAACGCCACGGTCCCAATCCTTCTGCGCCCACGCCATGCTTGGCGACGAGGCCATGGTGGTGACGGATGCAGAGCGGGATTCCCGTTTCGCAGACAACGCCCTGGTCACCGGCCCGCCGCACATCCGCTTCTACGCCGGCCACCCGCTGAAGACGCCGGATGGCGTGTCACTGGGCGCGCTGTGCGTCCTGGACGACAAGCCGAGACCGGAAGGCCTCACCGAACTCCAGGCCCTGGCGCTGAAGACCCTCGCCGACCAGGTGATGAACCAGCTGGAGTTGCGTCGCGCCCTGCTGGACCGGGACACCAGCCAGCGCACGGCGCGTCTGGCGATGGAGGCGTCGGCCTATGTCGGGGCCTGGGATTGGGACATCGTCGAGAACAAGGTCGTCGCCGACGAGCGTTTCGCGCGCATGTACGGGGTCGATCCCGTCGCCGCTCAGGCCGGGGCGCCGATCGAGATGTTCACGGCCAATGTGCATCCTGGTGATGTTGAGCGCGTCCGGGACGAGATCGACCGCGCCATGTCCGGTGACGGCGTATTCCTCTGCGAATATCGTCTGATCGCCAACGGCGTCGAGCGTTGGGTGCTGGTGCGCGGCCAGACCTATTTTGACGCCAAGGGGGACGCTGCTCGCCTTCCCGGCATCGCTGTGGACATCACGGACCGCCGACGGATCGAGACGGATCTGGCCGAGACGGCGCGGGCCCTGAGCGAAAGCGAGGCGCGGTTCCGCGTTCTCGCCGACGCCATGCCGCAGATGGTCTGGTCGACGCGGCCTGACGGCTTCCACGACTATTACAATGCACGCTGGTACGAGTTCACCGGCGTGCCGCTCGGCTCCACGGACGGCGAGGGCTGGAACGACATGTTCCACGCCGATGATCGCGACCGCGCCTGGAGCGTCTGGCGTCGCTCGCTGGAGACCGGCGAACCCTATGAGATCGAGTACCGCCTGAGACACCACAGCGGGGTCTATCGTTGGACTCTGGGCCGCGCGGTCGCGGTGCGCGACGAAGCCGGCGAGATCACCCGTTGGTTCGGCACGCTGACCGATATTGACGAGCTGAAGCGGCTTGAGCAGGGGCGCGAACTGGTCAGCCAGGAGCTGAGCCACCGGATCAAGAACATCTTTGCGGTGGTCACGGCACTGGTCGCCTTGTCGGCGCGCCAGTATCCCGAAGCCAAGGCATTCTCCGCCTCGCTGCGCACCCGGATCGCCGCCCTGGCGCGCGCGCACGAGTTCGTGCGCCCTCATACGGAGACGTCGAAGACCACGATCGGCGCGACCACGCTGCATTCCTTCCTGTCGGACCTGTTCAAGGCCTATGCGGACGAGACCGGCGCGCCGCGTGTCGTGATCGAGGGGGATGATGCGGTCTTCGACGATCAGGCGGCGACGTCGGTGGCCCTCCTCTTTCACGAACTGGCCACCAATGCGGCCAAGTATGGGGCCCTGTCCGAAAAGGGCGGGCTGGTCTCGCTGAGGACCGCACGGAATGAAGATCGATTTGTGCTGACCTGGACCGAGACCGGAGGCCCGCCGATCCAAAATCCACCGGCGCGGACCGGCTTCGGTTCATCCCTCGCCACGCTTTCCGTGCAGGGACAATTGGGTGGACGGCTGGACCGCGAATGGGGTCCTGAAGGTTTGAAAATCATCGTCGATCTTCCGGCGACGGCGCTTTCACGCCGACGAGCCGCCCATGATCTTAGAAATTAGCGAAATGTTGAAACCAATCGGTTCAACTCGCGTTCTGTACGCTCCCGAGCACAAACCCAACCTCATGACCGCGCGTATCCTCATCATCGAAGACGAAGCCCTCGTTGCGATGGAGCTTCGATTCGTGCTGGAAGATCTGGGGCATGAAGTCCTGGGCGTCGCCGCGACCGCAAAGGCCGCGCGCGATCTGGTGCGCGAAAACGAAGTGGATTTGGCCCTGGTCGATATCCACCTGTCCGATGGTCCCACGGGGATCAACCTGGGTCGTGAACTGGGTCAGGACATGGGCGTCTCCGTCCTGTTCATGACGGCCAATCCCGGCATGGTGAAGGAAGGCGTCGCCGGAACGATCGGTGTCCTGTCCAAGCCGACGGATGAACATGCCGTGCAGACCGCCGTGGATTACGCCCTGCGCCGTCGCCAGGGTCAGCCGGTCGACTACGCACCGCCTGGTCTTCAACTCTTCGGGTAACCGCTTTCCCCAACGGTTGCAGCCGTATGGATGCGGCATATGTCGAGGGTTCCCAAAAGGAGACCTCCCCATGACGACCCTCACCAAACGCAAGCTCGGCTCCAGCGGCGTGGACATCGCCCCTCTGGTGTTCGGCGGCAACGTCTTCGGTTGGACGGCTGATGAGGAGACGTCGTTCGCCCTGCTGGACGCCTTCGTCGAGGCCGGTTTCGACGCCATCGACACCGCTGACGCCTATTCGCGCTGGGTTCCGGGCCACTCCGGAGGCGAAAGCGAGACGATCATCGGCAAGTGGCTTAAGGCGCGCGGTCGGCGCGATGACGTCAAGATCCTGACGAAGGTCGGATCGGACATGGGCCAGGGCCACAACGACCTGTCGCCGGCCTGGATCGAGACGGCGGTCGAGGCGTCGCTGCGCCGGCTCCAGACCGACTATATCGACCTGTATCAGACCCACTGGCCCGATCCGAAGACGCCGCAGGAGGAGACGCTGCGCGCGCTGGACAAGCTGGTGCAGGCTGGCAAGGTGCGCGCCATCGGCACCTCCAACCATTCGGCCGAACAGGTGTCCGAAGCTCTGGACATCTCGCAGCGCGAGGGTCTGGCCGCCTATGCGACGATCCAGCCGCACTACAACTTGTACAGCCGCGACACCTTCGAGGGCGCGTTGCAGGACCTGGCCGTGGAGAAGGGCTTGCGCGTCATCACCTACTTCAGCCTGGAGAGCGGTTTCCTGACCGGCAAATACAAGACCGTCGACCAGATCGCCGGGACCAAGCGCGAGGGGATGCTGAAGGACAAGTTCGACGAGCGCGGCGTGCGTATCCTGGCGGTTCTGGACGCCGTGGCCCAGAAGAATGAGGCCACCTCCGCCCAGGTCGCCCTGGCCTGGCTGCTGGCCCAGCCGGGCGTGACGGCCCCGATCGTCAGCGCGACCTCGACCGAACAACTGGCCGACACGCTGAAGGCGGCGACTCTGACGCTGTCGGACGAGGATCTGGCTGAACTGACGCAGGCCTCGGCCTACTGATCGCGCAGGATCGGGGTCACCAGACCCCGATCTTCTCCGCCTCGGCATGGCTGATGGGGTTGTGGGCCTTGGCGTGGTCCTCTTCGGCGAGGAAGCGGCTGACTTCTAAGGCGGCCATGCAGCCCATGCCGGCGGCGGTGACGGCCTGGCGATAGACGTCGTCGGTCACGTCGCCGGCGGCCCAGACGCCTTCGATCTCGGTCGAGGCGGTGCCGGGCTTGACCCGCAGATAGCCGCCGGCGTTGGTCTCCAACTGGCCCTTAAACAGTTCCGACGACGGGGCGTGGCCGATGGCGATGAAGACGCCGTCGGCTGGGATTTCTCGGGTCGAGCCGTCCTGGACGTTCTTGAGCCGGACGCCCGTGACGTTCTTGGCCATGCCGTCCACGACGCCGACGATCTCCTCGATCGCCGAGTTCCAGATCACCTCCACCTTGGGGTGGGCGAACAGCCGGTCCTGGAGGATCTTCTCGGCGCGAAACTCGTCGCGACGGTGAACGACCGTGACCTTGGAGGCGAAGTTGGTCAGGAACAGCGCTTCTTCGACGGCGGTGTTGCCGCCGCCCACGACCACGACCTCCTTGCCGCGATAGAAGAAGCCGTCGCAGGTCGCGCAGGCTGAGACGCCAAAGCCCTGATAAGCGGCCTCGCTCTCAAGCCCTAGCCATTTGGCCTGGGCGCCGGTGGAGATGATGACCGTCTCGGCCAGCAGCTCCTCGCCGCTGTCCAGCATCAGGCGGAAAGGGCGTTGCGACAGGTCGGCGGAGACCACGATGTCGTGGATGACCTCGGTCCCGACATGCAGGGCCTGGGCCTGCATCTGCTCCATCAGCCACGGACCCTGGATGGTGTCGGCGAAGCCGGGATAGTTCTCGACGTCGGTGGTGATGGTCAGCTGCCCGCCGGGCTGGATGCCGGCGATGACGACGGGGTTCAGCGAGGCGCGGGCGGCGTAGATGGCGGCGGTCCAGCCGGCGGGACCGGAACCGATGATGGCGACGCGAACGGTACGAGCTTGGGTCATGGCCCCTATTTAGGCGGTGATTCCCGTTTGCGCGATGCTAGTCTCGCCTGACACACAGGGGAGATGGGGATGACGAACAAGAACGCGGCCTTCCTGCCGATCGGGATCGGCATGGGCTTGTCGATCGGCGTGGCGCTGGGCGTGGCCCTGGACAATGTCGGCCTAGGTCTCGCGCTGGGCACGGCCATCGGATCGGGCTTTGGCGTGGCCTTGATGGGGGCCGCGAACGCCAAGGCCAAGAAGAGCGGCGGGTCGGACGGGGGCGCGGTCATGCGGCCATCGGATACGTCGCAGCACAGCGGCTCAGACTGCAGCGGGGACAGCGGCTGTGACGGTGGCGGCGGTGGCGGCGGCGACTGAAAAGGCTACTCCAGAATCTTTTAGTGCATTTTCGTGCAGATTTTTGCGAGCCGTTCTTAGAAAATCTCCTGATGACGGTCGTCACCATGGGGCTTGACGGCGTCAGGAACGGACGTGGGTTTCGCTATCGCGTCCGCATCGCTTCCAGAACGGCGCGCGCGGCGCGGTCGGTCTCGGCCAGCGGGTCGTAAGTCCAGCCGTCCAGCGCGCCGTCGAACGGGCGGGTGGCGCCCCGCGACTGCAGGTCGTCGTACAGGCGCGCGAACTTGTCGCCGGCCTTCAGCGGGATCATCGGCAGGACGTGGACCGGCTTGCCGGTGGAGGCGGCCTCGGCCGCCATGTTGGCGCTGTCCTCGGTGACCAGGATGTGGTCCGCGAAATGCAGGAAGCCGAACAGGGGGTTGTCGCCTGTCCCATCCCAGATCCAGCCCGGCAGGTCCGACAGGCGCGCGGTCATGACGGCCTTCGCCGCGTCGGGCGTGCGGCGTGAGAAGGTCAGCATCAGCGCGCCGCCCGACGCCCGCACGGCGTCCGCGATCTGGTCGGCCAGGTCCGCCGCATGGGCCTCGGTCAGGTCGAAAGCCTTGGACTTGCCGCCGATCAGCACGGCGATGCGCGGATGGGGCAGGGGGGCGATCCGGTCGGCGAAGGCGGGCGCGGCCTCGGCGATCCGCTGGGGCGTGATGCGGTGGGGCGAGCCGGTTATTTCAAAGACATTGTCGCCCGACAGACCGTCATGGGCAGGGGCGACGATCAGGTCGTAGCGATCATTGGCCCAGCGGGGATCCTGGGTTTGGACGACGAAGGTCTTGTCGCCGCTCCAGGCCTTGACGCGGGTCGACAGCGGCAGGGTCGCACGACCCGTGGCGATCCACAGATCGGGCCAAGGGGCGATCGGCGGCGCGGACGCCAGCATGGCCGGGGTCTTCAACGCCGACGGCAGGCGATCGAAGATCGGCCGCCAGCGGATATGTTTGATCGTGATCTCGGCCGGGGTCAGGCGCTGAACGGCCTCGGCGAGACCCAGCGCCTGATTCTCGATGCCGGCGCGGCCGTCCGAGACGACCCAGATGGAGAGGGGCTGCGCGGACGCTGCCCCCTCCACCGCTGTTACTTCCACTCGACCTTGAGGATCTCGTAGGCCTTCACGCCGCCAGGGGTGTTGACCTCCACGACGTCGCCGACCTCCTTGGAAATCATGGCGCGCGCGATCGGCGAGGCGATCGAGATCTTGCCCTTCTTCACATCGGCTTCGTGTTCGCCGACGATCTGATAGGTGGCCTCTTCCTCGGTGTCCTCGTCCACCACGGTGACCGTGGCGCCGAACTTGACCTGGCTGCCCGACAGTTTGGACACGTCGATGACCTGGGCGCGGCTGATCTTGTCCTCGATCTCGGCGATCTGGCCTTCGATCCAGCCCTGACGCTCCTTGGCGGCATGGTATTCGGCGTTTTCGGACAGATCGCCGTGCTCACGCGCCTCGGAAATGGCGGCGATCACGCTCGGCCTTTCGACCGACTTCAATTGCTTCAGTTGATCGTCGAGGGCACGGTAGCCCTCGCCCGTCATCGGCACTTTTTCCATTTGTGTCGTGATTTTTCTGGTTCGCCCGGAGACTGGAAAGACGCGAGATAAGCACACAAAAGGCCGCGGGGCGGGCGCGGCCGGGCATCAAGACTAGGGTTTCTCGCTCAGGAATTCAAGAGCGCAACGCCCGCGCCGATTGACCGCTCAGGCGCGGGCCGGCGGTTCGGGCTTGTGGTCACGACGCAGCACGCCCTTTATGAGGCTGTAGGCCAGCCAACCGACGGCGGCGAGGCCGGCGAGCATGAAGACGCCGGAAATCAGGGCGGCTCCTGCCGCCATGAAAGCGAGGACGAAGGCGACGGCCGCAGCCAGCCCGGCGACGATCTGAATGGTTTGAAGGCGCATGAGACCTTAACGCCCTCGACCACGGCGGGTTGCGCCGCCGCGATCACGATCCGATCACGCGTAGCTGTAGGGACCGCCGCGTTCGAGCGCGCGTTGATTTCCGGGGTTTCGTTCGTAGCGCACGACCTCATAGTTCAGGCCCAGCTCTTCGAGCAGCCACAGTACTCGTTGCGAGCGGCTGTCGTTCAGATGGTGGACTTTGATCATGGGTCGGCTCCGGGCGGCGAGGCGTGACTATTCGCAACGCCGCTCCAGAAGTCGAGCGGCGATTACGGACTCAGCGCGGGCGGCGGCCGCTCCAGCGTCCGCGCGGTTGCGGCGCGACCTTGGGCTTGGCGCCTTCGCGGCGGTTGCGCCAGACCTCATAGGCCAGGGTCGCCAGGCCCAGTTTGCCGGCGTGACGACCGGCGACGCGGCGGCCGCCCTTGGAGAGCAGCAGGCTGCCGATCAGCGGGACGAGTTTGTTCAGACGGGACATGATTGAGTTCCTTTCGTCGTCCCAACGCCCCGTGCGCGATCGGGGTTCGCCCTGCGACGACATGAACTGTCAGCGATCGACAGAAGGTTTGGCGCGCGCGATGCGCCGAGCGGTGCTAGCGCTAGGGCATGAGCCAATCCCGCATCGCCGCCTTCTTCACCTCCCTGAGCTTTTTCGTCATCGCGGCCCTGGTCGCCGGCGTCGTCGTCGGCGCCCTGGCGCAAGGGTCGCAGGCCGCGTGGCTGACCGGCGCCTTGGGCGTGGTCGAGAGCCTGGGCCAGGTGTGGCTGAACGCCCTGCGCATGACCGTCATTCCCCTGGTGTTCAGCCTGCTGGTGACCGGCATCGTCTCCATCGCCGATGCGGCGGCGACGGGCCGGATCGCGGTCCGGTCGTTGGTGGTGTTCGGCGTCCTGCTGGTCGGGGCGACGATCTATGCGATCCTGGCGGGGCTGGGCCTGCTGGCGGTCTGGCCAATCGATCCCGAGGCGGGGCGTGGCCTGCTGGCGGGCGTCAGCGCCGAATCGCTGGCGACCGTAGGCGAGGCGGCGCGCACCGACGGCCTGCGCGCCTTCCTGGCCAGTCTGGCGCCCGCCAATGTGGTCAAGGCGGCGGCCGACGACGGGGTGCTGGCGGTGGTGGTCTTCGCCGTGGCCTTCGGCTTCGCCGCGACGCGGATCAAGGCCGAGCTGCGACGGCCCCTGGCCGGCTTCTTCGAGGCGGTGGCCGAGACCATGGTGGTCATCGTCCACTGGGTGCTGCTGGCCGCGCCGTTCGGTGTGTTCGCTTTGGCGCTAGGCGTGGGTTTGCGTGCGGGCCTCGGGGTGGCGGGGACGCTGGCCCATTATGTCGCCATCGTCTGCCTCAGCCAGATTGGGCTGATCCTGATCATCTATGTCGTGGCGATTGTGTGGGGGCGGATTTCGCTGGCCCGTTTCGCGCGCGCCGTGGCCCCGGCCCAGGTGGTCGCTGTCTCGACCCAGTCGTCGCTGGCCAGCCTGCCGGTGATGATCGAGCGCGCGCGCGACTGGTTGGGCGTGCCCCAGACCTCCGCCGGCCTCGTTCTGCCGCTGGCGGTGGCGGTGTTCCGCATCACCAGCCCGGTCGCAAATCTGGCGGTCTGCCTCTATGTGGCGCAGTTGCACGGGGTGGAGTTGGGGCTCGGCGTGCTGATCGCCGGCGGTCTGACGGCCATCGCCGTTTCCATCGCCTCGGTGGGCCTGCCGGGCCAGGTCAGCTTCTTCGCCGCCATCGGCCCCATCTGCCTGGCCATGGGCCTGCCGCTTGGCGTGCTGCCGCTGCTGCTGGCGGTCGAGGTCATCCCCGACATCTTCCGCACCGTCGGCAATGTCACCGCCGACCTGGCCGCAACCCGGATCGTGGCGGGCGAAGATGGCGCTGGCGAAGACGGTCGCGCTACAGAATGACCCAGGCGGCGCCGCCCGCCAGCAGGATCAGGTGAAGCAGGACGACGAAGCCGAACTGGGTCCTGAACGGCTCCTTGCGGGTCTTGTGGCGCAGGATGTGCTGACCCATCCACGCGCCCAGCCCGCCGATCAGGCCGAACAGCAACAACGTGGATTCTGGCGTCCGCCACAGGCCCGCCTTGGCGCGCTGCTTGTCCCTGGCGAAGGCGAGAAATCCCAAGACTTCGCCGCACAGGATGGCGATCAGGGCGAGGTCGAGATTGGACATCGGCGTGGCTCCGGCGTTCGGCCGCTACAGCCTTGCAGCGTGCGGCCGAAACCCGGAGTTTTCGTCAACGTCAGGCGTAGTCCTGGATCGCCCGTACATCCAGGTCGCCGGCCTTGATCGCGCCGATGGCCTGGGCCGCCGCCAGGGCGCCGGCGGTGGTGGTGTAGTAGGGCATCTTCATCATCAGGGCGGTGCGGCGCAGGCTGAAACTGTCCTGCAGCGACTGCTTGCCCGATGTGGTGTTGAAGACCAGTTGGACCTCGCCGTTTTTCATCGCGTCCACGATGTGCGGGCGGCCTTCCAGCACCTTCTTGACCAGTTTCACCTCCAGCCCCTGTTCGACCAGATAGGCGTGGGTCCCGCCGGTGGCCATCAGGCTGAAGCCTTCGGCCAGCAACGTCCGGGCGGCGTCGACGATGAAGGGCTTGTCCTCGTCCTTGACCGAGATGAAGGCGCAGCCCGAGGTCGGCAGTTTGGCGCCGCCGCCGATCTGGGACTTGGCGAAGGCGCGGGCGAAGGCGGGGGCCATGTCGGCCTCTCCCGGCCGCTTGAAGTCCAGGCCCATGACCTCGCCGGTCGAGCGCATCTCCGGGCCCAGGACGGTGTCGACCCCGGCGAAGCGGGCGAAGGGGAAGACGGCTTCCTTGACCGCGATATGGTCGTAGGGCTTGTCCGTCAGACCGAACGACTTCAGCGGCACGCCGGCCATGACCTTGGCGGCGATGGAGGCGATGGGCTGGCCGATAGTCTTGGCCACAAAGGGCGCCGTGCGGCTGGCGCGCGGATTGACCTCCAGCACGAAGATGCGCGGGTTTTCACTGTGCGGCTCCTCGATGGCGAACTGCACATTCATCAGGCCCCGCACCTTCAGGGCCTTGGCCATTTCGGTGGTCTGACGCTTCAGCTCGTCCACGATCTCGGGCCGCAGCGAGAAGGGCGGCATGGAGCAGGCGCTGTCGCCCGAGTGCACGCCGGCTTCCTCGATATGTTCCAGCACGCCGGCGACAAAGACCGTCTCGTCGTCGCACAGGGCGTCCACGTCCACCTCGGTGGCGCGGTTTAGATAGTGGTCGATCAGGACAGGATCGTCGCCCGAGACGCGCATGGCCTCGTGGACGTAGCGGTCCAGTTGCTCGCGGTCGTGGACGATCATCATGCCGCGTCCGCCCAGGACGTAGGAGGGGCGCAGGACGACGGGGTAGCCGACCTCTTCGGCCTTCTGCGCAGCCTCCTCGGCCGAACGCGCCAGGCCGTTGGGCGGCTGGCGCAGGCCGATGCCCTCCAGCATCTGCTGGAAGCGTTCGCGGTCCTCGGCCAGGTCGATGGAGTCGACGCTGGTGCCCAGGACGGGGATGTTGTCCTCCTGCAGGGCGTGGGCCAGTTTCAGCGGGGTCTGGCCGCCGAACTGGACGACGCAACCGATAAGGTCGCCGTTCGAGCGCTCGACCTCGATCAGCTCCAGCACGTCCTCGGCCGTCAGCGGCTCGAAATACAGGCGATCGGAGGTGTCGTAGTCGGTCGAGACGGTCTCGGGGTTGCAGTTGACCATGATGCTTTCGACGCCGATCTGGTCGAAGGCGAAGGCCGCGTGGCAGCAGCAGTAGTCGAACTCGATGCCCTGGCCGATCCGGTTCGGACCGCCGCCCAGGATGATGGCCTTCTTCTTGTCCGTCGGCTCAGACTCGCACTCGGGAATTTGGCCCAGAGCGCCGGTCTCATAGGTCGAGTACATATAGGCGGTGGCGCTGGCGAACTCGGCGGCGCAGGTGTCGATGCGCTTGAACACCGGGCGCACGTTCAGGCCGCGACGAGCGGTCCGGACGGATTTTTCGGTCTGGCCAGTCAGTTGCGCCAGACGGGCGTCGGAGAAGCCCTTGGCCTTCAGGCGGCGGAACTCGGTCGGGTCGGTCGGCAGGCCCTTGACCCGCACATGGCCTTCCTCGCGCACGATGTCGGCGATCTGGCGCAGGAACCAGGGTTCGTAGGAACAGGCGGCGTTGACCTCCTCGACCGTCAGGCCGTGGCGGAAGGCCTGGGCGATGACGCGGATGCGGTCGGGGGTCGGAACGCCCAGGGCGCGCACGACGGCGCCGCGGGCCGTGGCGTCGTCTTCGGCGCCAGCGACCCCTTCAATCTCGATTTCGTCGAAGCCGGACAGGCCCGTCTCCAGCCCGCGCAGGGCCTTCTGCATCGATTCCTGGAAGGTCCGGCCGATGGCCATGACCTCGCCCACCGACTTCATCGAGGTGCCCAGCAGGGGCTCGGAACCCGGATATTTCTCAAAGGCGAAGCGCGGGATCTTGGTGACGACATAGTCGATCGACGGCTCGAACGACGCCGGCGTGACCTGGGTGATGTCGTTGGTCAGTTCGTCCAGGGTGTAGCCGACCGCCAGACGCGCCGCGACCTTGGCGATGGGGAAGCCGGTGGCCTTGGACGCCAGCGCGGACGAGCGCGACACGCGCGGGTTCATCTCGATCACGACCATGCGGCCATCGGCGGGGTTGATGGCCCACTGCACGTTCGAGCCGCCCGTCTCGACGCCGATCTCGCGCAGCACATTGATCGAGCCCGTCCGCATCCGCTGATATTCCTTGTCGGTCAGCGTCAGGGCAGGGGCGACAGTGATGCTGTCGCCGGTGTGGACGCCCATCGGATCGACGTTCTCGATCGAGCAGATGATGATGCAGTTGTCCGCCGTGTCGCGGACGACCTCCATCTCGTATTCCTTCCAGCCTAGGACCGACTCCTCGATCAGCACCTCGGTGGTCGGCGACAGGTCCAGGCCGCGCAGGACGATCTCCTCGAACTCCTCGCGGTTGAAGGCGATGCCGCCGCCGGTGCCGGCCAGGGTGAAGGACGGGCGGATGACAGCGGGCAGGCCGACGAACTCCAGCCCCTCCAGCGCCTCTTCCATCGAATGGGCGGCCTTGGAGCGGGGGCTCTCCAGACCCAGCTTATCCATCGCGTCGCGGAACTTCTGGCGGTCCTCGGCCTTGTCGATCACCTCGGCCTTGGCGCCGATCATCTCGACGCCGTGCTTGGCCAGCGCGCCGGATTCATGCAGGGCCAGGGCGGTGTTCAGCGCGGTCTGGCCGCCCATGGTCGGCAGCAGGGCGTCGGGCTTTTCCTTGATGATGATCTTCTCGACCATCTCGGGCGTGATAGGCTCGATATAGGTGGCGTCGGCCACCTCCGGGTCGGTCATGATGGTGGCGGGGTTCGAGTTGACCAGGATGACCCGGTAGCCTTCCGCCTTCAGCGCCTTGCAGGCCTGAACCCCGGAATAGTCGAACTCGCACGCCTGGCCGATGACGATCGGGCCGGCGCCGATGATGAGGATGGACTTGATGTCTGTGCGCTTGGGCATCGCCAGCTCTTCTTCTTATTGAACGCTAGTGGGTCACGACCGCGCATTCCCAGCCGTCATACTCCAGCTGGAAGGCCGCGGCCCAGGTCTGCATCATGGACGAGGTCGCCGCAAAAGACGCTTCGTCCACCGCCATGGTCGTTTCGAGCACCGTCATGTCGTCGGCGCCGCGCGTCAGAAAGCCGGCGCGCCGGGCGACCTCGTTCAGGTCGCCGTGGTCGCCCTCGCCATAGAAGTAGAACAACGTATGGCGCGGCGTCACGCCGCTGTCGCCCTGTTCGGCCAGCGCCGCGCGCACCATGGCGTCGCGTTCGTCATGACAGATGTCCGAGGCGTCCAAGGGAGTGCGTCGTCCTTCGTTCTCTACGCGCGCGAGAAGCCCCCGCAGAGCCTGGCCCTGCGACGCTCACGTCTGCTTGTCGGTTAAGCGGCCCGTTTAGAGAGCGAGGGGCGAGGGGGCAAGACCTTAAGCGTCCGCGATCGCCGCGATCCAGTCGGGGAGTTCGTCCATGCGGGCGAGGGAGACGTACCGCGGCTCGTTCTCCGGGGCGTCGGCGAGTTCGTGGGCCCAGGTGACGTGATAGGGGATGTGGACGCCGAAGGCGCCGGCGGCGATGGCGGGCAGGACGTCGGACTTCATGGAGTTGCCGGCCATGACGGCCTCGGCGGGGCCGGTGCCGTGGCGGTTGAAGACCCGCTCGTAGGTGGCGCGATCCTTTTCTGAGACGATCTCGACGGCGCTGAACAGGTCGCCCAAGCCTGAGGCGGCCAGTTTGCGCTCCTGATCCAGCAGGTCGCCCTTGGTGATCAGGACAAGTCGGTATTTTTCGGACAGTTCGGCGACGACCGCGTCCACGCCGGGCAGGGTCTCGACCGGGTGGGCCAGCATCTCGCGACCGGCGGCCAGGATTTCGCGCACGACTTGGGGCGGAGCCTGCCCATCCGTCAGCTCCATCGCCGTCTCGATCATCGACAGGGTGAAGCCCTTGATGCCGTAGCCATAGAGCCGCAGGTTGCGTTGCTCGGTTTCGGCCAGGCGCGCCTCGATGGTCGCCTCGTCGCCGTGGTCGGCCAGAAGATCGACGAACCGCGCATGGGTCAGGCGGAAGATCGTCTCGTTGTGCCAGAGGGTATCGTCGGCATCGAGGCCGACCGTGGTGATGCTCATGCCGCGCCCCTATCATGGGACGAACGAGGAAGGGAGACGCGATGAACGGATCGGCGGTGGTGATCGGGGCCACGGGCGGCATTGGCCGGGCGATGGTCGAGCGGATCTTGGCGGACGGCGCGTTCGATACGGTGTGGGCCGTGTCGCGGTCGGGCACGGATGTGGCAGGCGCGCTAGGGTTGGCCGCCGACCTGGAGGATGAGGCCAGTCTGGCGTCCGCGGCCGAACGGATCGGCATGGGGCCAGCCCCAACCCTGATCGTCGTGGCGACCGGGGTGCTGCACGACGGGCTTCAGCCGGAACGGTCGTTTCGTCAGTTGGATGCGGAACACCTGTCGCGGGACTACCGCGTCAATGCGGTGGGGCCTGCGCTGGCGGCGAAACATCTGCTGTCGCTGATGCCGCGCGATCGGCGCGCGGTGTTCGCGGCCCTGTCGGCGCGGGTGGGGTCGATTGCCGACAACCGGCTGGGCGGCTGGCACGCCTATCGGGCGTCCAAGGCGGCGCTGAACATGATCCTGCGCACTCTGTCGGTCGAGATGGCGCGCAGCCATCCGCAGGCGGTGATCGCCGGCCTGCATCCGGGCACGGTGGCGACGGACCTGAGCGCCCCGTTCCAGAAGGGGGTGGCGGAGGGCAAGCTGTTCACGGCCGACCATTCCGCCGGGCGGCTGCTGTCCGTGCTGTCGAACCTGACCCCGGCCGACAGCGGCGGCGTCTTCGCCTGGGACGGGGCGCGGGTGCCGGAATAGCGCGCAGTCGTGACTTGAGCGAAGCGGGCGACTGACGTCAGATGGTGGTCATGCGTCTGAGCGTTTCCACGCGGCTTTTCAGCCTTCTGTTGCTCGGCCTGCCGTTGAGCGTTCCGGCCGTGGCCCAACCAGCGAATTCGCCGGTGGTCGATCCGGTCGTCGTCGCAGCGCTCTCGCGTGACCGCGCGCGGCTGAACCAGCGGGTGTTCGACCGGGTGTGGAGCGAGGTGCGGCGGGGCTATTACGATCCGACCCTGCACGGCGTGGACTGGAACGCCGCGCGGTCGACGTTCCGGCCCCAGGCCCTCGCGGCGAGCGACGAGCGGGGGCTGTACCGCGTCATCAATGCGATGCTGGATCTGCTGGACGACGGTCATGCGGCGGCCAGTCCGCCGGCGGCGGTGCGGCGTCAGGAGGCGCAGTTCGCCCGGCGCGCCGTGATGGGCCTGACCCTCATGCGGGGCGAGACGCCGGACGACTGGACCGTCGAGCGTGTCCGGCCGGGCTCTCCGGCCGAGGCGGCGGGCGTGCAGATGGGCTGGGCCCTGAACTCGGTCGATGGGCAGCCCTGGGGACCGGATGTCGAGACCTATGACGGGGTTCCGGTGCAACTGGTCCTGACCGACGATGCGGGACAGAGGCGCGAGATCGCCCTGACGCCGCGGGTGATGGAGGCCATCGAACCATTCACCGCCGACAAGTCGCGACCGGGGGTGCTGGTGCTGCGCATCGAGCAGTTCGACAAGGGGCTGGGCGCCTGGATGGGCAGCGAACTGGAAGGCTTGCCGCCGGATATCGACGTGGTGCTGGACCTGCGCGGCAATCCCGGCGGGCGGCTGATGGAGGCGGAATCGGTCCTGACCTGCTTCCTCCCGCGCGATCAGGTCTGGGCGACGCGGACGGGACGCAGCGGCCGGCCGGTGGTGCTGAGGGCGGCTGGCGACTGCGGCGATCGGCGCGATCCCCTGGCCAATGATGTGGCGGTTCTGGTGGACCAAGGCAGCCGCAGCGCCGCCGAACTGACGCCGGCCGCCTTGCAGGAAGCGCGTCGCGGCATCGTGGTGGGCGAGAAAACAGGGGGATCGGTGCTGATCGCCCAGGAGACCAATCTGCCGGACGGTGGGCGGCTGACGCTCAGCCGGGCGGACTTCGTGACTTCGGGCGGGATTCGGCTGGAGAAGCGGGGGGTCACGCCGGACATCGCCGCGCCCCGCACCGTGGCCCAGCGCCGCGCGGGCGACGATCCGACACTGGAGACGGCGATCGCCGCCCTTCAGGCCGAGGATCGCGCCAGGGCCGACACCCCCGCCAGCGGCCTCTAGATCAGCAGCATTTGAACCCGCCGGCGCCGCCGAAGCGGCGCTGCTCGTGCAGGCGGAAGAAGGCGGTCTTGTCCAGCGGCGGCTGGTCGGGATGGGTCGCCGCCGCGTGATCGACATAGGCCTGATAATCCGGCTGACCGATCATGGCGCCGGCCGTGCGCCGGACGCCGCGACCCCACCGCAGGGCGGCGTCGCGGCACAGGCACAGCAGGTCGTCTTGCGACGGGTTAGGCACGGGCCGCATCCGCCGCCTCGTCGGCCGCCGTCAGTTGGTGGCTTTCCGGATACTCGCGGACCGTCGGGCGGTTGTTCGCATAGGCCTTGCGGCACGCCAGCACGCCATAGAAGACCATGGTCACGACCACGAACAGGAAGCCCGCCGTCAGCGTCGAGTTGACGTAGTCATTGACCACGATGCGGTGCATGTCGCCGATGCTCTTGGCCGGGGCGATCAGTTCGCCGGCACCCAGCGCCTCCTGATATTTGCGGGCGTGGGACAGGAAGCCGATGCGGACGTCCGGGTGGAACAGCTTCTGGAAGCCCGCCGTCAGGGTGCAGATCAGCAGCCAGGTCGCGGGAACGACCATGACCCAGGCGAACTTCTCGCGCTTCATCTTGAACAGGACGACGGTGCCCAGGATCAGGGCGACGGCGGCCAGCATCTGGTTGGCGATGCCGAACAGGGGCCACAGGCTGTTGATGCCGCCGAGCGGATCGACCACGCCGGTGTAGAGGAAATAGCCCCACAGCCCGACCGTCAGGGCCGTGGCGACGACGTTGGCGCCCCACGACTTGGTCTCGCGCATCTTGGGGACGGCGACGCCCAGCAGATCCTGGATCATGAAGCGGCAGACGCGGGTGCCGGCGTCCACGGTGGTCAGGATGAACAGGGCCTCGAACAGGATGGCGAAGTGATACCAGAAGGCCATCATGGCCTTGCCGCCAATCACGCCGGACAGGATGTGCGCCATGCCGACCGCCAGGGTCGGGGCGCCGCCTGCGCGCGACAGGATCGAATGTTCGCCCACGTCGCGGGCCAGCTGCTCAAGCTCTCCGGGCGTGATGTGGAAGCCCCACTGGGCCACGGCGGCGGCGGCGGAGGCCGCATCCTTGCCGATGACGGCGACCGGGCTGTTCATGGCGAAATAGACGGCCGGATCCAGAACCGTGGCGGCGATCAGGGCCATGACGGCGACGAAGCTTTCGCACAGCATGGCGCCGTAGCCGATCATCGGGATCTGGGCTTCGTTCTCCAGCAGCTTGGGCGTGGTGCCCGACGAGATCAGCGCGTGGAAGCCCGACACCGCGCCGCAGGCGATGGTGATGAACAGGAAGGGGAACAGGGAGCCGGCGAAGACCGGGCCGGTGCCGTCGATGAAGGAGGTGATGGCCGGCATCTGCAGATGCGGACGCACGATCAGAATGCCGACGGCCAGGGCCACGATCGCGCCGATCTTCAGGAAGGTCGACAGGTAGTCGCGCGGCGCCAGGAGCAGCCACACCGGAATGACTGAGGCGATGAAGCCATAGACCATCATCAGGATCGCCAGGGTCGGGCCGGTCAGGGTGAAGGCCGGGCCCCAGAACGGATCAGCCGCGATATGGCCGCCGCCGATGATGGCTAGGATCAGCAGGATGACGCCGATCACCGACACCTCGCCCACGCGGCCCGGCCGCAGGAAGCGGGTGTAGAGGCCCATGAAGATGGCGATGGGGATGGTGGCGGCGACGGTGAACGTGCCCCACGGGCTTTCGGCCAGAGCCTTGACCACGACCAGGGCCAGAACCGCCAGGATGATGACCATGATCATCAGGACGCCCACCTGGGCGATGATGCCGGGGATGTTGCCCATTTCGGTGCGGATCATGTCGCCCAGCGACTTGCCGTCGCGACGCGTGGACATGAACAGGACCATCATGTCCTGCACCGCGCCGGCCAGCACGGCGCCGACCAGAATCCACAGGACGCCCGGCAGATAGCCCATCTGGGCGGCCAGCACCGGCCCGACCAGCGGTCCCGCGCCGGCGATGGCGGCGAAGTGGTGGCCGAACAGGACATTCTTGGGCGTCGGCACATAGTCGAGCCCGTCGTTGCGGCGCATGGCCGGTGTCAGGCGCGCGGGGTTCAGCTGCATGACCTTGTTGGCCAGGTAGCGGCTGTAGAACCGATAGGCGATCGCATAGGTGCAGACGGCGGCGACCACCATCCAGACCGCGCTGATGCTCTCGCCCTGATGCAGGGCGATGATGCCGAGGGACACCGCCCCCAGGATGGCGATAGCGCCGAAGATTATGGGTGTGCTGAGTTTGCCCACGACAGATCCCTCCCGGCCGGCTGACTGCGGCCCTCGCCCTTGGTTTGCACCACAATGCGGGACAAGGCCAATCGACTAAAGTCGTAGAAATACGTCTCCTCCCCATTCATGGGGAGGTGGCTCGAAGCGTAGCGGAGAGGCGGAGGGGTTCTTAACGGCATCACGAGCGCCAATGGGACTTCAGGAACCCCTCCACCGCTTCGCGGTCCCCCTCCCCGCTAGCGGGGAGGAGACGGCGGTGTCAGTTCCGAACGACCTTGACCCGTCCGGCGGCCTCACGCGCGCGGTCGCGGGCCTGTTCGACATCGGCGCCGCGGGCGACAGCCACGCCCATGCGGCGGCGCTCGAAGGCCTCGGGCTTTCCGAACAGACGCAGATCGGCGGTCGGGACCGACAGGGCCTCCGCCACGCCCTCGAAGGCGATTCCTTGCGCGTCCAGGCCGCCGTAGATGACGGCGCTGGCGGCGGGCTCGCTCTGGGTCACGTCGACGGGCAGGCCCAGGATGGCGCGGGCGTGCAGCGCAAACTCGGTTTGTGTCTGGCTGGCCAGGGTGACCAGGCCGGTGTCGTGCGGGCGAGGAGAAACCTCGGAGAACCAGACCTGATCGCCTTTGACGAACAGTTCGACGCCGAAGACGCCCCATCCCCCCAGGGCCTCCGTCACCTTGCCGGCGATGTCCTGCGCGGCGGCCAGCGCAGCGGGCGTCATGGCCTGCGGCTGCCAGCTTTCGACATAGTCGCCTTTGACCTGACGGTGGCCGATGGGCGCACAGAAGTCCGTGCGGGTCGAGCCGTCGGCGTCGCGCGAGCGGACGGTCAGCAGTGTGATCTCGAAGTCGAAATCGATGCGTCCCTCGACGATGACGCGGGCGCCGGCGACGCGGCCGCTGTCCTGGGCGTAGGTCCAGGCGTCGGCGATTTCATCGGCGCTTTCGACGAAAGACTGGCCTTTGCCCGATGAGGACATGACCGGCTTGACGAAGTTGGGATAGCCGACGGCCTCGGCCCCGGCGGCCAGTTCCTCGGCCGAGCCGGCGAAGGCGTAGGCGCTGGTGGGCAGGCCCAGCTCTTCGGCGGCCAGTTTGCGGATGCCCTCGCGGTTCATCGTCAGCTGCACCGCGCGAGCCGTCGGGACGACCGTCGCCATGCCGGCGGCCTCGATATCGGCCAGAATCTCGGTGGCGATGGCCTCGATCTCGGGCACGATGAAGTGCGGGGCCTCGGCCAGGATGACGCCGTTCAGCACCTGGACGTCGGTCATGGGGATGACGTGGCTGCGGTGCGCCACCTGCATGGCCGGGGCGTTGGGATAACGATCGACGGCGATGACCTCGACGCCGAGCCGCTGAAGCTCGATGGCGACTTCCTTGCCCAGTTCGCCCGAGCCCAGCAGCATGACGCGCACGGCGGTGTCGGAAAGCGGGGTGCCGAGTTTCATGGGCGTCGGGCTCCGGTAGCGGGTTCGATCAGGTCCCAGGCGTTGCCGTAGAGGTCTTCGAAGACCACCACCTTGCCATAGGTTTCATGTCGCGGGGTTTCGCGGAAGTGGACGCCGGCGGCAAGCCAGGCGTCGTGGTCGCGCATCAGGTCGTCCGTCTCCAGAAACAGCCAGACCCGGCCGCCGGCCTGGTTGCCGACCTGAGCCTTCTGCGCGTCGGTCGTGGCGCGCGCCAGCAGCAGGCTGGTCTCGCCGCCTTTGGGGGTGACGCGCACCCAGCGTTTGCCACCGCCCATGTCGGTATCTTCGCTGAGCGCGAACCCCAGCTTTCCGACATAGAAGGCGATGGCCGCGTCATAGTCGTGAACAAGCAGGCTGATCGCGCCTATGCGGCTCATGACTTCTGCTTTCAAAAAATCTCCCCCGTGAAACGTGGCGCACGGGGGAGTGATCCGAGTTTTAAAGCCGCGCCTTCACCGCCGCGACGACCGCCTCCGAGGTGATGCCGAACTTTTCGTAGAGGACCTCGGCCGGGGCCGAGGCGCCGAAGCCGGTCATGCCGATGAAGGCGCCGTCTTCGCCGATGAAGCGTTCCCAGCCTTGCTTGATCGCGGCTTCCACGGCGACGCGGACCGTGCCGCGGCCGATGACCGAGGCCTGGTAGGCGGCGTCCTGCTGTTCGAACAGTTCGAACGAGGGGACCGAGACGACGCGGGTCGCCACGCCTTCGGCTTCCAGCGTCTCGGCGGCCTTCAGCGCCAGGGCCAGTTCCGTGCCGGTGCCGAACAGGGTCACTTTGGCGTCGCCGTTGGCGGCCTTGATCTCATAGGCGCCCTTGGCGGACAGGTTTTCGGTCGCGGCGACGGTGCGGACGGCCGGGGTCTTCTGGCGCGACAGGGCCAGGGCCGACGGCGCGGTCTTGGTCTGCAGGGCGATCTGCCAGCATTCCATGGCCTCGATGGTGTCGGCGGGACGGAAGACCAGCAGGTTCGGAACGGCGCGCAGGGCCGCCAGATGTTCGACCGGCTGGTGCGTCGGGCCGTCTTCGCCCAGGCCGATCGAATCGTGCGTCAGGACGTGGATGGCGCGCACGCCCATCAAGGCGCCCAGGCGGATGGCCGGGCGGCTGTAGTCGGAAAACACCATGAAGGTGCCGCCGTAGGGGATGACCCCGCCGTGCAGGGCCAGGCCGTTCATGGCCGCGGCCATGCCGAACTCGCGGATGCCCCAGTTGACGTAGCGACCTTCATAGGTCGGCGCATCCAGGATCGGCGTGCCCTTGACGAAGGTGTTGTTCGAGCCGGTCAGGTCGGCCGAGCCGCCGACCAGTTCGGGAATGGCGGCGAACAGTTCGTCGAGCGCCGCGCCCGAAGACTGGCGCGTCGCCTGGGCCGGCTGGGTCTCGACCAGTTCGGCGATCTTGGCGTTCAGGGCGTCGAAGGCGGCCTCGGGCAGGTCGCCCTTCATGGCGCGGGTGAAGTCGGCGGCCTGGGCCGAGGCGGCGAGGCGGGCTTCCCACTTCTTGCGGTCCTTGGCGCCGCGACGGCCGACCTTCTTCCAGGCGTCGGCGATCGTCTGGGGCATTTCGAAGGGATCGTGATCCCAGGCCAAGCCGAGGCGCGTGGCGGCGATCTCGGCGGCGCCCAGGGCCGCGCCGTGGGTCTTGTGGCTGCCTTCCATGGTGGCGGCGCCCTTGCCGATCTTGGTCTTGCAGGCGATCAGGGTGGGCTTGTCCTGACGCATGGCCCACTTCATCGCGCCCTTGATGGCGTTCATGTCGTGACCGTCGATCGCCTTAACCGCCCAGCCCGCGGCCTTGAAGCGAGCCTTCTGATCGGTGGTGTCCGACAGGGAGACCTTGCCGTCGATGGTGATCTCGTTGTCGTCCCACAGGACGTGCAGCTTGTTCAGCTTGTAGCGGCCGGCAAGCGCGATGGCTTCCTGCGACACGCCTTCCATCAGGCAGCCGTCACCGGCGATGACCCAGGTGCGGTGATCGACCAGATCATCGCCATACTTCGCCGCCAGATGGCGCTCGGCCATGGCGAAACCGACCGAGGTGGCCAGGCCCTGACCCAGCGGGCCGGTGGTGACCTCGACGCCCGGCATATGGCCGTACTCCGGGTGGCCTGCGGTCTTGGAGCCCCACTGGCGGAAGTTGGACAGTTCTTCCTTCGTCGCGCCCTTGTAGCCGGTCAGGTGCAGCAGGGCGTAGATCAGCATCGAGCCGTGGCCGGCCGACAGGATGAAGCGATCGCGGTCGGCCCAGTCGGGGCGCGAGGCGTCGAACTTCAGGAAGCGGGAAAACAGCACCGTGGCGACGTCGGCCATGCCCATCGGCATGCCGGGGTGGCCGGACTTGGCCTTCTCGACGCCGTCCATGGCGAGGACGCGGATGGCGTTCGCCATCTGCTCGGGCGTGGCCTTTGGTGCGGTTTTGGCGTCGGTCACTGTGGAGACCTCTGTTGGGAAGGCGGAAAAAGGGGGCGCGCCCCTTTACCCCGGCGCGTCGTCGGCTTCTATACGGAATCTAAAGGAGCGACCGATGGCAGACGCCACCACGGCCGCACGGGCGCGTATCGACCGCGCCCTGGCCGAACTGGAACGCAAGATTCTGGAGCTGAAGGCGCGGCCCGCCTCGGCGCCCGCGATCGCGGACGACGATCTGTTCGCGCCCCGTGGTGATGCGGCTCGTGTGGCCGAGCTGGAGGCCGCAGGACGCGAGGCGTCCGAGGCGCTGGGCCGCGCCGCCCAGGCCGTGCGCGAGGCCCTGGCCGAAAGCGAGGCCGGCTGATGGCGACAGTGACGGTCGAGGTCAACGGTCGCCCCTATGCGGTGGGCTGCGCCGACGGGCAGGAAGAGCGGGTCCGCATTTTGGCCAAACAGTTCGACAACCAAGTGCGCCAGGTCGCAGGCGACGTGGGCCATGTCGGCGATCTGCGGCTGTTTCTGATGTCCGCGCTGATCCTGGCCGACGAACTGCATGAGGCGCGGCTGAACGCCGGCAAGGCGGGGCCTTCGTCAGCGACCGCCCAGGCGGCGGCTTCGACGGACGGGGTGGCCGAGGCGCTGAACGCCGTCGCCGCGCGGATCGAAAAGATCGCCCAAAACCTCTAGGCGATTATTCCGCTGCGGATGCTGGCGTCGGGCGCGGCGAAGGCCTATCTTGATCGACGGCGGGTCATGCTGCGGCTCACGTCGAAGACAACATATCCTTCTGACCTTAATTCACTCATAGGGATCTGTCCCTGTCCGGGCTCGAGGGCTTGGGCATACGGAGCCCACCTGGCTACCCAGGTCGAGAGGATTTAAACGTTCTTCACGGTTCGCGCGGCGCCGCCACCTTCCTCTCTTTTTCTTGGCGCTAACGCTCGCGACGCGGTCGCTCCGCTGCTTGAGCGCGATTGGTGCGCTGGTCTGTAAGACTTGGCATGGATAGGGAGCGATCATGAACAAGCACAAAACTCGATCGGCCGCCCGCGCCTTGCGCAAGCGTCTGGCCGAGGTCGACCCGCTGGCCGCCAGCCGGGCGGCGGACCATGCCGATGCGCTTCCGGCCGCTCGGATCGTCGCGCTCTATCGCGCCATGGGGTCGGAGCTGGATACCGACGCGCTGGCCGCGGCGCTTGAGGCGGCGGGCCGCCGGCTGTGCCTGCCGGTCGTGGTCCAGCGCGACGCGCCGATGGAGTTCCGCGCCTGGTCGCCCGGTGAGCCGCTGGAGATAGACGCCGCCGGATGCCCCGCGCCGCTGCCGCTGGCCGAGGTCGTCATGCCGGACCTGATCCTAACGCCGCTGCTGGCCTTTGACGATCAGGGCGGGCGCCTGGGGCAGGGCGGCGGCTATTACGACCGGACGTTCGCCGCCCGACCCGACGCCATCCGCATCGGTTTCGCCTATGCCGGCCAAAGGCTCGAGCGGCTGGCGCTGGAGCCTCACGACATTCGACTGCATGGCGTTCTGACCGAGACCGGCTATACGGCTTTCCAATGAGACTGGCATTTTTCGGCGACGTCATCGGCAAGTCCGGCCGTGACGGCATAAGCGATCATCTTCCGGGCCTGAAGCGGGATCTGAAACTCGACTTCGTGGTCGTGAATGCGGAGAACGCCGCGGGCGGTTTCGGCATCACCGAGAACACGGCGCGCGAGCTGTTCATGGCGGGCGCCGACTGCCTGACGCTGGGCAACCACAGCTGGGACCAGCGCGAGGCGCTGACCTATATCGTGCGCGAGCCGCGCCTGATCCGGCCGGCCAACTATCCGCGCCTGATGGATGCGCCGGGCGCCGGGGCCAATCTGTTCGAGACCCATTCGGGCCGGACGGTCCTGGTCATGAACGTGCTGGGCCGGGTGCATATGGACCCGATGGACGATCCGTTCGGAGCGGTGGAGCGCGAACTGGCGGCGGCGCCGCTGGGCGCGGTGGCGGACGCCGTTATCGTGGACATGCATGCCGAGGTCACGTCCGAGAAGATGGCCATGGGCCACTTCTGCGACGGGCGCGCGTCGCTGGTGGTCGGCACCCACACCCATGTGCCCACCGCCGACTGCCAGATCCTGCCCGGCGGCACGGCCTATCAGACCGACGCCGGGGGCTGCTGCGACTACGACAGCGTGATCGGCAACGAGAAGGAAGAGCCGCTGCGCCGCTTCACCACCCGGATTTCGGGCGGCCGCTACATGCCGGCCTCCGGCCCGGCGACCGTGTGCGGGGTCTTCGTCGAGACCGACGACCGGACTGGGCTGGCCGTGCGGGTCGAGCCGATCCGGGTCGGCGGGCGGTTGTCTCAGGCGATTCCGGTCGTCTGATCCGGCGCCGACCGCTCAGGCGGTTGTAAGGGTGTTCGAGCCGGCCTCGATCACCATGGTCTGGCGCAGGCTGAGCGTCCCGTCGCGGTCCGACACCTTGTCCAGAACCTTGAACTGGGTGGTCCAGAGGTTGGGCGTCGCTTCGCAGACCATGTAGCCGCGCTGAGAGTTTCGGAACTTCAGCTGGGGATTGGCCGCCATGAACGGCTCGTAGTCGGAGCCGCGATCCGACCCGTCGCCGCGCGAGCTGATCGAGGTGCCGACGAACTCGATCGCGATGGGGGCGCCTTCGGGCTGGCTGCCGTCCAGCCAAAGGCCGCCAGCGTAGTTCTGATGTTCGTCGCCGGTCAGGACCACGACATTGTCGATGCGGCGGTCGCAGATGTGGCGCAGCAGGCGATTGCGGGGCACGCGATAGCCGGCCCAGCTGTCGGTGTTGACCCCCTGGCCGCCTGAGGTGTTGCGGTTCAGATCCATCATCATGACCTGCTGGGCCAGGGCCTTCCAGCGCGCCTTCGAGCGATCCAGATTGGTCAGCAGCCAGGCCTCCTGAGCGTCGCCCAGCACCTGGGCCGCCGTCGCCTCTATGCCGGGGCAGGTGACGTTGAAGCGGCCGCCGCAGGGCTGGTCCGTGCGGAACTGTCGGGTGTCGAGGAAGGCCATGTCCAGCAGGTCGCCGTACTGGACCCGGCGATAGGCCTGCATGCCGGCGCCGCGCGGGAAGGCCGACTTCCGCATCGGCATGAACTCGTAGAAGGCCTGCATGGCGGCGGCGCGCCGCAGCAGGAAGACCTCCGGCGGAGAGCCTTCCTGATCTGTTTCGCTGACCCAGTCGTTGTCGACCTCGTGGTCGTCATAGGTGCAGAACCAGGCCGCCGAGGCGCGCGAGGCCAGCAGGTCCGCATCCATCGTGTACTGGGAATAGCGGCGGCGATAGTCGTCGAGGCTGTAGACCTCCCCACCGAGGTGGACGCGCGTATTGTCCAGCGGGCCGGCGGCCGACTGATAGATCGGGTCGCCCCGATTTTCGTAGATGTAGTCGCCGTAGCAGAAGATGAAATCGAGATCCTCCGCCGCCATCTTGCGGTGGGCGGTGTAGTAGCCCTGCTCATAGGCCTGGCAGCCGGCGACGCCGAAACGGACGGAAGCCGGCGAGGCGCCGACCAGCGGGGCGGTCTTGGCGCGGCCCACGCCGCTGCGTTCGGTCCCGCATTGAAAACGATAGAAATAGGGGCGGGCCGGCTCCAGCCCTTCGACCTCGACGTGTACGGAGTGGCCCAGTTCTGGTCGCGCGATCGCCTCGCCGGAGCGGACGATGGTGTTGAAGCCCCGGTCGGCGGCGACCTCCCATTTCACCGCGACAGGCGCGCGGGGCATGCCGGAGCCATAGGCGAGGGGATCAGGCGCCAGACGCGTCCAGATGACGAAGCCGTCGGGCAGAGGATCGCCGGCCGTGACGCCCAGTCGGAAGGGGTTGGTGTCGAAGACGGCCTGGGCCAGGGCGGGGCCGGTATGCGACAGCGCCAGGCTTCCCCCGAAGGCGGCCAGCATCGAACGGCGAGAGAGGGCGCGTGTCGTCATCGAAGGCTCCCGGACTTCAGGCCGGCTCTATCGCGGCGATGTGACAGATTTCCGAGCGGCATGTTCAGCCGTCGATCGGCGTCTGTCCCTCACGACCTGACGAACCCGCTCCAGTTCGGCGGCGCGGCGTTGCGGCGTATGAACATCCATGACGTAGCCTTGCCCTGCGCGGGCCAGGGCGACGCGCTCCTCCGGGTTGCGGATCAGGCGGTCCATGGCTGACCGCAAGGTCGCAGGCGTTACGGCGTCAACATAGAGGGCGTGATCGCCGCTGGCCTCGCGAAGGCCGCCCCGGCCGGAGGAGATCAGCGCTGCGCCCGCCGCATGGGCCTCCACGGCCGTCAGGCCGAACGGCTCGTCCCATACGGACGGCGTCAGGGCGATGGCCGCCGTCTGCATCCGCCGCCGCACCTCGCCCAAGGGCGCGGACTTCAGCACCTCGACCCGGTCGCCGTAGCGTTCGAGAGGCGCGACATATTGGGCCGCCCAGCGCGCGTGATCGTCCCAGTCGTTCAGCATCAGAACGGCGCGCCAGTCGGGGTGGGCGTCCAGAACGGCGGGCAGGGCCGCGCACAGGACATCGAGGCCTTTCTCCGGCATGGCGCGCCCGGCGAAGGCGATGACCGGCTCTCGATCCTCGGGCGAGGCCAGCCAGGCGCCGGCGTCGATGGGGTTGGGCACCGCGAAGGCTCGATCGTCCAGGTCGGGGAAGGTGCGCACGAAGGCGTCGCGCTCCGCCACGCTGACGAAGATCAGGCCATCCAGCCTCTCATAACGCGCCCGATAACGCCATCGGTCGATGGGGTGGCGCGGCGGGCGCAGGGCGTTGTGACGATAGAGCAGGTGGGGCGTCTCGGGCAGGGCCTGCTGCACCGCCAACGCCTGTTTCACCTGCTGATGATGTTCGATCACATCGGGCCGAAAGGCGCGCAGCCTTTTGATCAGGGTGGGCATGCGGCTGCGCCCCGCCGGCAGGGCGTCCACGCCCGGCGCTTGGTCGTCGTCCGCGCCGCTGCAGCAGAAGATACGCGTCTCGCCGCCCTGATCGACGCCCGCCATCGTCCGTACGACCGTCTCCATCGAGTTCGGCTGGGATTCGGAAAACAGGCAGCCCGGTGGGAGCAGGATGGCGGTGCGCAAGGGCGACCTCCAAGGGGAAGGATGGCGCGACCTATAGACGGTTCGTGGCGGAACGGCGACGGCGCCGCTTGGTCAGCCCTTGCGCCGCGCCCTCAGCCGCAATCGCATCGGCTCGCGGCTGCGCAGGGTGATCTGGTGGACCGGACGGGGTTCCGCATTGGTCAGGGCCTCGACATCGGCGACGCCAAGGATGGCGGCCAGGGCGATCATCGCCTCCTGCAGGGCGAAGGCGGCGCCGATGCAGACGCGGGGTCCGGCGCTGAAGGGAATGTAGGCGTAGCGATCAATGGCCTTGCGATTCTCAGGGAGGAACCGCTCAGGCTTGAAGGCGTCGGGGTCGTCCCACAGCAGCTGGTGACGCTGGAGAATCCACGGGGAGATGATGACGGTGGCGCCGGCCTTGATCGTCTGTCCGCCGATCTCATCGTCGGCCAGGGCCTTGCGGGCCATGGTCGGCGCGGGCGGAAACAGGCGCATCGTCTCCTCCAGCACGGCGCGCGTCCAGGGCAGGGCCTCGGCCCATTTCGGATCAGCGACGTCGAAGGCGTCGGCCTCGGCCTGGAGCCGGGCCAAATACTCCGGCTGGCGCGACAGCAGATGCAGGGTCCAGCCCAGGGCGCGGGCCGTCGTCTCGTGTCCCGCCAGGATGAAGGTCAGGATGTTGGCCGCGACCTCTTCGTCGGTCAGGCCGGGACCGCCGGTCTCGTCCGTGGCCAGCAGAAGCGCGCTGAGCAGGTCGTCGGGCGGGGCGTCGCCGCTGTCGATGCGGGCGCGCCGGACCTCGACCAGTCGGGTGACGCGCCGCTCGAAGAAGCGGGCCGAGCGGAAACTGGCCAGGCGGCCCAGCCGCGGGGCCCAGTCCGGCGCGCCCAGCACGTCCAGCGGATCGATGCGCGCGCCGTTGGCCAGAAACTGGTTCAGCGCCCGCTCGAACCCGCGGGCCTCGCCGCCCAGCTCGTCCGAAAACATGGTCGCCGACAGAATGTCGAAGGTCAGGCCCGACATCTCGCTGTCGATATCCAGCACCCGCCCGCGCGCCGACAGCGACCAGGCAGCCACACGCGCGTGACAGACCTCGGCCATCATTGCGTTCAGGGTCGCCATCTTGGCGGGGGTGAACAGGGGCGCGAGGATGCGCCGGGCGCGACGCCAGACCTCGCCCTCGGTCAGCAGCAGGCCCTCAGCCAGCATCGGCCCCAGCACACGCCGTTGCAGATCGCCCTTCACATAGTTGGCGGCGTTCTCAGTCAGGACGTGCCGCACGCCCTCGGGATGACTGACCACCAGGATTTCGCCAAAGGCCGAGGATCCATGCAGTTGCGGCTCGACGAAATGCCGCTCGGACCACATCTGGATCGGATCACGCCAGCTGATCCACAGGAAGGGCAGCAGCGAGAGCGGTTTGCCCGCGCGCCGGGGCGGTATCGCAGGGCGGAAGATGGTGTCGGCGGTCGTCGCGTCCATCAGACGCTCCCTGTTCAAGTCGCCGGTTCAGCCAGGCGCATCGCCTCTGAAACGCGCCATCCGGCTCCAGCGTTCATGCGGGATCAATGCGACGTCAACGCGGCGGGCGCGCCCTGCCGATCGCGGCGAGCAACCTCGTCATATCTTCGGCGGCCAGGTCTTTCGCGCGCTGGCTGGAGACGACGGGTTTCGAAACCGTCGCTGCGGGGGGAGCGGCTTGAGCCGCTCTCTTCTTTTCGCGCCGTTCGAACAGAAAGCGTTGGAGAACCCAGACCAGGTGAGGCGTCCACGGCTGGCCGCAGGCGGTGCTCTTGCCGGCCTTGTTCAGCAGGCCGGCGACCTCGTTGGGCCGGGTGAAGCCGCTTTTGAAACAGGCGCGGAGCAGGGGATCCAGCTCGTCCAGAAACGCCTCTTTGGAGCGATCGCGAAAGGCGAAATGCTTCAGCTCGTTTCTGGTGATCTGCGAAGGCTTAAAAGACGGCCGCCCAGGCGACGCGGCCTTGGTGCGGGTGGGCCCCGCTGGCTTTCCGCCGCCGCGATAGGGTCCCTTGGCCAATCTCAGTTCGCCGGAGGGGTGGTCGGCGTCCAAGCCTTCATCTCGGCGATCTCGCGCGTCTGCGTGTCGACGACGCTCTGGGCCATGCGGCGGATTTCGGGGTCGCGGCTGTCGCGCAGGGCGACCTTGGCCATGGCGACGGCGCCTTTGTGGTGGGCGATCATCTTGGCGACATAGGCCTGGTCGATCGTCTGACCCGAGGCGGCGGCCATCTTGCGGTGCATCTCGGCCTCGGAGGCGGCGAAGGCTTTGTCTCCGGATGTGGTGCCCGGGGTGGGGCCGCCCATATCGTGACCGGCATGACCCGCGGCTTCCATCTGTTCCGTCGTGCGCGCCGCCGCGGCCTGGTTGGCGGCGGAGGTGTCGCGCAGCGCCTGCTGCACCGGATCGCCGCCGCCGTCGCAGCCGCTCAGCAGGCCCAGCAGGACGAGCGGCGTCAGGACGCGGATCATGCCGCGTCGCCCAGCCAACCCGGCATCCAGCCTTCATGCCATTCGCGCAGATGGGCGACGGGGATGCTGAACAGTTCGCCCTTGTCGCCCTTGGAGGCGAAGGCGGCTCCGCCCGCATGGCCGACGACCGAAGCGTGCAGACCCGCCTCGCGCGCCTTGGCGATGATGGCGTCGGCGTCGGGGACAGCGACCAGGTAACGGGCCTGATCCTCGGCGAACAGGAAGATGTGGGCGTGGGCCGCGCTGGAGGCGTCCAGGGTCACGCCGACGTCGGAGGCCAGCACCAGATCGGCCGCGGCGCCGATCAGGCCGCCGTCCGAGAGGTCGTGGACCACGGTCAACTCGCCCGCCTCGATCCGGTCGCGCACGAAATCGCCGGTCTTCTTTTCCAGCCTCAGATCGACGGCCGGCGGGGCGCCGTCCTCGCGGCCCAGGACCTCGCGCAGATAGATGGAGGCGCCCAGTTCGCCCTGAGTCTGGCCGATCAGGACCAGCGCATCGCCCTCGGCCATGGTCGAGAAGCCGGTCACCACATCGTAGTTGGGCAGCAGGCCGACGGCGCCCACGGTCGGGGTCGGCGGAATGGCGACGCCGTTGGTTTCGTTATAGAGCGACACGTTTCCGCTCACGACCGGGAAGACCAGTTCGCGGCAGGCCTCGGCCATGCCGTCGATGGCGCGAACGATCTGGCCCATGATCTCCGGGCGCTGCGGATTGCCGAAGTTCAGGTTGTCGGTGATGGCGATCGGACGCGAGCCCACGGCCGTCAGGTTGCGCCAGGCCTCTGCCACCGCCTGTTTGCCGCCCTCATAGGGGTCGTTCTGGACATAGCGCGGGGTGCAGTCCGAGGTGACGGCCAGACCCTTGTCGGTGCCATGCACGCGCACCACGCCGGCGTCGGCGCCGGTCGAGGAGTCCTGAAGCGTGTCGGCCATGACGTGGCGGTCGTACTGTTCCCAGATCCAGCGCTTGGAGGCCATGTCGGGGCAGGCGACGACCTTCATCACCGCATCGGCCCAGTTCTCGGGCGCGGGAATGTCCGAGTGATTGAGCTTGGGCTGAAGCTCCGGCTGGACCCAGGGGCGGTCGTACAGTGGCGCGTCGTCGAACAGGGGCGCCAGCGGCACGTCGCAGACGGTTTCGCCGTGATGCTTCAGCACCAGATGGCCGGTGTCGGTGGTCTTGCCGATAATGGCGAAGTCCAGGCCCCACTTCTGGAAGATGCGATAGCCGACGTCTTCATAGCCGGGCTTCAGCACCGCCAGCATCCGCTCCTGGCTTTCCGACAGCATCATCTCATAGGCCGTCATGCCGGTTTCGCGCTGTGGCACCTTATCGAGGTTCAGTTCGATGCCGACGCCGCCCTTGCCCGCCATTTCGACGGATGAAGAGGTCAGGCCCGCCGCGCCCATGTCCTGAATGGCGGCGACGGCCCCGGACGCCATCAGCTCCAGTGTCGCCTCGATCAGCAGTTTTTCGGCGAAGGGGTCGCCGACCTGGACCGTGGGGCGCTTGGCCTCCGACTCGTCGTCGAACTCGGTCGAGGACATGGTGGCGCCGTGGATGCCGTCGCGACCGGTCTTGGACCCGAAATAGACGACGTCATGGCCCGCCTCCGGCGCGGCCGAATAATAGATTTCGTCGGCCCGGGCCAGGCCGACGCACATGGCGTTGACCAGGATGTTGCCGTTGTAACCCTTGTGGAAGTTGGTCTCGCCGGCGACCGTTGGCACGCCGACGCAGTTGCCGTAGCCGCCGATGCCGGAGACCACGCCCTTGACCAGGCGCTTGGTCTTCTCATGGCTGGGATCGCCGAAGCGCAGGGCGTTCAGCAGGGCCACCGGCCGCGCGCCCATGGTGAAGACGTCGCGCATGATGCCGCCCACGCCCGTCGCCGCACCCTGATAAGGTTCGATGTAGGACGGGTGGTTGTGGCTCTCCATCTTGAAGATGCAGGCGTCGCCGTCGTCGATGTCGATCACGCCGGCGTTCTCGCCCGGCCCGCAGATGACGCGCTCGCCGGTCGTGGGGAACTTGCCCAGGTGGATCTTGGACGACTTGTAGGAGCAGTGCTCGGACCACATGACCGAGAAGACGCCCAACTCGACGTGGTTGGGCTCGCGCCCCAGCCGGTCGAGGACGACTTGATATTCATTGGGGGCCAGGCCGTATTCGGCGGCCAGTTCAGCCATCGACTTCTGGGGGGTCTTTTGCGGAGCGCTCATGGGCGGCGCTTCTAGCCGCAGATGGGCCGAATGTCAGCCCGCGCGGCGCAAGAACGGGGAACATCGTCCATCGCAGGTGGTTGATTCCGCCGACAGCCAAAGGAGCCGCCATGACCGACACGCCCATCGACCCCGCCGCCACCCCCGAAGACGACGACCTGCCCGAGATCGCCGCCGACGACGCCGGCGCCTCCGCCCTGGCCGAACGGGCTCAGAAACAGGCCGATGACGCCGAGGAGGACGAGGCGTGAGCAAGCCCCACACCGACCGCATCGTCCCGGCCTCGGGCCAGCAGATGGATCGTTCAAATGATCCAAAAACTACCGCACAGATGGACGCCGCAGCGCCCGAAGCGGCTCTGGCCAGCCGTCGTCAGCGGCTGACCGGCTCGGCCGTCGGGGTCGGCAGCGTCGGCTTCGACGAAACCGGCGCCTTCGACGTGGGCGCCGATGACCACGCGCCTCAGGACGACGCGGTCACCGACAAACCATGAGGCTTAGCGAGCGCGTTCGACGCCGGGTCGCAGGCGGAAGGTCAGCAGCAGGCCGCCGATCAGCAGGACGATCGCGCCGGCCAGGGCCGTGAAGGCGACGGTCGGCTTGTCACCCTGCTCGGCGACGAATGC
Source organism: Brevundimonas vesicularis (assembly GCF_900445985.1). Taxonomy (GTDB): domain Bacteria; phylum Pseudomonadota; class Alphaproteobacteria; order Caulobacterales; family Caulobacteraceae; genus Brevundimonas; species Brevundimonas vesicularis_D. The sequence continues at coordinate 1,423,695 of NZ_UAQP01000014.1, forward strand.
GCCTAGAAGACCCCAGGCCGTCGGCAGCGGATAGGCGAGGGTGCGCAGCACCGCCGTCACCGCCAAGGCGACGACCGTGACGGCGACGATGGCGACGATGGCCCACAGGTCAGGCGACAGGGCGGCGGGCAGGGCGTTGAACGCGGTCGCCGTCGTGATCAGGTTCAGCGGCGCAGCAACCGTCAGCCAGCCCGCCAAGGCCGCCAGCGGCCAGACCAGCAGGATGCGCTCGCGATCGAACATCCCCAGCGCGCGGATGTGGCCGGATACGGCCAGCATCGGCAGCAACAGCGCGATCAGCGAGGCGAAGATCACGCCCACGCTGGCGGCCTTCAGGTTCAGGGCCGCCACGATGATCCAGAAGCCGATGCCGAAGAAGGCGACGGCGGACGGCAGGCCCATCCGGCCCAGCAGCGGGCTTTCGCCCGTCTGCGGCAGGGCCTGACGGATCGCATAGGCCAGAATGCCGATATAGATCAGGCCCCAGATCGAGAAGGCGTAGCCCGCAACGCGCAGGGTGCTGGCGCCGTCGGCGGCGAACTCGGCCTGCGTGAGGCCAAAGCCGGACAGGTTCTGAACCAGGGGCACGACGATGGCGAAAAGGGCGGCGGCCAGGACGACCAGACGACGCGTGCGTTGGCGGGGCGTGGGACGGATGATGGAAGACATTCAATTTCCAGTGCGACGCTTGTCTGACCTTTACGCCTTGCCTTGGTGGAAGGTTCACCGCGACAGCCAGAAAAGTGAAGCTTGCATTGGCGGCCGGCGGCTTCATCCTGCTCGACATGACGCTGAAAGGCTCCCTGCCGGCTCTGTTGATCGCGATCGTCGTGGGAGCGGGGCAGGCGTCCGCGCAAACGACCGGAGCGCCGCTGCCGGCCTCTGTCGAGACCGCGTGGTCACGCGTTCGCGCGGCCCTGACGCCTCAGCAGCAGGCCAATGAGGTGCGGGGTTTCCTGTCGGCTCTCGCCAACGAGAACGGGCGGCCGACGACGCCGCCCCTGGATGCGCGCGATATCGCTTCGGGTCGCGCCGTGTCGCTCGACGACCCGGCCCTGCTGCAACGTCCGCAAGCGCATGAGGTCACGGTGACGGTGGACGGTCAGTTCCTGATCTTCCATCCGCTGTCCCGCGCCAGTCTGGAGCCGTTTTTCGGCCGTTAGGAACAATCGGCCCGACCGTGTGGTTGTCAGATGCAATCCACACTTAGGAGCCCATCATGGCCGATATCGAAAACACCCAGCCCTCGCTCGAAGACGAAGTCGCCGCCAACCGCGCCATTGAACAGGGCCTCGGCGTCGGCGCCCGCGAACTGGCGGCCCAGCGCGAACCGGGCGGCGTGATCACGCCCGACGAGGACGAAAGCTCTGAAGACGGCGTATCGACGGACGCTGACGAACTGGACGAAAGCCTGGCCGTTCAGGGCGTCGACGACGCCGACTGATCAAGCGGCCGCGTAGATGCTCTGGAACAGGGTCGCGCCGTCGGCGGAGCCCAGTTCGGCTTCGAAGGCGCGATCCGGGTGGGGCATCATGCCTAGGACATTGCCGCGCGCGTTCTGGATGCCGGCGATGTCGTTGACCGAGCCGTTGGGGTTCTCGACGTAGCGGAAGACCACCTGACCTTCGCCCTCGATCCGGGCCAGGGTTTCGGCGTCGGCGAAGAAGTTTCCGTCGCCGTTGCCCTGGGTCATCGTCACTTCGCACTGGCCCTGATAGCCGGCGGTGAAGCGAGTCTGGCCGTTTGCGACGTTCAGGGCGATGGGCTTGCAGACGTATTTCAGACCCTTGTTGCGCAGCAGGGCGCCCGGCAGCATTCCGGCCTCGCACAGGATCTGGAAGCCATTGCAGATGCCGACGACTGCGACGCCGTCGTCCGCGGCCTTCTTGACCGCCTGCATCACCGGCGATTGGGCCGCCATGGCGCCGCAGCGCAGATAGTCGCCGTAGGAGAAGCCGCCGGGAATGACGATCAGGTCCAGGCCCTGGGGCAGTTCGGTCTCGGCGTGCCACACCATAGAGACCGGCTCGCCGGTGGAGCGTTCGACGGCGACCTTGCAGTCGCGATCACAGTTGGAACCGGGGAAGACGATGACGGCTGCGCTCATGGCGCGGGCCTTTAGCAGGCTTCTTTCGCCTTGTCAGGCCGTTGCGCGCGCGCGACCCGTCAGCCAGGCGATCAGGAAGATGACAAAGCCGCCCAGCGACAGGCCCATGCCGACCCAGCCGGTCGAGGCCCAACCGTAGCCGGCCGCGATCGCCATTCCGCCGAGCAGCGGGCCGATGGCGTTGGCCGTGTTGAACGCCGAATGGTTGAGCGCCGCCGCCAGGGTCTGCGCGTCGCCGGCGACATCCATCAGCCGCGTCTGCAGGATCGAACCCAGGCCGCCCCCGCCCCCGATCAGGAAGACCACGACCGTCACGGCCCACAGGTGGGGCGCCGCTAGCGGATACAGGGCCAGCGCCGCTGCACTCCATAGCAACAGGCCGCCCGCCGCCTTGAACCCCAGATGGTCCGCCGCCCAGGCGCCCAGGATGTTGCCGACGAACATGCCGATGCCGAACACCGCGAAAACCCACGGCATCAGGGCTGGGCCGATGCCTGTGACGGACTGCAAGGTCGAGGCGAGATAGGCGTAGACCGCGAACATGCCGCCAAAGCCGATGGCGCCGACGCCCAGCGTCAGCCAGACCTGGCTGCGCTTCAACGCGCCCAGCTCGCGCCACGGGCTGGCGTCGGGATGGGCCGGATCGCGCGGTGCGAACAGGGCGACCAGGGCGATGGCGACGACGGCCAGCATGCCGACGATGGCGAAGGTCCAGCGCCAGCCGTGGGCGTGGCTGATGATGTTGACGACGGGCACGCCCAGAACGGTCCCGACCGTCAGTCCCATCAGGATGGTCGAAACCGCGCGCGTGCGGAAATGCAGGGGCACGATGGAGGCCGCGACCAGGGCCGCCACGCCGAAATAGGCCCCGTGCGGCAGGCCGCTTAAGAAACGGAAGACCAGCATCCAGTGATAGGTCGGGGCCAGGGCGCTGGCCACATTGCCGATGGCGAACAGGGCCATGAAGGCGATCAAAAGCAACCAGCGTGGATACCGTGCGCCCAGAACCGCCAGGATCGGCGCGCCGACCACGACGCCGGCGGCATAGGCGCTGATGACATGGCCCGCAGTGGGCGCATCGACGCCTAGACCCGCAGCGAAGTCGGGCAGGACGCTCATGGCCGCGAACTCGGTCACGCCGATCGCGAACCCGCCCATGGCCAGGGCGATCAGCACGAGGGCGACCGCCCCGCGCGAGCGGACGGGAAGGGCGGTGTCGAGGGCAGCGTCTGTCATGTTGCGCCGCACACTAATCAGCGTTCATGACGCCACAAGGGCGACGCCGCCCCGCACCGATCACGCTTTGTTTTCGTAGGTCGCGGTGATCGACGCCTTGGCCAGGGTGTGGAAGTGCAGATTGAAGCCGAACACGGCGCCGGAATCGTCGGCCGTGACCTCCAGGCTCTCCACATCCACGGCGAAGACGGTGAAGATGTAGCGGTGCGGGCCATGGCCGGGCGGTGGGGCGGCGCCGCCAAAGCCGGGCTGACCATAGTCGGTGCGGCCCTGGACGGCGGTATGCGGCAGATGCCCGCTCGGCGAGCCGGCGCCGGCCGGCAGCTCGGTCACATCCGCCGGAATATTGGCCACTGTCCAGTGCCAGAAGCCCGAGCCGGTCGGCGCATCGGGATCATAGCAGGTGATCGCATAGCTCTTGGTCCCCTCCGGCGCGCCTGACCAAGACAGTTGAGGCGAGGCGTTGCCCTTGGCGTGAACCTGGGCGTCCGGCAGCACGCCGCCGTCCTGGATGTCGGTGGAGGTAAGGGTGAAGGTCATGGGCGCTCCGTCAATCAAGCCGTCTGCTAAACTGGCGTCGATATCGAAGGATGCAACTGTCTCCTTCCCGCGACATGGGAAAGGAGACAGCAGAGTTTACGCCGCCTCGATGCGGTAGCTTTCGATCACCGTATTGGCGAGCAGCTGCTCGCACATCTTCTTGGCTTCGCCTTGCGGGTCTTCGGCGCCGTCGAGGTCGAACTCGATCAGCTTGCCGACGCGGGCGTTGGAGACGCCCGACCAACCCAGGCCCTGCAAGGCGCCTTCGACGGCCTTGCCTTGAACGTCCAGGACGCCGGGCTTGAGGAAGACGTGAACCTTTACCTTGCTTGAGGAGGTTGGGGCCATCAGTGCAGTCCTCCCTGGATCACCGTCGGCATGCCCTTCATGATGCCCAGGCGACGCGCGACTTCGGTATAGCTCTCGATGACGTCGCCTAGATCGCGGCGGAAGCGGTCCTTGTCCAGCTTCTCACCCGAGGCCGTGTCCCACAGGCGGCAGCTGTCGGGGCTGATCTCGTCGGCCAGCAGGACGCGGCTGAAGTCGTTTTCCCACACCCGGCCGAACTCGATCTTGAAGTCGACCAGGGTGATGCCGACGGCGCTGAACATGCCCGACAGATAGTCGTTCACCCGCACCGTCATCGCCAGCATGTCGTCCAGCTCCTGGGTCGAGGCCCAGTTGAAGGCGGTGATGTGCTCTTCGGTGACCATCGGGTCGTTGAGCTCGTCCTTCTTGTAGTAGAATTCGATGATCGAGCGGGGCAGGGGCGTGCCTTCCTCGATACCCAGGCGCTGGCTCATCGAGCCGGCGACGATGTTGCGGCACACGACCTCCAGCGGAATGATCTCGACTTCGCGGATCAGCTGCTCGCGCAGGTTCAGGCGCTTGATGAAGTGATTGGTCACGCCGATGCCGTTCAGGCGCGACATGATGAACTCGCTGATCTGGTTGTTCACTACCCCCTTGCCTTCGAGAACGGCCTTCTTCTGCGCGTTGAAGGCGGTGGCGTCGTCCTTGAAATACTGGATCAGGGTGCCGGGCTCGGGTCCTTCGTACAGGATCTTGGCCTTGCCCTCGTAGATCTTCTTGCGCTTGCTGTTCATGGTCCGGTCCCGGCTTACGGGCGCCCTCCAGAAACAAAAATCGCGCGGCCATATGTGGAGGGGGAAGACCCGGTCCTGGCGGCGCGTTTCGGAATCGTTCGGGCAGTCAATCTCGTTCGAGGTCTCCTTAGCCGAAGGCGGCCCGCGACACAAATGAGGATGCCGGCGCCGCAATCATTGGGGACAGGATGTCCATGCGACGGAAGTCAGGTTGCGTTCACGGTCGGGCGGTCTATAGACGGCGCTTGCCCCGACGTTAGCGGGGTGGACGGAGCTTTGCTGAGCGAAATGACGACCTTCGACGATCGGGAAAAGGCCTTCGAAGCCAAATACGCCCTCGATCAGGAGCAGGAGTTCAAGGCCATCGCCCGGCGCAACCGGATGCTGGGCCTTTGGGCTGCGGAAAAGATGGGCCTGTCCAGCGAAAGCGGGGACCAGTACGCCGCCGCCGTGGTCCGCGCCGATTTCGAACAGCCTGGCGACGAGGACGTGTTCCGCAAGGTCGCCGGCGACTTCAAGGCCTCGGGGCTGTCGGTTTCGGAGGGCGAGATTCGCTCCAAGATCGACGAACTGGCCTCGATCGCCCGCGAGCAGATTCGCGCCGGCGAGTAATCGTCTCGGTCTTTGGACTGATCTGAGGATTCGAAAGGGCCGCACCCGGGGGAAAGTGCGGCCCTTTCTTCTTGCCGGGGACGTTGGGGGAATGTCTCACCCGGCGTACTGTGCGTCTCGCGCCCCTGAAGAACACCAGGGCCGAGATTTGGTTTCAGGCGTCGCCGCCCGAAACCAAATATTTTTTACGGCATCAGAACCGTGTCGACGACGTGGACGACGCCGTTCGATTGGCCCACGTCGGCCTGGGTGATCGTGGACTTGCCGCCCTTGGCGTCGGTAATGACCCAGGTGTTGTTCGGGCCGGCCGAAACCTTCAGTTCTTCACCCTGAACCGTCTTCAGCGTGGCTGTGCCGCCGTTGGCCTGGGCCTGGGCGGCGATATCGGCGGCCGTCAGACGGCCGGCGACCACGTGATAGGTCAGGATCTTGGTCAGATCCGCCTTCATCGCCGGCTGCATCAGGCTGGTGCGCGTCGCCTCGGGGATCTTCTCGAAAGCGGCGTTGTCAGGGGCGAAGACCGTGAACGGGCCGGGACCCTGCAGAGTCTCGACCAGGCCAGCGGCTTGAACGGCGGACACCAGGGTGCTGAGGTTGGAGGCCTTGGAGGCGTTGGCGACGATGGTCTCGTTGGGGCTCATGGCTGCGCCGCCCACCATCGGATCGGTTGCAGGAGCCATTGCGGCGCCCTCAGCAGGAGCCATGGCGGTCGACTCAGCCGGGGTCGTGGCGGCTGGTTCGTTGTTGTTGCAGGCGCCCAGCGCCATCAGCGCGCCGCCGGACACGGCGACGAGCATCAGATTGCGAAGATTTGTCATTGTGTTTCGTTCCCATTGGGCCGCTCTCAAGGCGGTAACAGGAACGTTACGCGTCAGACCGAACAATGGATGCGTGTCGCGCGACAAGTTATCGCAGCTTGACCATTCAAATACTATGCGCAGTTTCTTTTGCTGCTTTGCAGCGAAAGACTTAGGTCGAGACGATATCTGTCAACGAACTCCACGAGCTGGCCTTGATTGTCATCCCCACCGCATGAGCGGGACTGGACGACGGCAGATCAATCAAGCGAACACCGTTGACGTCGCCAATAATGCGTCGCCCCAGCTTGGCCGCCAGCTTTCCATTGAAGGTTACCGCCCTCAGCGCAGGCAGGCCGTCGATCAGACTTCTAAGATCGGCCGCCTCCGGTGAGCGGATCGCCGCATCCAGGCTGCCCGACCGCTCCGCCGAAGCAATCACGTCCCATAGACCGACGCCGCGCGCCTTCAATCGGGCAAGACGCTGCTCGTAGGGCAGGACCGCAAGGTCTTCGCCCAACACGCCGCCGATCAGCGGCCAGAAGGCGTTGCGCGGATGGGCGTAATACTGCGCCGCCTTCAGCGAGGCGTCGCCGGGCAGGCTGCCAAGGATCAAGAGGCGTGTGGCCGCATCGACGACGGGCGGGAAGCCGATGCGGCGATCTGCCAACTGGGCGGGGATCACCCCTCTCCAAACACCCGCTTGAACACCACGTCCACGTTCTTGGTGTGGTAGCCGAGGTCGAACAGGGCTTCGAGCTGGTCGGCGGGCAGGGTGACGCGGTCGTCGGCCTTCAGGAAATCCAGGAAGGCGCCTTCTCCGCGCCAGACCTTCATGGCGTTTTCCTGAACGGCGGCATAGGCGTCTTCGCGCGACACGCCGGCTTGGGTCAGGGCCAGCATCACCCGTTGCGAGTACACCAGACCGCCCAGGCGGTCGATGTTCTTCTGCATGTTCTCAGGGTAGACGTTCAGTCGCTCGACCACATTGGCCAGACGGTGCAGGGCGAAGTCCAGGTGGATGGTGGCGTCCGGGCCGATACCGCGTTCGACCGAGGAGTGGCTGATGTCGCGCTCGTGCCACAGGGCGACGTTCTCCATGGCGGGCGTCACGGCCGAACGGACCAGACGGGCCAGGCCGGTCAGGTTCTCGGTCAGGATCGGGTTGCGCTTGTGCGGCATGGCCGACGAGCCCTTCTGGCCCTTGTCGAAGAACTCCTCGGCTTCGAGGACTTCGGTGCGCTGCAGGTGGCGGATCTCGACGGCGAGACGCTCGACCGAGCTGGCGACGACGCCCAGGGCGGCGAAGAAGGCGGCATGGCGGTCGCGTGGGATCACCTGGGTCGAGACCGGCTCGACCGTCAGGCCCATCTGGTCGGCGACATATTGCTCGATCGCCGGGTCGACATTGGCGAAGGTGCCGACGGCGCCCGAGATGGCGCAGGTGGCGATCTCTTCCTTGGCGGTGATCAGGCGGCGTTTGGCGCGCTGGAACTCGGCGTGATAGCCGGCCAGCTTCAGACCGAAGGTCACCGGCTCGGCGTGGATGCCGTGCGAACGGCCCACGGTCGGGGTGTATTTATGCTCCTTGGCGCGGGTCTCCAGCGCGGCCAGAACCCGATCGACGCCCTCGATCAGCAGGTCCGACGAGCGCGCCAGCTGGACCGCGAAACAGGTGTCCAGCACATCCGAAGAGGTCATGCCCTGGTGCAGGAAGCGCGCTTCCTCGCCGACGATCTCGGCGACGTGCGTCAGGAAGGCGATGACGTCGTGTTTTGTGGTGCGTTCGATCTCGTCGATGCGGTCGGCGTCGAAGGTCGCATCCTTGCCCTTGGCCCAGATGGCGTCGGCCGATTCCCTGGGGATCACGCCCAGCTCGGCCATCTTGGTGGCGGCATGGGCCTCGATCTCGAACCAGATCTTGTACTTGGTGTCCTGGGACCAGATGGCGGCGGCGACGGGGCGGGAGTAGCGCGTGATCATGGGCGGGTCGTGTCGGTCGTGGGGGGCGCGGAGTCAAGGTTTGGCGGGGCCGCGAGACTGACTTTGACAGCCCTTGTTCCAGATTCAGCGCGCTTCTCGCACGCCGCTCGGATCGCGGGCGACGCCTTGGTGGTGGTTGTGCCGAGGCGGGCGGCGAGCCATTGATGGCGGCGACAGGAGACGCGTGATGGAACTGGTGATCGGCGACAAGGCCTATTCGACGTGGTCGCTGCGGCCGTGGCTGGTGCTGAAGCATTGCGGCGCGGTCTTCGACGAGATCATCGTGCCGCTGAATCAGCCCGACACCGATCAACGCATCCGCGAGCATTCGCCGTCCGGCCTTGTCCCGGTGCTGAAGGTCGAGGGCGAGGTGATCTGGGATTCGATGGCCATCGCCGTCTGGGCGGCAGAACGCTATCCGCAAGCCCGCCTCTGGCCGTCGGACGCCCATGCGCGCTGGCTGGCGCGTTCGGCGGCGTGCGAGATGCATGGCGGCTTCACCGCCCTGCGCACGGCCTGTTCGACCGGCCCGGATCACTGGATGGTCGGCCCAAGTCGCGCGCCGGCGCCGGACCATCCGGGCCTGGCCAAGGATTTGCGCCGGATCGTCGAACTGTGGCGGAGCCTGCGTGACCGGTTCGGCGCGAGCGGGCCGTATCTGTTCGGCGACTGGTCCGTGCCGGACGCCTTTTTCACGCCGGTCGCCGCCCGCATCCGCCATTTCCAGCTGGACCTCGCCGCCCACGGCGACGACGGCACGGCCCGGACCTATGCCGAGACCTTGCTGGCTCATCCGCATTTTCTTGAGTGGGAAGCCGACGCGCTGGGCTTAACGCGCGACAACCATCCCGGCTGACGCAGCGTTAAGTGGACGCTGTTATCTCTAAGGGCATGACGAGCCCGATCCTGTCCAGCCCTCCGACCCAAGCCGCTGGGCGCGGCCTCAATCCGGTTATGGCCTATGGGCTTGCGGCCCTGGTCGGGGCGGCGTTTTGGGCCAGCCTGCTGTTCGCGGTCTTCTAAGAGGTCAGCGCGCGCCGGCGATGGGCGTGGTCTCGGCGATCTGGACCGGCTCCGCCTGCGGCGGCGGGGCGACGTAATCCAGCGCCATCGGAACGGCGCGCGCGCCCGATGCGACGGCGTCCAGCGTCTTCAGCGGGCCGCCGAACAGGCGCTGATAGATCCAGTAGCTGGCCATGACCTTTTCGACGTAGTCGCGCGCCTGGGGTACGTCGATCGTCTCGATCAGCAGCAGGGGATCGGCGTCCGCGCCCAGCTTCCTGACCGCCGCCAGCATCGGACCAGGGCCGGCGTTGTAGGAGGCCACGGCCCGCAACAGATCGCCCTGGAAGGCCGGCAGGGCCAGCATCTTATTGATATAGGCCTGGCCCAGACGCATGTTGACCGCCGGAACCAGCAGCTTGGTCGGGTCCGAGACGAAGGTGCGATCGCCGGTCATTTCGGCCGCCGTCGTCGGCATGACCTGCATCAGCCCATAGGCGCCGACGCTGGAGCGGGCGTTCGGATTGAAGTCGGTTTCCTTGCGCGCCAGGGCGTACACCAGCGCCCGCTCGATGACGAAGCCGCCTTCGGGCGCCAGGTCCGGCATCGGATAACGGGTCGCGTCGATGCGGCTGGCTTCGGCCGAGGTGTTGATCGGCAGGATGGCGCGCGCCAGGGCGGTCCACATCTTGGCCGCATCGCCGACGGCGGTGCGCAGGCCGGATCGCAGCTCGGTCTCGGCGTCGGCGTTGCGCCCGACCTCATAGAAGGCGACGGTGCGCTTGGCGCGGGCGTCGGCCTGGACGAAGGCTTCCAGGGCGGTCGGTTCGACGGCGGCGCTCTGGGGCACATAGGCGGCGCGGCGCAGGCGCGGCTCGGCCTCATAGGCGCGCGGCCCCATGTTCTCGATCGTCGGCTCTTCGCCGAGCTGACGCAGGGCGATCTGGCCATAGAAGGTGGCCGGCCACTGGGCCGACAGGCGCAGATAGTCGGTGACGCGATCCTGACGACCCGACTGGGCGGCGGCGCGCGCGGTCCAGAAGGCGGCGCCGGCGCGCACCCAGGCGTCCTCGGTCGGATCGTTGGCGACACGTTCGAAGGCGGCGAAGGATTCGTGGAACTGGCCCAGACGCCATTCCGCCAGGCCGACCGTCCACCAGTCGCCGATCTGGCGACCCAGGGCCGAGGCGCCGGTCAGGTCGTCGTTGTTGTAGGCCACGCGCGCCGCCTTGGCCGGATCGGTGACGCCGCCGTCGCCGGACACGGCGCTGACCAGACTGTTCCAGGTGCGGCCGATCACGCCGCCGGGACGCACCGGCTCGGGGGCGCCGTCGGGTCGACGACGCAGCGCCAGCGTGTAGACGCGGTCCGCGCACGGCAGATCGGAATAGGTCTCAAGCCAGGTCGTCAGCTCTTCGTAGGTGGCGACATGATCGGGATGGAACAGGCTCTCGAACTCGACCTGACCCAGCAGCACGCGGTCCTGCGCCTGGCGCGCGGCGGTGCGAGCGGTCTCAATGTCGCCGCGGCGCAGGGCGTCGAAGGCGGTGGTGTAGGAGATTCGGTCGGCGGAACTCAGCGCGGTGGGGCGCACGGAACCGGCGCCGGCTTCAGCGGTTGATCCGTAGGGCGTCTCGGCGGTCGCGGCCGTCGTGGCGGCGCAGAACGCAAGGACAAGCGTCGACGCGAGGATCGCGCGGCGGAACAGAAACATAAGCGGCGGCCCCCTCGTTGGCGACGCGCGTAAGATACAGGCGCGTGTATGGCGATCGGTCGTCAGCATGCGAACATGCCGCGATTAGCCTTGTTCTTCAACCGAGTCCGTTTCAAGGCGAACGGCCAGCGAAAGCAGGTCGCTCCACACCTGTCGTTTCGCTTGTGGCTGACGCAGTAGGAAGGCGGGATGCAGGGTCGGCATGACGGGCGCCGACAGCGCCCCTTCCAGCAGACGCCATTCCTTCCAGGCGCCGCGCAGCTTCATGATGCCTTCCTCGGCGCCGAGCACCGACTTGGCCGAGGCTGCGCCCAGCAGCAGCACGGCCCTGGGCTTCAGCAGGGCGAAGGCGCGCTCGACAAAGGGCGCGCACACCGCCTGTTCCTGAGGGCTGGGGGTGCGGTTGCCGGGGGGACGCCAGAAGACCGTGTTGGTGATGAAGACCTTGTCGGTCAGGCCCGCCGCCGCCAGCATCCGGTCCAGCAACTGCCCGGCCTTGCCGACGAAGGGTTGGCCCGCCCGGTCCTCTTCCGCGCCGGGGCCTTCGCCGACGATCAGGACCGAGGCGTTGGGGTTGCCGCGTCCGAACACCGATTGCGTCGCGCCCATGCCGCGCAGCGGACAGCCCTCGAACGCCGCAACCGCCGCCGCCAGATCCTGAAGCGTCGCGGCGCCGGCGGCCAGCCGCCGCGCCTCGGCGAGGGCGTCATCGGCGTTGACGCCGGCCAGGGGCATGACGACCGAGGCCGTCGCCCTCTGCACCGCCTTGACGGCCGGAGGCGGGGCGATGTGGGTGTGATCGACGGGCGCATCGCCATAGCAGGCGTCGACCCCCGCATCCCGCCAGAAGGCGAGCAGGCTTTCGACTGCAGCGATGTCATGGGGTTGCGCGTTCATGTCTCGAACCACCGATAAGCCTTGACCGCCCTCGCGTCACCTTCCGATAAGCGGCATAACCACACAGATAACCGGGATTCAGGGGAAACCATGGCCGAAGACGCCATCGAAGGCGGCGCGGAGAACGCCCGTCAGGACGCCATCATCGACAATCTGCCGCCGCTCGAGGCGCTGAACGGCGTCGAGCGCGAGATCATGGAATATGATGTCGTGATCGTCGGCGGCGGCCCGGCCGGCCTGTCGGCGGCCATCCGACTGAAGCAGCGCGCGGAAAAGGACGGCAAGGAGATCACCGTCGCCGTTCTGGAAAAGGCGGCCGAGGTCGGCGGCCACATCCTGTCGGGCGCGGTCATCGATCCCAAGGCGCTGAACGAGCTGTTCCCCGACTGGAAAGAACGCGGCGCGCCGCTGGAGACGCCGGTCACAAAGGACAAGTTCCTGCTGCTGGGCCCGCAAGGGTCGGCGTCGCTGCCCATGCCGCTGATGCCGCCCTTCATGCACAATCACGGCTGCTACATCGCCTCGCTGGGCAACGTTACGCGCTGGCTGGGCGAGCAGGCCGAGGCTCTGGGCGTCGAGGTCTATCCCGGCATGGCCGCCAGCCACGTCGTCTGGGAAGAAGAGACGGGTCAGGTGAAGGGCGTCGTCGCCGGCGTCTTCGGCATCGACCGCGAGGGCAAGCCGACCGGCGACTTCCAGCCCGGCATCGAACTGCACGGCAAATATGTCTTCATCGCCGAGGGCGTGCGCGGCTCCCTGGCCAAGACCATCATCGCCAGGCACAAGCTTCAGGACGGCAAGTCGCCCCAGAAATACGGCATCGGCCTGAAAGAGTTGTGGCAGGTGCCGGCCGACAAGCACCAGCCCGGCCTGGCCCAGCACACGACCGGCTGGCCGCTGGACGAACACACCGGCGGCGGCAGCTTCCTGTATCACTTCGGCGATCGCTACGTGGCCGTCGGCTATGTGGTTCACCTGAACTACGAGAACCCGTTCCTGTCGCCGTTCGACGAGTTCCAGCGCTTCAAGCACCACCCCGAGATCGCCCAGCACCTGGAGGGCGCAACACGCATCTCCTACGGCGCGCGCGCCATCACCGAGGGCGGCCTGCAGTCGATCCCGAAGCTGAGCTTCCCCGGCGGCGTGCTGATCGGTTGTTCGGCCGGCTTCGTGAACGTGCCCCGCATCAAGGGCAGCCACAACGCGATGAAGACCGGCATGCTGGCCGCCGACGCGGCTTACGACGCCGTTCAGGCCGGGCGCGCGGGCGACGAACTGGTTGAATACCAGACCGCCTTCGAAAAGAGTTGGGTCTATAAGGAGCTGTCGGTCGTCCGCAACGCCAAACCCCTGCTGTCCAAGTTCGGCACGACGCTGGGCGGGGCGCTGGGCATGTTCGACATGTGGTGCCGCACCCTGTTCGGCGGCCTGTCGCCGATCCCGACGCTGAAGCACGAAAAGACCGACGCCGCCTCGACCGGCCTGGCCGCCGACCACAAGGCGATCGCCTATCCGAAGCCGGACGGCAAGCTGTCGTTCGACAAGCTGTCGTCGGTGTTCATCTCCAACACCAACCACGCCGAGGACCAGCCGGCCCACCTGAAGCTGCTGGATCCGTCGATCCCGATCCGCGTCAACCTGCCCAAATACGGCGAGCCGGCGCGGCTTTACTGCCCGGCCGGCGTGTACGAGGTCGTCTATGGCGACGAGGCGGCAAAGGCCGATCCACGCTTCGTCATCAACGCCCAGAACTGCGTCCACTGCAAAACCTGCGACATCAAGGATCCATCGCAGAACATCGTCTGGACCACGCCCGAAGGCGGCGGCGGTCCGAACTATCCGAACATGTGACGGAACGGGGCAGGGGCGGCGTTCCGCCCTTGCCCGCCGCTGCAAAAGCGTGAAGGGTCTGGGCATGATCGCCTCTCGTTCTCGCCTGTTCTCCGCGTCCCTGACCGTCCTCGCCTTGGCGCTTGCCGGCCACGCCTCGGCGCAGCAAACGACCCCGCCCGCCCCGACGCCGGAGACCCATCCGCCGGCCGTCATCCTGGAGCCGAGCCAGACGGCGCCGGGCCAGACTGCACCGGCTCAGGCGCCGACCGAGGCCGCGCCCGATCCTCACATCATCATCACCGACACGCCCGCGACGCCGGCGATCCCGGCCGTCTGGGCGCCGATCCCGACGAACCCCGAGGGCCGCAGCGCCTATGGTCTGTATCTGGCGGGCAAGCTGGCCCTGATGCAGGGCGAGGGGGCGAGCGGTTCTGACTATCTGGCCCAGGCGGAACGACTGACGCCGGAACAGCCGCGCGTGCGCGAACAGGCCTTCACCTCCGCCCTGCTGACAGGCGATCTGGATGTGGCGGCCGCCTTGGCCCCGACCGACGCGACGGCGTCTCCCGCGTTCGTCGAGGGCGGACGGCTGGTGCGTCTGGTGCAGGACTTCGTGCGCGGCGACGCAAGGACGCCGAACGCCGAACTGGCCCGTCAGCCCATCGGCGCACCGCACGCCCGCGCCGGTCTTCTGGTCGCGCCGTGGATCGCCGCCGCAGCGGGCGACTGGACCCGGGCGCTTCAGCCGGTCCCGACCGCCGGCGATCCCCTGACCCTGGCCTTCGCCCGCATCAATCGCGCCGCCCTGCTGGAAAAACGTCGCGACTATGCCGAGGCTGAGGTCGAGTTGAAGACCGCTTCCGAAGTCGCCGGCGTCGGCGCCCTGTTCAAACGCCCCTATGGCGAGTTTCTGGAACGGCGCGGTCGCCGCGGCGACGCCGTCGCCCTGTATGAAGCCGCCATGGCGGTCCAACCCGTCGATCCGGGCGTGGCCCGCGCGCTGCAACGGCTGAAAGACGGTGGGCGCCCGCCCGCTTTGCCCGACTTTCGCGAAGGCGCCGCTCAGGGCCTGGTCACCGCCGCCGCACAGGCTTCGGCCGAGCGCGGCAACGAGTTCGCCGCCGTCTATCTGCGCCTCGCCCAGAACCTGCACGACGATGACGAGACCGAATACCAGCTGGCTCAGGTGCTCTCCCGCGCCGGTCTGAAATCCGCCGCCCGCAACGCCCTGTCGCGGGTCGGGAACGCCGATCCGCAACTCTACGCCGCCGCTCGCGCTCAGCTGGCCGTCGCGCTGGAAGAGGATGGCCAGTCGCAGGACGCGCTCATCGAACTGCGCCGCGCCGCCGCCGCCAGCCCCGACGATCACCAGATCGCCCTGGTCCTGGCCGGTCAGCTGATGCAACTGAAACAGCATGATGAGGCGCTGAGCCTGCTGGACGGGCCGCTTCTGAACACCGCCGATCAGGGCGCCAGCGTCCACTTCCTGCGCGGCGCGGCCTATGAGGCGCTGGGTCGTGTTCCCGAGGCCGAGGCCGAACTTTGGGCCGCGCTTCAGACCGCGCCGAACGACGCCGACATGCTGAACTACCTCGGCTATCTCTGGGTCGATAAGGGGCTGCGGGTTCAGGAAGGCGCCGAAATGATCGCCCGCGCCCATGCGCTGGAGCCCGACAACGGCAACATCCAGGATTCCCTGGGCTGGGCGCAGTTCAAACAGGGCCAGTACGAGACCGCCGTCAACACGCTGGAAGAGGCTGTCGACAAGGAACCGTCCAACGCCGAGATCAACGATCACCTCGGCGACGCCTACTGGAAGGTCGGCCGTCAACACGAAGCCGTCTGGCTGTGGAATCGCGTCCTGGTTTTGGAGCCTGAACCCGAACGTCGGGCCGAGGTCGAACGCAAGATCGCCAATGGGCTGGACAGCGCGCCGAGCGCTCAGGGCGTCGCGCAATAGGTCATGCCTGCCCTGACCGCCCTGGCGCCGGCCAAGATCAATCTGTTCCTACACGTCGGCGCGGTGGACGCTGACGGCTATCATCAGCTGTCCAGCCTGGTCGCCTTCGCCGATGTCGGGGATCGCGTGTCGGTCGAGCCGGCGGATCGTCTGTCGCTGACGGTCGACGGGCCTTTCGGCGGCGGGCTGGGCGCGACGGACGACAACCTGATCCTGCGCGCGCTGCGTCAGTTGGGCGAGACCTGCGGCATCGGAGAGCCGAAACTGAAGGTCACGCTGGACAAGCACCTGCCCATCGCGGCGGGGCTGGGCGGCGGATCGTCCGATGCGGGCGCGGCGCTGAAACTGGCGCGCGACGTCCTGGCGCTCGATCTCGACGACCACGCGCTCGAGGCGGTCGCGGGCGTCGTCGGCGCGGACGGGCCGATGTGTCTGCGGATGCGCACGGCCTGGGCCGAGGGGAGGGGAGACGTGCTGACCGACGACCCCCGGCTGCCGCCGCTGCCCGCCGTGCTGTTCAATCCCGGCGTCCCATCGCCGACCGGCGCCGTCTATCGCACCTATGACGCAGGGCCAGTCAGATCGGTGGACCGCCCGGCGCCCCCCACAGACTGGAGCGTGGAGGCGGTGATCGACTGGCTTTCGGTCCAGCGCAATGATCTTGAGGCGCCGGCGGTGTCCCTGACGCCCGCCATCGCCGACGCCCTGCGCGCCGTCGCGGACACGCCGGACGTGGCCCTGACCCGCATGTCCGGCTCGGGCGCGACGGTGTTCGGCCTTTATCGGACGGATGCGGCGGCCAAGGCGGCGGCGGGGATTCTGGCCGAAATCCACCCGACCGCGTGGGTTCGCCCAACCTGTCTGGCTGCGTCTTAAGGCGGCTCTTCGCTCGACGCCGCCAAATGGCCGGCCGCTGCGTGTTGAAGCGGAAGGCGGCGGGCCCTATGGTCCGCCGTCTTTTTTACAGCCCCTCCCCACGAGCCCGATTTGACCACCTCGACCGAGCCGCTCGCGTTTCAGGACCTGATCCTGACGCTCCACCGCTATTGGGGCGAGCAGGGCTGCGCCATTCTGCAACCCTATGACATCGAGGTCGGGGCCGGCACGCTGCATCCCGCGACCGTCTTGCGCGCGCTCGGCTCCAAGCCGTGGAAGGCCGCCTATGTCCAGCCCAGCCGCCGCCCCGGCGACGGCCGCTATGGCGAAAACCCCAACCGCCTCCAACACTATTACCAATACCAGGTCATCCTGAAGCCGAACCCGGACAACCTTCAGGCGCTGTATCTGGGGTCGCTGGCGGCCATCGGCATCGATCCGAAACTGCACGACATCCGCTTCGTCGAGGATGACTGGGAGAACCCGACCGTGGGCGCGTGGGGGCTGGGCTGGGAGGTCTGGTGCGACGGGATGGAGGTGACGCAGTTCACCTATTTCCAGGGCGTCGGCGGCATCGAGGTCGATGTGGTTTCGGGCGAACTGACCTACGGGCTGGAACGTCTGGCCATGTACGTCCAGGGCGTGGACAACGTCTATGACCTCAAGTTCACCAAGGAGGGCCTGACCTATGGCGAGGTCTTCCTGGAGAACGAACGCCAGCAGTCGGAAGCCAACTTCCACGGCTATGACGTTGACGGTCTGAAGCGCCGGTTCGAGGACATGGTGGGCGAGGTTCAGCGCCTGCTGGACATGCGCGGGCCGCAGGATCAGCCGCTGGTCCTGCCCGCCTACGACCAGGTGCTGAAGGCGAGCCACCTGTTCAACCTGATGGACGCCCGCGGCGCCATCGCCGTCGCCGAACGCCAGAGCTACATCGGCCGCATCCGCGAACTCTGCAAAGCCTGCGCGACGGCCTATGTCGAGCGGGAACGGGCCGAAGCATGACGGGGGACGCGCAAGAACCCCTCCGTCTCTCCGCTTCGCTCCGAGCCACCTCCCCATGTCATGGGGAGGAGACCGGCGTCGCCTCGTCTCCTCCCCGCGCAGCGGGGAGGGGGACCGCGCGTAGCGTGGTGGAGGGGCTCTTCGCCGCCTGCACCGCTGGCCACTCTTCTGTTTCGAGACCCTGATGCCCCAACTTCTCCTCGAAATCTTCTCCGAAGAAATCCCCGCCCGGATGCAGCAGGGCGCCGCGCGCGACCTGGAGCGTATGGTCTCCGACCGCCTGAAGGCCGCCGGCCTGACGTGGGAGGCGCTGACGGCCTATGCCGGTCCGCGCCGCCTGACCTTGGTGATCGACGGCTTGCCCACGGCCACGCCGGACCGCGAGGAAGAGGTCAAGGGCCCGCGCGCCTCCGCCCCGGAACAGGCGCTGGAAGGCTTTCTGCGCAAGACCGGCCTGACGCGCGATCAATTGACCGAGCGCGACGGCGTCCTGTTCGCCGTCCTGTCGTCCACGGGCCGCGCCACGACCGATCTGGTCGCCGAGACGGTGGATCAGGTCGTCCGCACCTTCCCCTGGCCCAAGTCGATGCGCTGGGGGTCCGGCACGCTGCGCTGGGTGCGTCCGATCAAGCGCGTTCTTTGCCTGTTCGACGGCCAGGTGGTTCCGTTCGAGATCGACGGGATTCAGAGCGACGCGATCACCGAGGGCCACCGCTTCCTGGGTTCCGGCGAGCTGCTGCGCGTCAGCGACTTCGTCGATTATCGCACCCAACTGGAAAAGAACTTCGTCCTGCTGGACGTCGCCGATCGCAAGCTGCGCATTCTGGAACAGGCCAAGGCCGCCTGCGCTGCGCGCGGCCTGGCCCTTGTCGATGACGACGGCCTGCTGGACGAGGTGGCGGGTCTGGCGGAATGGCCGACCCCGATTCTGGGCGACATGGACCCGCAGTTCCTGGCCCTGCCGCCCGAGGTCGTGCGCCTGTCGATGAAGGTGCACCAGAAGTATTTCGCCGTCCGCGATCCGTCCAAGGATGGCCTGGCGCCCAATTTCCTGGTCGTCGCCAATGTCGAGGCCACCGACGGGGGCAAGGCCCTGGCCGCCGGCAATAGCCGCGTCCTGTCCGCCCGCCTGAACGACGCGCGCTTCTTCTGGGACGAGGACCAGAAGGTCGGCTTCGACGCCTGGAACGCCAAACTGTCCGGCGTCACCTTCCACGCCAAACTGGGCACCCTGGCCGAGCGCGTCGAGCGCATCGCCGCCCTGGCGCGCGAGATCGCCCCGCTGGTCGGCGCTGATCCGCATGAAGCGGAGACTGCCGCAAAACTGTCCAAGGCCGACCTGCTGTCGGGCATGGTCAGCGAATTCCCGGAACTGCAGGGGATCATGGGCGGCTATTACGCCCGTCTCGCCGGCCATTCCGACGCGATCGCCGACGCCGTGCGCGACCACTACAAGCCCCAAGGCCCTGCCGACACGGTTCCGACCGCGCCCGTCACGGTCGCCGTCGCCTTGGCCGACAAGCTGGACACCCTGGTCGGCTTCTTCGCTATCGACGAAAAGCCCACGGGATCGAAGGACCCGTTCGCGCTGCGGAGAGCGGCGTTGGGGGTGATCCGGCTGGTGCTGGAGAATGGGGTGCGTCTCCCACTCGAGCAGATTTCTGCCATAGCACTTCACCCCCACCTGAAGGTGTTGTTGAGGTCGCTTCTTGGCCCGACCCACCTCGAAGCGCTTGAGGCGTTGGGCGATCGTTTTTCAGGGACGCATCTTGGAGCCTCCGTTCGGGAGGTTCTGGAGATGGTGCAGCAAAACCTAAGTGAAGAGCTGTCTGACCCCGATAGCGACGTTGTAAATGGCGGCTTGCAAGTGCTGGAGGATATTCTCGCCTTCTTCGCCGACCGCCTGACCGTCCTCCTGCGCGACCAGGGCCAGCGCCACGACCTCGTCGCCGCCGTCTTCGCCTTGGGCGACGACGACCTCGTCCGCATCGTGCGTCGGGTGGAGGCGCTGGCCGCCTTCCTCGCCACCGACGACGGGGCCAATCTGCTGGCCGGCTACAAGCGCGCCTCCAACATCCTGCGCGCCGAGGAGAAGAAGGGCCCCCTGCCCACCGGCATGGTCCAGACCGGCCTGCCGAACCAGCCCGAGGCCGAGACCACCCTGGCATTCGCCGTCGGCGCCGCCCGCACCGCCGTCGAGGCCGCGCTGGAGACCGAGGACTTCGCCGCCGCCATGACGGCCCTGGCGCGCCTGCGCGCGCCCGTGGACCGCTTCTTCGACGACGTTCTGGTCAACTCCGACATCCCCGCCGAACGCGAAAACCGCCTGAAGCTGCTGGGCCAGGTCCGCGACGTCATGGGCCAGGTCGCCGATTTCGGCCGGATCGCGGGGTAGGGGCTGCATTGTCTCCTCCCCACTTGTGGGGAGGGGGACCACGAAGTGGTGGAGGGGCTCTTGACGTCCCACGGCTGCAATGCGATGGAGAACCCCTCCGTCACGGCGCAAGCGCGCCGCGCCACCTCCCCATTTCATGGGGAGGAGACAGGTCTTTTCAGCCCCGAATTCGGTCTCTCGCCCTGTCGGCGATGAAATCGAGCACGTCACCCAGGTCCACCCGCACCTGTTCGGCGGAGACGCGGATGACGGCAATGCCCTGGGTCGCAAGCCAGCGCGTGCGTCGGGCGTCGTGTTCGCCTCGGCCTTCGTGGCTTTCGCCATCCACCTCGACGGCCAGCATCGCCTCGGCGCAATAGAAGTCGAGCATATAGACGCCCGCCGGATGCTGGCGGCGAAATCTCAGCCCATCCCGCGCACGGCGGCGTATATGGACCCACAGTCGCGCTTCGGGCGGAGTCATTGCGCGGCGCAGGATGCGGGCGCGCGAGACGGAGCCTTCGTGCGTCAAGAACCCCTCCACCGCTTCGCGGTATCCTCCCCATTTCATGGGGAGGATACGATGACGTCAAGGTTGTGGGCGCACGTCGCTAGGAAACCGCACACCCCCTCACGCATTGTTACATCCGCAATGGTCAAGGCCGCTCTCACGCGCTAGATCATGCTGCATGTGCGAGCGGGGCCAACCCGCCGGACGATCCGAAAAGCTCAGGGACTGCATGATGACTCAGTGGGTGTACGGCTTCGGCGGAGGCTCCGCCGACGGCGACGCGTCGATGAAGAACCTTCTCGGCGGCAAGGGCGCCAATCTGGCGGAAATGTCGTCGCTGGGTCTGCCGGTTCCTCCGGGCTTCACCGTTACCACCGAGGTCTGCACCCACTATTACGCCAACAACGAGACCTATCCGGCCGATCTGGACGCCCAGGTCCAGGCCGCCTTGGCCAAGGTCGAGGGCGTGGTCGGCAAGACCTTCGGCGATGTCGAAAACCCGTTGCTGGTGTCGGTGCGCTCCGGCGCGCGCGCGTCGATGCCGGGCATGATGGACACGGTGCTGAATCTGGGCCTGAACGACCAGACGGTTGAGGGCTTGGCCAAGCTATCGGGCGACCGTCGCTTCGCCTTCGACAGCTATCGCCGCTTCATCACCATGTATTCCAACGTCGTGCTGGGCCTCAGCCACGACGACTTCGAAGAGGTGCTGGACCAGCACAAGGATCGCCTGGGTGTCACGGTCGACACCGATCTTACCGCCGCCGATTGGGAGAAGGTGGTCGCCGACTACAAGGCCGTGGTCGAACGTGAGCTGGGTCATGCCTTCCCGCAGGATCCCAGGGACCAGCTGTGGGGCGCCGTGGGCGCCGTGTTCGAAAGCTGGATGAACGACCGGGCGAAATTCTATCGCCGCATGCACGACATCCCGGAAAGCTGGGGCACGGCGGTCAACGTCCAGTCGATGGTGTTCGGCAATATGGGCGAGACGTCGGCGACCGGCGTGGCCTTCACCCGCAACCCCTCAACCGGCGAGGCGCGCCTGTACGGCGAGTTCCTGATCAACGCCCAGGGCGAGGACGTGGTCGCCGGCATCCGCACGCCGCAGTCCCTGACCAAGATCGGCCGCGAGGAGATGGGCGAGACCGCCCCCTCGATGGAAGAGGCCATGCCCGAGGTGTTCGCCCAGTTCGTCGACGTCGTCGGCAAGCTGGAAAGCCACTACCGCGACATGCAGGACATCGAGTTCACGGTCGAGCAGGGCCGTCTGTGGATGCTGCAGACCCGCAACGGCAAGCGCACCGCCAAGTCGGCGTTGAAGGTCGCCGTGGACCTCGCCGCCGAGGGCGTGATCTCTCAGGAAGAGGCCATCAGCCGGGTCGAGCCGTCGGCGCTGGACCAGCTGCTGCACCCGACGCTGGACCCCGATGCGGCGCGCACCGTGGTCGCCGCCGGCCTGCCGGCCTCGCCCGGCGCCGCGACCGGCAAGATCGTCTTCGACGCCGACGAGGCCGAGCGCATGTCGGGTCTGGGCGAAGCGGTCATCCTGGTGCGCGAAGAGACCAGTCCCGAAGATATTCACGGCATGCATGCGGCGCGCGGCATCGTCACCGCCCGCGGCGGCATGACCAGCCACGCCGCCGTCGTGGCGCGCGGCATGGGGCGGGCCTGCGTCTCCGGCGCCGGCGAGATCCACATCGACGAGGCCAAGGGCATCTTCACCGCGCGCGGCCGCACCTTCAAGGCCGGCGAGGTCATCACCATTGACGGCTCCAAGGGCGAAGTGCTGGACGGCGCCGTGCCGATGATCGAGCCCGAACTGACCGGCGACTTCCAGACCCTGATGGGTTGGGCCGACAAGGTGCGCCGCCTGAAGGTCCGCGCCAACGCCGAGACCCCGCTGGACGCCAAGACCGCGCGCGGCTTCGGCGCCGAGGGCATCGGCCTGTGCCGCACCGAGCACATGTTCTTCGACGACACCCGGATCGCCGCCGTGCGCGAGATGATCCTGGCCGACGACGAGAAGGGCCGTCGCGCGGCGCTCGCCAAGATCGCGCCGTTCCAGAAGTCGGACTTCGTCGAACTGTTCGAGATCATGGCTGGTCTGCCGGTGACGGTGCGCCTGCTGGACCCGCCGCTGCACGAGTTCATCCCCCACACCGAGGAAGACATCGACGCCCTGGCCGCCTCGTCCGGCATCGACGCCGAGAAGCTGAAGCGTCGCGCCAAGGAACTGCACGAGACCAACCCCATGCTGGGCCACCGCGGCTGCCGCCTGGGCGTCGCCTATCCCGAAATCTACGAGATGCAGGTCCGCGCCATCATCGAGGCGGCGCTGGAGGTCAAGCAGAAGTCGGGCGCCGCGCCCCTGCCGGAGATCATGCACCCGCTGGTCGCCCTGGGCCTGGAGATGAAATATCTGCGCGAGCTGACCGACCGCACGGCCAAGGCCGTGTTCGAGGAGACGGGCCAGAGCATCGACTATCTGGTCGGCACGATGATCGAACTGCCGCGCGCCGCCATCCGCGCCGGGGACCTGGCCGAATACGCCCAGTTCTTCAGCTTCGGCACCAATGACCTGACCCAGACGACGTTCGGCATTTCGCGTGACGACTCCGGCCGGTTCCTGCAGGCCTATCTGGACAAGGGTATCTTCGAGACCGATCCCTTCGTGCGGCTGGACCAGGACGGCGTCGGCGGCCTGATCGAGATCGCCGCCGAACGCGGGCGCAAGGTCCGGCCCGAGGTCAAGCTGGGCATCTGCGGCGAACATGGCGGCGACCCGCTGTCGATCGCCTTCTGCGAACAGGCCGGGCTGGATTACGTCTCCTGCTCGCCCTACCGCGTGCCGATCGCCCGGCTGGCGGCGGCCCAGGCCGCGCTGAACGTGGAGCGCGAGAAGGACCGCTAGGCCTTCTCAGCAGGACGAACCCAAGAGGGGCGGTCTCGGTCGAGGCCGCCCTTTTTGCTGCGGCGCCACAAAGTCGCCGATCTTAGCGGAACGCTGTATGTGTCCCGGCGTCCACAGGCATTCGTCGTGTTTTCGCGCCTCTGGAACAGATGACGCCGTGACCTATTTAAGCACTCGCTGGATGGGGCTGATGATCGGCTCGGTCATCACATCTAGGAGTTAATAAGAAACAATGCGTAACATTCTTCTCGCCG
Source organism: Brevundimonas vesicularis (assembly GCF_900445985.1). GTDB lineage: Bacteria > Pseudomonadota > Alphaproteobacteria > Caulobacterales > Caulobacteraceae > Brevundimonas > Brevundimonas vesicularis_D. Next base: position 1,447,413 of record NZ_UAQP01000014.1, read on the forward strand.
CTGTCGCCGTTTCCGCAATCGCCGCTCCGGCCTTTGCTCAAACCAATCCTGAGCCGCGTGGTTACGGTTCGCTGGGCTACACTCATCTTGAAGGCGACAATGCAACGACGGGCGCTGTCACCGGTCGTCTTGGCGTCAACCTCAACCGTTACATCGCTGTGGAAACTGAAGCCTCGGTCGGCGTGAAGCATGACGACTTCACCGTCGCGGGCGTCGATGGCGAGATCAAGCACGAGTGGGACGCCGCCGGTTACGTGGTCGGCAAGGTGCCGGTCTCTGACAAGCTGGAACTGTTCGCACGCGGCGGATACGGCCACACCGAGCTGAAGCAGAAGTTCCCGGGCGCCAACACCGACGTGGGCGGCGACAGCTGGAACTACGGCGCCGGCGCCAACTACTACCTGGACGGCGTCAACGGCGTGCGCGCCGACTGGACCCGTCGCGACTACCGCGACAACGGTGGTGAAGCCGACGCCTATTCGGTCAGCTACATCCGTCGCTTCTGATCTGATCGATCAGTCCTAACGACGAAGGCGCGCTCCGCAGGGAGCGCGCCTTTTTCGTTCAGGACATTCAAATCAGCCGAAGTCGCCGGCCAGGGCCCAACGCTGCGAGCCTTCGCCGAACGGGCGAACGAACCAGTCGCGATAGTATTCAAAGGTCTCGATGATCTTTTGTCGAAGATCGGGCGGGTTGACCGCCTCGCCACGCTGGCGCTTCATCGCCGCCACGCATTCGACCACCATGTTCTGATGCGCCGAGCCACCCATGCTCTTCAACACGGTGGCGATATCATGAGCCAAGCTTTCCAGGACCTGCTTGGGCGTCTTGTGAGCCATCTGGGACATCCCCTGTTCTCGACAGGAGAATGCGTGACAAAAAGTCGTGAAAGATTCAAGCGTGGCCGGGCGAGAATCATCATGGATGCGAATTAACCTGACATAACGCGGGTCGCGCGGTTTGGTTCTCTCAAGGGAGAAGACCATGACGAATTTCGATCCGGCGGCCGCGACGGCTCAATGGCTGGCGACCTTGTCGCCCCAGGAAACGGCCCGCGCCATCGCCTATACCCACGGTTCGCACTGGTTGATCCTATGGAGCTTCCTGGTTTCGGCCCTGGTCGCCTGGATCATCGTGCGCACCGGCCTGCTGGTCGCGATCCGCAGCCGGGTCGAACGTCGCCGTCGTCGGCCGATCCTGGCCAGTTTCGCCGTCGCCCTGGTCTATTCGGGCATGAGCTGGGCGCTGACCCTGCCGTGGGCGATCTATCAGGGCTGGTGGCGAGAGAAACAGTATGGACTGACCAGCCAGGCCCTGGGCGGCTGGCTGGGCGAGGCTGTGATCGGCGCAGCGATTTCGGTCGTGGCGACCTCGCTGCTGCTGGTGGCGATCTATGCCCTGATCCGGCGTGCGCGTCGGTTCTGGTGGGCCTGGGCGGCCGGCGTGACGGCGGCCTTCATCGTCATCGGCCTGGTGCTTGCGCCCCTGGTGATCGAACCGATCTTCAACACCTATACGCCCGCGCCGAACGGGCCGGTGCGCGACGCCGTGGTGACCCTGGCCAAACAGACCGGCACGCCGTCGGACAAGATCTTCATCTACAACGGCTCCAAACAATCCGACCGCTACACCGCCAATGTCTCGGGCCTGTTCGGCACGGCGCGGGTGGCGATGAGCGACACCATGTTCAAACAGGGCGCGGATCTGGCCGAGGTGCGCGGCGTGGTCGGCCATGAGATGGGCCACTATGTTCGGGCGCACATTCTGTGGACCGTCGGCATTCTGGTCCTCATGTCGGTGCTGGCCTTCTGGCTGACCGACCGGCTGTATCCAGTGGCGCATCGTCTTTTGAGGGCGGATCGTGTGGGCGACATCTCCGACCCTGCGGGCCTGCCTGTCCTGGCCCTGGTGCTGGCCTTCCTGGGCGTGCTGGGAACCCCGGTCTTCGCCACCATGACCCGCACGATGGAGGAGGATGCCGACCACTTTTCGCTGGTTCACGCCAATGCGCCGGACGGTCTGTCCAAGGCCCTGATCAAGACCGCCGAATACCGCGCCCCGTCGCCGTCTGCGATCGAGGAGTTCCTGTTCTACGATCACCCCAGCGTGGAGAACCGCATCCGCCGCGCCATGGAATGGAAGGCGACGCATCCCGCCCAAGCCTTGGCAAAGCAACCGGCGCGTCCTTAGGGCATTGAAGGCTTCGCCATTCCAAGCGGAGCCTTCGCCCCATGATCGACCTTTATCGCGGCCTCGGCCTGGGCGTTCCGGCCCTGATGGACATCGCGCCCCTGATCGCGCGGGTCGTGGTCGGGGGAATGTTCTTCCTGTCCGGCTTCTACAAGCTGTTCACCCCGGCCCAGGCCGAGAAGATGCAGAAGACGATGGTCGAGGCCGGCATCGCCGCACCGCGCCAGACCGCCAAGTTCGTCTCGGTATGCGAGTTCGCCTTCGGCGCCCTGCTGATCATGGGCCTTTTCACCAGCCTGGCGGCCCTGGTGCTGCTGATCATCAGCCTGGTCGCCCTGGTGACCGTGGCGTCAAAGTCGGTGGAGGGGACCAGCCTCGGCTATCGCCTCTCCAGCTATTTCGACCTGCCCGAGACCCTGCTGATGGTCATCCTGATCTGGCTGATCGCCAACGGACCGGGGCTGTGGAGCCTGGACTTCGTCCTGTTCCTGCCCCGGCTTTGAGGCTTCAGGCGGCGCGCTTCCTGACGAAGACCGTCCCGGCCGAATAGCCGGCGCCGAAGCTGCAGATCAGTCCCGTATCGCCCGCCTCGAACCCGTCGTTGTGCAGGTGGAAGGCGATGATCGAGCCGGCCGAGGAGGTGTTGGCGTATTCGTCCAGAATGATGACGTTCTCATCGGCCGAGGGCTCACGACCCAGCACCTTCTTGCCGATCATCGTGTTCATGTTGATGTTGGCCTGGTGCAGCCACAGCCGCTTCAGATCATGCGGATCCAGGCCCAGTTCGCCGGCGTGATCCACGATCATGTCCGACACCATCGGCACAACGTCGCGGAAGACCTTGCGGCCCTGCTGGATGAACAGCTTGTCGTTCTGGACGCTGTCGTCGGCCTCCGGGCTGTCCAGATGCGCGGTGTCGCGCGCATTGCGGTTCAAGAAGCCGAAGTTGTTGCGGATGTTGTTCGAGAAGGTCGTCTTCAGCCGCGTGCCCAGCACGTCCCAGCCGCCCGGTCCCGCCGTATCCGACGACTCTACGATCACCGCCGTCGCCACATCGCCGAAGATGAAATGGCTGTCGCGGTCGGTGAAGTTCAGGTGTGCCGAACAGACTTCTGGATTGACCATCAGCACGGCCTTGACCGAGCCGCCGGCGATGAAGTCCGCCGCCGTCTTGATGCCGAAGGTCGCCGAGCTGCACGCCACATTCATATCGAAGGCGAAGCCCTCGATGCCTAGCGCCTGCTGAACCTCGATCGCCATGGCCGGATAGGCGCGCTGCATGTTCGATGCGGCGCACAGGACGGCGCCGATTTCAGAAACCGGCTTGCCCCAGGCCTCGATCGCCTGACGCGCCGCCTTGACCGCCATCTCGGCCAGGATCGAGATTTCGTCGTTGGAGCGTTCGGCCAGGTTCGGCGCCATCCGCTCGGGATCGATGATCCCGGCCTTGTCCAGCACGAACCGGCTCTTGATGCCCGACGCCTTTTCGATGAACTCGGGCGAGGAGTGCGACTTGGCCTCCAGTTCGCCAGCCTCGATCTGGGCGGCGTGGCGGGCGTTCCAGCCGTCGGCCCAGGCGTTGTAGCTGTCGACCAGTTCGGCGTTCGAGACCGACTGTTCGGGGGTGAAGAGGCCGGTGGCGGCGATCACTGCATTCGACACTTTTTTGTTCCTATCGCTCGACGCGCGGCGTCTCGCTGCTTGAGGAGTGTGTTCCTATCGCTCGGCCCGCGGGACCTTGCTGCTTGAGGACAGTCCGTTTCCTATCAGAACGCGTCAATAGGACGGCGGCGGCTTGCGGTCGAGACTGGCGATGATCCCGGCGGCCCAGCGCTGGACCTGACCGCGCGGCGCCTTGGGCGTCGGCTGGTCGCGCGCGGCGATCAGCCGATCCACAAGATCCTCGGCCTCGCAGGGCCAGCCCTCGGGCGTGACATAGAGGGGGTAGGCGATCAGGGCGGCGTGGACCAGGTGATCGACGCCGGCGCGGCGGCTGCGGCGCTCGAACGTCAGCCGGTCGTCGGTCAGCCCCCATCCGGCATAGAAGGGCCGGCCATAGACCGATACCGCCTTGCCCCGCATCAGGGCCTCGAAACCGGTCAGGGAGGTCAGGGTCGCCACCCGCCGACAGGCGTTCAGACAGTCGACGATATCCAGCCCGTCGCCCACGGCATCGACCGAGGCCATGGCCCCGGCGTCCAGCCGCCCCGGCCGGTTGCCCGCCAGCACGTCGGGGTGATTGCGATAGACCAGATAGGCGTCCGGATGGTCACGCCGCGCCGCCTCCACAAGGGCCGAGTTGGTGTTCAGATCCGGCGCACAGCCCAGCAGGATCGACTTGTCGTTCTCGACCTGCCCGACCACCAGCAGGATGTCGCGATCAACGGGCCAGTCCTTCGGCGCCTGACCCCTCAGATTGTATTTCGACAGGCCGGCATCGACCACGCGCGTCCGCAGGGCGGCGGCCCGCGCAAGCTGAACCGGCGACAGGTCCGAGGTCTCGATCAGGGTCTCCAGCCGCGAGGGCCGTGACGGATCATAATAAACCCCCTGATCGTCCAGGGCGACCGACAGGGCGCCGACGAAATCGGACCCCAGGCCCCGCGAACGGATGAAGCCGTCCTCCATCCGCACGGTCGGGCCGCTAAAAGCCGCCGCCGCCTGACGCGTCGCCTCGCTCTCCTTGCCCGCCCACCAGATCAGCCGCCCATCGGTCGCCTTGGCATGGGCGGCGGCGCGCGACGGCGACATGAAATAGCGCATCGACGCCTTGGGCGAGTTCAGCAGGCGACGCACCGGCGGACGCTTGGCGGGTGCGAACCCGACTGCCGACCAAGAGCCCGCCAGCCGGTCCGCCCGGTCGCGCAGCGCGATCAACCGCTCCAGCGCGTGTTCGGCTTCGCACCTGTCGCCCGTCACCGGATCGACATAGCGGCTGTAGGCGATCAGGGCGGCGGCGGCGACCTGTTCGATCGACCGCGCGACGCCGCGCCGCCCCGTCTCGACTGCATCGGTCGTCAGACCCCAGCCGGAATAGAAGGGCGCGCCGAAACACCGCACCGGCAGCCCGCGTAACAGCGCCTCGAACCCCAGCGCCGAGGTCACGCAATAGACCGCATCCACCGCCGCCAGCAGGTCGGCGGGCCGCACATCCGTATCGACCAGGGTGACGCCGGTCAGGTTCGTCACGCAGCCGCGCTTTCGCCCCGCCGCCACCGCCGGATGGCGTTTGACGATCAGCTGGGCGTCCGGTTCGTCGCGCCGAGCGGCGGCGATCATCTCATCAAAGCTTTGAGCCGTCGCGAGGCCACAGGCGATCGACGCGTCGCCGAACGTCTGGTCCACGATCAGCACGCGCCGACCAGGCTTCAGCAGGCCTGGATCCAGCGGCCCGCCCATATTGGTCTTTGACACGCCCGACGCTACGATCCGGTCGATCAGCCCGCGCGCCCGCGCGATCATGGCCGCATCGCACCAGTCGTCCGCCGTCTGGATCAGATGCTCCAGCCGACTGGGACGCGTCGCATCATAATAGACGCCCAGATCATCGACGATCAGGCTGAGGCTCGTCGCACCCGCCTCGCCGATGCCGACCGAACGCAAAAACCCGTCCTCCAGCGCGACATAGGGCCGCCCGGTCTTCTCGGCCCACCGGCGCCCCGCCGCCGCCGTCGGCTTCATCCCCCAGCCCAGCACCGCCTGCACATCGTCCCCCGGCAGGCGACGCAGGTCGTAGTCGGCCAGGAAGACATCGAGGAACGGAACCTTCAGCACGCCGGGCGCACAGACCCAGGCCGGGATTTTCGAAGGCGTGTCGGAGGGTAGGGGCAAGGCGGGTCCGCTGAGGTTCGACACGAGCTTTACGGCGGTTGCGTCGATGCGACTAGGCCCGATCCGCCCGCGCCAGCAAGGCCTTCGCCTGGTCCAGATGCAGCCGTTCGACCATCGCCCCGTTCACGCGGATCGCGCCCCGCCCCTCGGCCTCTGGCGCGTCGAAAGCGGCGACGATCGCCCGTGCATCGGCGATCTCGGCTTCGGACGGCGAGAAGGCGGCGTTGGCGGCCGCGATCTGCGACGGGTGGATCAGGCTCTTGCCGTCGAACCCATACAATCGCCCCTGCAATGTCTCGGCTGCAAGACCTTCGGCATCGTCGATCCGGTTAAACACGCTGTCGATGGCCAGCAAGCCATTGGCCCGCGCGGCGGCGACCAGCATCGCCAGCCACGGCTTGAACGGTTCGCGATCCGGCGACGCCCCCGTCCCCAACGCCTTGGCGAGGTCGTTGACCCCCAGCATCAGCCCGTCCAGCGCCCCAGCCGACGTGGCGATGTCGGCCAGGGCCATCAGCGCGCGCGGCGTCTCGATCATGGCCCACAGGGCGCAACCCTTGGCCAAGCCGGCGGAAAGGGCGTGCACGGCCTCGGGCGTCTCCACCTTGGGCGCGACGACCAGCGTGGCCCCCGCCGCCTTCATCGCCGCCAGATCGTCCAGGCCCCAGTCGGTGTCCAGCCCATTGATCCGCACGCCCAGGCGCGGCCCAAACCCGCCGTCCCGAACCGCCGCGACGGCGGCGTCGCGGGCGTCAGCCTTGGCCTCTGGCGCCACGGCGTCTTCCAGGTCCAGCACGGCGACATCGCAATCCAGCGTCCGCGCCTTCTCGATCGCCCGTGCATTGGAGGCCGGCAGATAAAGGACGCTGCGGACCCGGTGGCTTTGCATCAGACGCGGCCCGTCACGGGCACCAGGGCGCCGGTCATGGCCCGGCTCTCGGGCGAGGCCAGGAACAGGATCACCGCCGCCAGATCGGCCGGCGCGACCCAGGTCGCCGGATCGGCGTCGGGCATGTCCTTGCGATTGGCGGGCGTGTCGATGATCGACGGCAGGACGGCGTTGACCGTCACCTTTGTCGTCTTCAACTCCTCGGCCAGCGCCTGGGTCAGGGCGTGGACCCCGGCCTTGGCCGCCCCATAGGCCCCCATGCCGGCCCCGGCCTTCAGCGCGGCGGCCGACCCGACATTGACGATCCGACCCTCGGGCGAGGCCTTCAGCGCATCCAGCGCCGCGCGGCTGGCGTTCACGGCGGTGGTGACGTTCAGCGCGTGCATCCGGTCCCAGGCCGGTTCCGCATCGTCGGTCGTCTGCCAGACGAAGCCGCCGGCGATGTTCAGCAGGGCGTCCAGCCGCCCGAACCGCGCGATCACCGCATCGACGGCCTTCTGCGCCTGGCCGGCGTCCGTCAGATCGACCCCGCCGACTTCCAGCACGCCGTCGGGCACGGCATGGCCCGAGGCATGGTCGATGACAGCGACCTGCCAGCCGCCTTTCAGCGCCGCCTCCAGCACCGCCCGGCCCAGAACGCCGTGCCCGCCCGTGATTGCGACTGTCCGCTGCATCATCCGATCCTCCATGTCGCCGGGGACCATAGAGCCGGCTGCGGCCGGATCAACCGGCCCCGATCAAGCGTCGGCGAACACCTTCGCCATCAACCGCTCCAGCGCCTCCTGATCGTCCGTATCAAAGGCGGCCGGCGTCGTCGCATCCACGTCGAACACCGCGATCAGGGCGCCCGAAGCGTCGCGCACGGGCACCACGATCTCGCTGGCCGAACGGCTGTCGCAGGCGATGTGGCCGGGGAAGGCGTGCACATCCTCGACCAACTGCGTCTGGCCCGTCGCCGCCGCCGCGCCGCACACCCCGCGCCCGAACGCGATGCGCAGGCACCCCAGCGTTCCCTGATAGGGCCCGACCACCAGTTCGTCCGCCTTGTCCGGCGCCACGACATAGAAGCCGGTCCAGAAATAGTGCTCGAACGCATCCGCCAGCATCGACGCCACCGTCGCCATTCGCGCCGTCACATTCGGCTCGCCGTCCAGCACGGCCAGGACTTCCGCCTCGACCTCCCGATAGCGCGTCGCCTTGTCGGCGGGACGATCGTTGCGGGCGACATAGGCCATGGGAAAAACTCCGGAGCGGGACAGGCAGGCGATATAGGCGAGCGCTCGGCCGAAGGGGAGGGGCGCCGTCAATCGCCGACACCTGGCCGGGAACGCTTCCATGCGCCCCCGTGTTGGCGCTGGGAGACAACGATGGAGGCTCGCGTGACATCAACCCCTTCACGATCGCTCAGCCTGATCGCCGCCGTGATGCTGTCGGCCGCCGCGGCCGCCTGCGGTCAGGACGCCGGCGCGCCTGGGCCAACTGACGCGACGCAGACCCCCGCGCCGTCCGCGCCAGAGCCGACAGCACCGCCTCCGGAACCGGCGAAGACCGGCGCAAGCCCCGCCACCTCGTCGTCGGCATCCGCAACGCCGACGGCGTCGCGCAAGTCCTGCTATCTCTCGGTCGACGGCAAGGTTTTGCTTGACGAGCGTTGCCTCGTCTACCCGTTCGGCGACGGCGGCTACACGATGAACGCGTGGTCCGAGGGCAAGCCCAAGAACTCGCATTTCGCCGTCGTCGCCCTGATGGCCGACGGCTCGGCCGACGCCACCTGGAACGCCGACCCCGACGACGACAAGGCCGGCGATCGCTTAGGGACCGTGCGCCTCAGCGACGGATGCTGGATCAACGACCGCGCGCGCATCTGCGTGGGATAACCGTGTTCAATAGGTCCGGGCGGGATCCAATCCGTGCCTAAAGCTTGAGCGCAAGCGCATGATCTATCCCAAACAAAACCACTGGGACGAAACGTCTCAAGGCTAAAATGTGGTTGACGACAACGCAAAACACCTACGATTTGTACGTCTGAGTTGCGTCATGGGGGCGCAGAAGACGAGTTGTCGGCCGCAGGCCGCAGGGGGTTTGTTTTGGGTTTCAGTTTCAAGGGCGGGCTTCTGGCCGCAGCGGCTGGCGTCGCGATCATGGTGGGCACGACGGCTGTGGCGCAGACCGCTCCCGCTCCCACGGCGCCGACCGGCGGTTTCTACATGGCCAACGGAACGCGCACGACGAACTATCAAACGGCCATCGCCTCCTGGCGTGCGGACAGCCAGTTCGCCGTCGACTATTCCAAAGGCTTTCTGGGACTGGAACACGCCTACGCCATGGGGCTGAGCGGACGCGGCCAGACGGTCGGGGTCAATGACGCCGGCGTCTATGTCGATCACCCGCTGTTCGGATCGGCCGGCAAGGTGACGGGCCTGCGCACCGAGGCGGTAGCCGGCTACGGCAATGACGGCATGATCAACCCGCGCCGCCGTTGGGAAGGCCACGGCACCCACGTGTCCGGCACCATCGCCGGCGATCGGGTGGCGGGACAGCCTATGTTCGGCAACGCCTTCAACGCCAAGCTTTACGCCGCCACCGCCAACTTTTCGGCGGGCGACTTCCTTTGGTACAAGGACGCGATCATCGACGGAAAGATCGTCGCCACCCAGAACCAGAACATCGTCGACCTGGCCAATACGGGCCAGGTGCGCATCATCAACAACAGCTGGGGCAGCGGCAACAGCCTGCCGTTCAACGCCTCGCTGCCCACCGTGCTGGCGTCGTTCAACCGCAACTACGGCGACTTCTACAAGCCGGTGCTGGACAAGGACGTCCTGGTCGTCTTCTCCGCCGGCAATGGCTATGGCGTCCATGCCGGGATCGATGCGGCGGCGCCGTTGAACGACCCGCGCCTGCGGTCCAACTGGCTGTCGGTCGCCAACTATTCCAGCTTCACCGCCGCCGATCCCTCGACCAGCTTCTGCGGTCAGACGGCGACCTGGTGCGTCGCCGGACCGGGCTCGCGGGTGATCTCGTCGGTGCCTGCCTATACGATGGACCGGGCGGGCATCCTGGCGCTTTATCCGCGCGCCAACTATGCCAGCCTATATTCGGCGACTACGGTTTCGGCCCTGGAGACGGCGTCGGTCAATCAGTTCCTGGGCGTGCTGAATGCCTATCTGAACGCGCGTCAGACCGGCGGCCCCACCTACAACGAAGATGCGTGGCGTCGTGAGGTCGCGCGCCAGGCGGCGGCCATCACCCTGGTTTCGGGGGCGCGCCTTGGCGATCCGGACGGCTTCACTTCGCGTCTGGCCGGGCTGCTGGTTTCGACCGGAAACATGGCGATCCTGACGCCGGCCTTCTCCAGCGCCGTGCTGCAATATGCCAACGACGAGCTTCAACGCGTCCTGAACCAGTACATAAAATACACCGGCGCGGGTTATGCGGCCTACACCGGCACCTCGATGGCGGCGCCGAACATCTCGGGCTTCGCGGCCCTGCTGATGGAGAACTTCCCCGAATATTCGACGGCGCTGATCTCGGATATTCTGGTGTCCAGCTCCAAGGATCTGGACACGCCGGGCGTCGATCTGCGCTCGGGCTGGGGCGCGCCGCAGATGGACGTGGCCCTGCGCGGACCGACGGCGCTGCGCGACACCCGCGACGTCACCGTCGCCGTGGGCACGGTCGATATCTGGAGTAACAACATCGGCGATGCGCGCGACCGCTATTCGGCCGAGGTCAAGGCCAACTTCGGCAATGACATCGGCGGTCTGGTCAAGAAGGGCGGCGGTCAGCTGATCCTGACGGGCGCCAATGACTACAGCGGCCCGACCCGGGTCGAGGGCGGCCTGCTGACCGTCAACGGCAGCCTGCTGCGTTCCAGCGCCACCGTCGGCGGCGTCGGCATGATCGGCGGCACGGGCGCGCTGGCGAGCCTGACGGCGGAAAGCGGCGGCGTGGTGTCGCCCGGCGACGGCGTCAATCCGTTCGGAACCCTGACGGTCGCCGGCAACCTGAACTTCAAGCCCGGCTCCTTCCTGTGGATCCGCTCCAACGTAAACGGCGCGGCCTATTCTCGCCTGAACGTGGGCGGCACGACCAAGATTGACGGCGGCCAGGTCATCCTGAAAGCCGACAACGGTGAATGGAATCTGCGGACGCAGATGAACATCATCAACTCGACCGGCGCGGTGACGGGCACGTTCAGCGGCGCCCAGAGCGATCTGGCCTTCCTGGCCCCGGTGCTGACCTATTCGACCAACGGCGTGGTCCTGACGGTGCGGCGCAATGACGTGACCGTGGCTTCGCTGGGTCGGACGGACAATCAACAGTCGGTCGGCGGCGCGCTGGACGTCATGATCAACAACACCGCGACCGGGACCAACCGCGATCTGTCGCTGGAAAACGCCCTGCTGGACGCCAGCGTGCCGGCGGTTCAGGGCGCGCTCAGCGGCCTGACCGGCGAGGTCCACGCCACCCTGGGCGGCCTGGCCGTTTCGGACGCCCGCGTCATCCGCGACGCCATGTCCGAGCGCGGACGCAGTCAGGGCGGCGCGGCCACCTACGTCGGCAACGGCGTGTCGGTCTGGGGCAGCGGCGTCTTCGGCAACGGCCGGGGCTCGGCGCATGACGGCCTCGCGGGCTTCCGCAACGAAGCCTCCGGCTATCTGGTCGGGGCCGAAAAGGCGCTGGCGAACGACGTCCATGTCGGCGTGGCGCTGGGCGAAACTCGCTCGGAACTGCGCTCGCCGCGTCTGCGCTCCACCGGCCGTGTCACCAGTGAACAGATCGGCGTCTATGGCGGCGCCGGCGTTGGCGACTTCCAGATCCGCGTCGGCGGATCCTGGGCCAGCGCCGATGTTCGCACGGATCGTACGGCCCAGCTGAACGCCTTCACCAACGCCCTGGTTGGCGACTATGACGGCGACGTCTGGCAGGCCTACGGCGAGGTGGCGTGGAGCCGCGCCGTCGGCGGCACGATGTTCGAGCCCTACGCCGCCTACAGCCACGTCGAATACGACGCCGATGTCGTTGAGACGGGCGGCGACGCCGCTCTGTCGGGCAATGTGAAGCAGAAGGCCGATCTGTTGACCGCCGGCTTCCGCACCCGCACCGTGCTGGCGGGCGGCGAGGGGCGTCCGCGTCTGTCGGCGGTGACCCACCTGGCCTACACCCACGACCTGAACGGCGACGGCCCGGTCTTCGACGCCGCCTTCGCCGATGGTCCGCGCTTCCTGATCGACGGAGCCAATCCTGGCGACGACGTGATCTCGGGCGGCCTGGGCTTCAACATTCAGGCGACCGAACGCACCGCGATCGAGCTGGGCTATACGGGGCTCTACAAGGACGAGTATCGCGACAACCGCATCTATGGTCGGTTCAGCGTCAAGTTCTGATCTGACGGCAGGATAAGACGGCGGCGGCCCCGATCGACGATCGGGGCCGCTGTTGTTTGCGCCTAGTTCGTCTGGGCGGACAGGGCGTCGTTGTCCTGGGTGAACGGTCGATCCCGCTCGGCCGTGCGGTTTTCGATCCAGACGCCACTGTGACCCGTCACCCGCTCCACCGCCTGCACGACGCCGCGAATGAAGGCGGCCGGGCTCTCCCCTTCATTGGAGCGTCGAACGGGTATCGCCGGATCGCCCTCAATCAGGGTCGAGGCATAGACGTTCAACTGATGCCCCTGACGTCGCCCGTCGCGATAGGGAAACAGGCACAGGGTGTAGTGCTGCTCGATCCGCGCCTGCAGACGCTGAACCGCCTCGGCGCGCCAACTCGCGCCCGTGCACATCACCGTCCGAGGCGCGCTCAGCCATCCGGCGGGCGCGCGGGTCGCCGGCCCTTGCAGACCAAACGCGCTCTGCGCTGTCGGATCGACCAGGGTGAAGCGGCCGGGCGAGCGCGGCGCATCGGCCACGCTCAGCTGACGATAGTTCACTTGCATCGGCACGCGATCGAGATGGCGCTGCAAGGCTTGCACGATGTCACGACCGCTGAGCGACGTCTGAAAATCCACGATCGCATAGGCCTGATCGATGCTGTGCCGATCGGCCCGCGCGGACTGAGCCACAGCGCCTGACGCCTGGCTCAGCGCAATCATCGTCACAAGCGCCACAGACCTTCGAGAGATCGCCATAGGCCATCACGGGCACGACCGACCGATCTGTCAAGACGCGCATGAGAGGGGTTTGGTAGGCCCGGAGGGCGTGCGCTTCCAAGCCATAGCAACGACTTAGGCTGTCAAACCCCTGTTTGGGAAAGCCTGCCGCCGCTGGACGACAGCGGTTGGTGTCAAACCTAAATGGCGGCAGGAGAGGGGGCTATTGTGCACGCCGGCCTGCTCAGATGAGCATGGCCTGTGGCGCGGCTGGGGCAAGCTCAACACCCTTGGCGATCAGCAGCTCGGCCGCGCCAGGCGCATTCCCGCCCTGGATCGAATAGACCGTCTTCACGGCCTCGACGTCGGCCCAGGCGAACATCTCGCGGATCTCCGGCCGGTCGTTGATCGAGAGCAGGAAACGCCCCTCGATCGTCCGTAGCTTGTCGGCCATCCGTTGAAAATCGTCGCGCGAGAACATGCCGGCGCCGTAGTCGCCCTCGCCGCCCCAATACGGCGGGTCCAGATAGAACAGGCTGCCGGCGCGATCGTAGCGGCTGATGAAGGCCAGCCAGCCCAGGTTCTCGATTACGACCCCAGCCATCCGGTCATGCAGCTGGCGCAGGCGCGGCTCGATCTTCGTCAGGTCGAAGTTGTGGGGGCTGGTCGGGCTGACGCCATAGGACCGGGCGGCGACCTTGCCCCCGAAGCCCAGCGTCTGAAGGTAGAGGAACCGGGCCGCCCGCTCGATGTCCAGCAGATCGCCATCGGGCGTCTCGCGGATCCGCTCGAACTCCGCCCGCGCCGCCGGCCGCCACGCCAGTTCGCGGATCAGGGCGTCGGGGAAGCGCTGGGCGACGCGGAACAGGGTCACGACGTCGCCGCTCAGGTCGTTGATGACCTCGACGGCCGGGCGAACCCGCCGGCGTAGGAAAACGCCGCCCATGCCGATGAACGGCTCGCAATAGGCGTCATGAGGCGTGGCCGCCAGCACCCCGCAGATCCGGCGGGCCAGATGCCGCTTGCCGCCCAGCCACGCTGTCGGCGGTTCGCATGGCGCGACGGGGCGCTGATCAACGATGAGAACATTACGAGAACAATTCATTTGCGGAGTCGCCTTTTGCACGAGTAGGAGTCCCCGGCTCGCGTGAGCGGGGGCGGCGATCAGCCGGACGGCCGATCGGTCCTGGTCGTGCGGGGTAAGGCCCGCAGATCGACGCGTTGGCGCGCGCCGATCCCGCCCCGGACGGGGACGAAATGAAGGAGGAGGAAGGGCATGCCGATCGACAAACCGGGTTCGTCACGACCGATGCCGCTGTCAGAGCTGATGCGGTTGGAGGCCGAGCTGGCCGCGCGCGTCGTGCGCAATCCGCCGCCGCATCCCAGCCTGCCGGCGACGCCGGGGCCGGGGTCGAATGTCGCCTATGTGTCGAAGGAAGAGAACGACCGCCTCGTCAGCGCCGCCTTGGCGCTGGGCATGGGCCAGTTCGCCAAGATGACGGCGGACGAAACCCATAGGCTGGCGGCGCGCCTCTCGCGCCGATGATCCGTGGGCTACAAGAAGCCGGAGAACCGGGGCCTCGGTCATCACCTCAGCGTGGCCCCGCACATGACGGTGTCGCAGCTGCGCCGCGACCACTGGACGATCTCGACCCGGTGCCCGCGATGTCATCTGGATTGCTGGGTGGACCTGTCGGTCGTCATTCGACTGTCGGGGCCGCAGGTGAAGCTCTGGAACCGCTGGGCGCGCTGCCGACGCTATGGATGCCCCGGCCGGATGGTCTTTCTCTTCACGCCGCCCGGCGAGCCGAAGGGCGTTTTCTGGCCCATGCACGATCCGCCCGAGGCGCGCGTGAAGGCGACGATCAGCGACGATCCGGAGCTGTGACGCCGTGCTGAACTTCTATCGCGACGACACGACCCCTGACGACATTCGACGCGGTGATCAGTGCGCCCTGGTCTGCCAGTGCGGCAGCAGCGTCATCCCGGCGTGGGCAAAGCTCCCCCAGGCGCAGCGGTTCACGCCCCTCCGCGATATGCGCGCCAAAATGGTCTGCAAGCGATGCGGCAATCGGCGGCCCCAGATCGTCATCCGAGGACACCATGGCAGCGGGGGCCAGCTGACGGAGTTATGGCGATGGCCGCCGGCGAACCGGACCTGACGCTGGACGAGATCGACGCCCTGATCGACACGTCTCCTTCTTCCAGAATCCTGATCGTCGCCCACTGGACATGGTTCGCGATCGAGGCGGCAGGCCGCGATCTGAAGACCCGCAACAACGGCGGCCTGAACTATCGCGGCCTCGACGTATGGATCAGCAGTCGAACGCGGATAGGAACCACTGACGAAGCTGAATGGCTCGCCGAGGTTTGAAAGGCGAGGGAGCCGTGCGACCATCAGCCATATGCAGTTCGGCCCACCCGCCCCAAACTCTCTTCTCCTGCTTTTTCGTTGCGAGAAAGCATCCGAACTGCGGTTAGCGGCGAAGAGAACGACAGTCACCCGGAGCGATCTCGTAGAGGCGATCATTGCAGCTCAAGCGGGTGCGACCGCGCTGCGCATCAAGTCTGTTTACAGAGACCTGACCCCCCGCGATCTTGGCCTTAAACCTAAAGACCTCGACGCCCTTCATGACATCAAGCCCGGCCCACACAGCCCGGCTTCCTTCAAGGCCTTTACGAAAATCGCGCGCCTTGTTCGCGGCAAGGTGATGAGGGTTTGCCACCTATTTTATCACCTCGACGGGCCATGGTGGTGGATTGTCTTTTACGATGTCCGTGACCTTCACGAACCGCACGGTTGGGTCGAGGGGACGCACATCCACGTCCTGTCTTGGGTGACCAAAAGGACCATGGATCCCGTGACCGAAATCGAGAAGTTTCGGCACGAGGTGAAACCGCGACTACCGTCCGGATTGCATGTTCGGTTCGATAACGAGCCGGATGCAGAAGAGGCCCGCCCTCCTAAGAGAGCGAGCCT
Organism: Brevundimonas vesicularis; assembly: GCF_900445985.1. GTDB lineage: Bacteria > Pseudomonadota > Alphaproteobacteria > Caulobacterales > Caulobacteraceae > Brevundimonas > Brevundimonas vesicularis_D. The sequence goes on from NZ_UAQP01000014.1 coordinate 1,463,394, forward strand.
CGATAGCGGAGCCTGAAAGCTCGACGCTAAGAGGGTAGGTATGACCGTCCCCTTCTGGTCCTGGCCGACCTAACCCGGTCGCGGCGGAATGACAGGCGGGCGGCGACACTCATCCAGCGCCGCTGTCTTCACCCCATCACGCGCGATCCGCTGGACCCTACCGGCGACCAGCAGGACGGCGCGGGCGAATATGTCCGGGGCGGCGGCGATGGCCTCAGGCGTGTCCACGTAGGCGGGCTCAGGACCGATGTCAGGGTCGCAGGCGACGGCGACCGGAACCTTCACTTCGACGATCTGAACGACCGGCTCCGGCGCGGGCTTGGCGTTCGTGCCGCAGCTGGCCAGCAGCAGGGCGGACAGGATCAGGGCACGGGTCATCGGACTTGCTCCAGGATAAGCCGGTCAGCCGCCTCGCAGCGGGTTTCGCCGGGTCGGGGTGTTTCGAGCAGAAGGGTCTGCGCCTGTTGCTGGGCGGCGCGGGCGCGGGCTTGGGCTGCATCCACGGCGGCCTGTGCCCGAACGGCGGCGGCGTCACTGGCCGCCTTCAGATCATCGACAGCCTGGTTCTGCCGGGCCAGCGCTGACTGTGCGCCCGCGAGGTTGGCGCCGCACATGGTCAGGCGGTCCTTGTAGCCCACGTTCGGGGCGTCGATGTCCAACCATAGGCCATTCGCCCGCTGCTCTTCGCGGACCATGTCCCGATGCGTCACGCCCCACTGATAGGAGGCTGTCACGGCAAGCGGGATGAACACGACACAGCCGAGGACAGCCGCGACCGTGAGCCGGGAGGGGAACAGGTCGCGGATGCTCATCGGATCAGCTCATAGTGCGGACGATCGATGAAGCCCTTCCAGTCGCCGCCCCACTGGATCTTAACGCCCAGCTCTGCCGCCGCCGCCTTCATGGCCTTGGCGATTGCCTCATGCTTCGGGAACTTCACCGGCCCCTCGTAGTCGACCGGATACGGCGTCAGGTCCACGGCGTAACCATAGCCGTCGGCGTGCTTGAAGTGGTTGGAGGTCAGCGTCTTAGTGACGATCTTGCCGGGCTTGGTGCGCCCTTGGGCATAGAGTTCGCGCTGCCGTTCCGGGGTGCGGACGCCTTCGGTGACGATGAAGTCTTGAGTGGTGATCTCGATCGCGCGCTTCACGACGCGCACGACGTCGGGATGCACACCGGCGAGCGCGGTCAACGACCGCTGTGAGAGGCGGAAGGCCATGTTCAGTCTCCAGATTGTAGGGGTTGCGCGCTTCAGGTGCGCGGTATACCGTCAAGGTTGAGCTAAGCGCTCGCTCTAGCGGGGAGCTATGGGCCGGAGGTTCCGCAGATGCCCCGGCCTATCCACCGGGGATGGATGCAGATCGACCAGAAAAAAGCCGCGCCCATCCTCGTGACGATGCTTGCTTGGATCACAGGACTGATCTTGGCGGGCGTGCCTCGGATCAGGTGACAGCGAGCGTCACAGCCAGCTAAGCCATAAACGTCGCGGCTCGCGCCCGAACTGCGTCAGGCGGCTCGGCTGGACGAGGACGCGCCCTTCAGAGAAATCCTTGGGTGGGGTGATCAGCAGATTGATCACTATTTTGGAACAGAAGATCGGCGGCTGCTGCCGCAGGAGGCGCTGACACTAGGAGTTGCGACGTCTGTGCAGCAGCTCCCCCTTCCCATGGACGCCAATGCGATCGTCCATGTTGCGATGCCTGCCTGAGAGAGGCGCAGCCGTTGATGCGGCAGTCGGCGGAAGAGCAGCCGCATGCAGACGACGTCTGTGCTAAGGTTGTCATAATGATCACTCGCTTGGAAGAATGAGGCGAACGGCGTTCGCGAACCCGGTTCGTCAGTCGCCGGGCGGCGGGGCAGGCGGGACCGGCTCGATGCGGATCAGCCGATCGTAATCGGGCGCAGGTTCGGCGAAACTCGTGACCACCTTCTCCAGAGAGCGCTCCACGGCCGGCGGGATCGTCTCCGCCACCGCTTCCTTCATGTCCTGAACGTCGGCGGCCCGCGTCTCCGCCTGGCGGACCTCCAGCACCTCGCGCCCATCGTGGACGAACATGCTGATCAGCATGGCGGTCGAGGTCAGGGCGGCGACGACGAAGAACCAGGCTACCGCATCCGGCACATGCGCGCCCCCGACGACTTCGAAGATGACGAACACCGTCACAAGCGCCACGACATCCATCAGTCGTCGCACGATCCAGTTGCTGGCGTAGGAACTGCGAACGCGCGGCGAAACCAAATCCGCTCGGGCTAAAACGGTCAGCCCGACCACGCCAGCGGCGATGACGGTGACGATATCGACAGGGGTCATGGGTTCGCCCTCGTGCCGCCCAACCAGCGCAGGGCCAGATCGCGGAGGGTGGCGGGGTTGGACAGCAGTTTGACGGCCCCAAACAGACCAGGCGCGAAGCGCCACGCCCCCATCCCGATCCCGAAGCCGATGGCTCTCAGGTCCGACGGGTTGATGTCAGGCGCCAGTCGCAGAGCGATGGGCGCGGCCCAGAACCGGGCGACCAGCGCGCCGACGACGACGGCGAACACGCCCTCGATCACCGAGCGCATGATCTCGCGCGAGGTCGCCGGTTCGGAACCCAGCGACACCACGCCGACGTGGACCAGGGCGGAGACGATGCCGCCCGCCGCGCCCGCGAGGAAAACCCAGTCGGGGTCGATCCGGTCCGCGCCGATGACGCCGGCATAGGCCGCCGCGCTCAGGATCAGGTTCATCGTCGCGCCGATCCCGAACACGGTGAAGGGTTCCGCCACCCAGCGGATGAAACGAGCCATGGAGGTCTCCGAATGTCAGGCCGTGGTCGAACAGCCGTTGGGCGGCTTAGGTCTAGGATCAGGCTGCTGTGGGCGGCGAGTTCAGCGCGACCAGATTGCGGATGCGGTCGTTAATCGACTGGTTCAGTCTGGCGACGGTCATCACCGAGCTGGGCAGATTGGGATCGATCTCAGCGAGGGCGGCATAGTTCGCCGGCATGACAGCGCTCAGAGCCGCCAGATCGACGACGGCGTTTTCGGCTCCGAAGCCGGCGGCGATCAGCGGCTGTAGATTGGCGATCACCCCGGCCTTGCGCGCTTTGTCGGCGGCCGCGTCGGCTGTCGCGACGAGGGTTCGGGCGGCTTCGATATCTTCAGGCGTGGGTTGGCTGGTAGGCATGGTGCTGTCCTCTATTCGACACTGATGACGCTCAGATCCTGGACGGTCGGAGGACCAGCCAGGGTGATGGGGCTGAAGTTGGTGATGCGGGCGCGATACTGGCGATCTTGAGCGACCTGCTGCGGGTCGGTGTAGGTGATCGCCCCGCCGTAACTGCCGTTCTCGACGATCAGGTAGCCCTGTCCCGGCTCAAAGCCCTGATTTTCACGAGACCATGTGTAGGCGCGGCTCATAGTCGCAACGCCGTTGGAGAACGCGCCGCCGTTGATCGCGCGATCCAGGCTCACGACGATCGTCCCGCTCTCCGAAGCGGCGGCGAGATTGCTGGCGCTATAGTACGTTTTCCCCCACCCGCCGCTCAATGATGCGGTCACAGTGATGGCGCCGCCGTTCGACCCATAGCGCCCTGTATCTACAGAGGCGGACACCGAGAGCGACGACGTGCGGTCGCGCGCAATCAACTGGCCCGCTGCGAGCGACCCGCCGAAATAGGCGTTGCCGAGGGTATCGCGCCATTCCGTGGCGTTGTTCTTCCGCATCGCCGCGACGGTTTGGGACGGACCGAACCAGTAAATCAGATTGTCGTTCGGCAGCTTTCCAAAGGCCATCCGTCCCCCGCCGACCTTGATGCTGATATGCGGGTTCGAACTCAGTGGATTGAGTTCGATTTCCTTGTTCGGACCCAGGTAAAGCGGGCCGACGATAAAGACCTCGCCGCCGATCAGCTTCATCGTGTCGACGATCTGACCGCCGATGACGTTGCCGAAGCGCAGCGCGCTGGCCACCATCTGCCCAATCGACGACGATCCGATAGTCTTGAACAATAGCTGGAAGGGATCGCCGCCCGAGGCGCCGATGACCTCGAAAATCACATTGGCCAGGCGGGTCTGGGCATCAGCCGCGACGGCGGCCGTGATGTCCAACTTGGCCGCCAAGGCGCCTACCGCCGCGTCTGGCGTGTAGGCAGTTGCTGGCCCTTCTCCAAACTCCAACTTGACCCGACGCGCACCCATAGCGGTCGGATTAACCACGCCTTCAAAGATGGCGCGAACAACGACCCTCGTGGCATTAGCCGGGGCTTGTTCGGTCCAGGCCATCGCGTTGATGCGAGCGCGGTCGTTTGAGTAGTCACCCGGCCCCATAGGCTTCTGACCGCTATCCCCGACAATCCCGCCGCTGGCGTTGAGCCAAATCATGTCGAAGTAGCGAGAGCCGCTGTCAGCAAAGAGCAACGCGTCACCCGAAACCGTATAGGTTGCCCCACCAAAGATATCGACGGGCGCCCAATCGACTCCATAGGTGCCATTTCCAGCCGGAGCGACGCGAACGGCTGGCCCCCAAGAGTCATTGCTGACATAGAGGTTTGGGCCGCTGATGCCCTCAAGGCCGCGCTCCATGCCGCCGTTCTTGAGCAAGTTTCCGCGCAGAGCGGCCGTGCTAGCCGCCAGTTCGGCGCTGATCGAGGCGGCCGCTGCGGCGGCTGTGGCCTCAGACTTCTGCTCAATGGCCGTGGCGGCTGCGGCTTGGGCTGCTAACTTCGACGCGACACTTTCGTCCTTGGCGGCGACTGACGTGCCGGATGCAGCCTGGGCCTCTAGACTATATCCGGCTGCATCGGACGCCGAAGAGGCTGACTGATTGCGATAGGTCTGCGCCTCGCCCGCCTTGGTCGCGGCCGTCGTGGCGAAACCCTCGGCCGCCGCCGCCTTTTGACCCGCCGCTGTGTCGCTTGCCGCTGCGCTTGCCGCCGAGGTCGCAGACGCACTGGCGCTGAATGCCGCATCTTTGGGTGAAGGCGTCCAGGCGGTCGCAGTCGCGCCTTCCTCAAGTTTGATGTCGGTGATTTCGTAGCTGTAACCGGCAGGAAGCGTTGATCGGAAGAAGCGCAGCTGCGCTGTAGCCAGCGTCATATCACCGCTGGACGAGGTGATGTTCTCCCACTTGTATTCGGTCCAGGCAGACGATTGGATGTCGAACGTGCGCTCAGGCAAGGTGTCGGGATAGAGGTCAACGTTGATCGACAATGATCCCGAACCGGACGTGCGACGGGCCTTGAAACTCAAGCTGTAGGGCGTGCTGACCTTCAGCGGTCCTACCTTGATGGACCGGGTAATATTCGCGCCAGCGCCGACCATGGAGAAACCCCAGCCAGACGTTCCGCCCGACGGGAGTGTCACCAGCTGGCCAGTAGTCACGTTTTCACGCGCCACGAGGTTCTGGCGGCCCTGCGCCATCAGGGCGGCGACCGCCTGATCTCGCGCCACCCCTGCACTGACCTGATTGGCGAGGGAGGCGGCTGCGGAGGCCCCCGCTTCATCAGCCTTCGTGCTGGCCTGAGAAGCGCTTCCCGAGGCCGCATCAGCCTTCTGGCCTGCCTGGTTAGCCGAACCGGCCGACAGACCGGCCTGGGTCGTCGCCAAGGCGGCCTGCTCCGTTGCGGTGTCGCGCGAGGACGCCGCCTCGTTTCGGAACGACTCTGCCTGTCCCTTGGCCGTCTCCGCCGCAGTTCTTGCAGTTTGAGAGGCCAACGCGTTCTGACCTGAAGCTGCCTCACTGACGGCGGCGTTCGCCGCTGAAGACGCCGAAGCGGACGCGGCGCCTTGAGCCGCGATCTGAGAAGTGACGTCCCTCACGGTTAGGCGTTTGATGCGCTGCTGCGCGCCTGCAACTGCGGCGCTGGCGCTGGCGTTCAGATTGGTCTGATCGAATATCGCGACCCATTCCGCACCCGTCGCGGCAGGAAGCTGGACCCCGCCCGCAGGAGTCACGCCAAAGCCGACGATGTAGGTCAGGACAACCTCGCCCCCAACGGGGATGATCGTCACAGGTTGGTAGACGGTCGATTGGGTGACATACCCCGATGTCATTCGGCGCGCGGCGAGACGGGCGTACGCGGCGGCCGACCCTGAAACCCCCTCCATGGTGACGGAGATTTCGATCACCTTGCCCTGCGACCATTTCACAAAGGCCTTTGGTGAAAAGCTGACCGCATCACCGACCGGCGTCGTATAGGCGCCGCTGGCCACCCGGCTGCCGGTCACGCTGGGACGGCTGTCTGGCGCCACCCTATCCGTCACGCCTTCGGTGAACAGATCTGCGGTGATGATGTCTGGGAAGCCGACGATGGCCGCCGCAACCGCGCCGTTCCTGGCTGTCGTCGCCGCGACCTGCTGCACCGTTGCTGCGGCGGACGCGGTTTCGGCAGCCGTCTTGAAGCCGCCAGCTTGGGAGGCCGACGAAGCGCTGGCCCCGGCCGCAGTAACCGCGTCGTTCTTCGCCGCGATCGCGCCCGCTTCAGCCGCTACCGCACCCGCCCTTGCCAGGATCGCCTTCGCCGCATCCTCAGCTGCCGCCGTCGCATTTGCCGCCGAGTTCGCGGTGTCGCCGTAAACCTCTTCCAGGTCGCTGACGCCCTGCTGAAGGGTTTCGGTGATGCCCTCGACACCAACGAGGCGGCCGGTCACCTCATCAATCGCGACGCCCTGGAGTTCTATCTCCGTCCACACTGGACTTTCGGGCGACAGGTCGCCCGCGACGATGGTGGACGTCGAAACCGTGATCCAGTTCGACGCCAGCACCGGCCGCGATGGATCGCCGATCGGGACCAGACGGCATTCCAGCGCCTGATCGGGGCCGACGCCGTTGGTCACATTCGCCTGACCCTTGGCGACGTCGTCAATCCGAGTGGGCGCCGCGTCCGTTTCGCCGACCCGGCGCACTTCGGCGCGGATCGCCGTCATGGCCGTGTCGTCCGTCGTCACGTTCCAGCTGAAGCGGACGGCGGGCAGGGTCGATGTCTCGCCGGGCAGCGTGATCGCTTCGGCTTGGACGCCTACAAGCTGGAGCGCGTCGATCGGCGTAGGCGCAGGCGGCGGCGCCGCGCGGTCCTCGACCGGATCTGCCTGGCCGAAAACCGAGCTGGCCATCTCGCGCAGCTGCAGAGTGTTGCGCCATCCCTCGTCGACGCCATAGGCCTCGATCCGATATCGGACCGTCGCACCCTCGTGATAGCGATTGCTTTGCCAGGCGATGATGTCGCCGTCTTCCAATTCGGCCGAGGCGCGACCGGCCAGCAGCATCGGCACCAGGGCAATCCGCGCGCGGCGCTCCAGGCGGGCGCCCCGTCGGGAGATCTCCGCGCAGCGGTCGGCCTGGCCCTTGTTCGTGACCAGCATCAGCGGCAGGGTCAGCTCGCGCGGACCGCCGTCCTCGATGATGTCGGCCTGATTACGCAGGACCGCGCCGCTGTGATCCTTGTAGAGCTGGCTCGGCTCGACATAGCGGGCAATGACCGTGTTGATCCGGCCGCCGTCGGTGTCGGGCGTAAACTCGTCGAAGCTGATCGCCTCGCCGGCGACGAGATCCGCATCCGTGATTGTGACGACCGCCGCCTTGGCCTGACCGGGCTCGACCTCGACGCCGCCGTCACGCTGGACGATCTGGCCCGCCGTCGCGGCCGCGAACATCTCCTCGACCTCGATGTGCGCCTGGGCGCTCGAAATCGCGCCGCCGACAGTGTAGCGCGGGCGGCCATCAACGATCTCGTCGCAGACGTTGGCGGCGGCGATGATGCGCGCTGCAGGAGCTTCGTCGGCCGTTAGGCCCCGTCCGATCAGAAGGTGCTCAAGCTCACCGTGCCGGCCAACGGCATAGACGCCGCGCTGGATGTTGTAGCGAACGATCGCTGCGTTTTCGCTGAAGCGGTGCGTCGAGACATCGTCCCAGGTCTGCGGCGACGGGCCGGTGTAGCCATACTGAGGATCGAACCGCGGATCGTATGTTCGCAGGCCACGAACGACGAACTTCAGACCAGGGTGACCGCGCGTCCAGACCTGATCGTCGAACTTGTAGGTGATCCAGATCTCGGCGACGCTGGGGCAACGATCGGCCGACGTCAGCCCCACGCCCGCCTGGAGCATATAGGGCGGCGGGAAGACCCCATCCCGCGTCGCATTGACGAAGGTTAGCTGCAGCGCGCCGTTGAAGCCCGGCTGCACCCCGTTTCCGTTGAAGGCATAGTAGGTGTCGTCGACGTAATAGCCGATCAGGCCGTCCAGGACGTGATCTGCCAGGGCCACACGGCGGGTGACGTAATCCGTGCCGTACTTGCCGCCGTGATTCCAGGCGTCGATCAGCGAGCCGCCGACACAGGCGATGCCGACCACGGCCTCGCGCGGTGTTTCGCCCAGCGACAGCGTCGTAACGCTGGCCTGTCGCTCCGCCACATTGGACTTCATCAGTCCAAGCGCCTTGGCGGCCTTCGTCACTGCCCAGCTGCCGGCCGCATAGAGGGCCGAATTGACCACGAAGGTGGCGACGGCATACGCCGTGGTACCAGCAGCGAACGACGTGAAGGTCGTGACTATCGCCGTGGTGATCGGGTCAGCCTTGGCGACCGCCGGTGCGGACACAACGAAACTCAGCGCCAAGGCGCTGGCCATGAGGAAGCGTTTCAAGGGCATGTCAGTCGACCGCGACAGTCCAGGCGCGCACGGCGTGCGCACGGGGCAGACGCATCAGGCCGCGATCGGGGCGGACGCCGACGAGGGTTTCGCCCTCGAACAGCACCAACTGCTCATCCGCCAGCATGCCGACATCGCCGCGCGCGGCCTGCGTCAGGTCGATCGGCGTCATCACTTCGCTGACGGCCTTCGCCATGCCGCCGTGACGACGGAGCACGCGTCGAGCGCCCCGACGTGTGGTCCATTCGCTGGTGAAGTCCGACAGAGGCGCGACGCCGAACACGGCCTGGACGCCGGCGTCGGCGAAACGGGCGCAGTCGTGGGTCGACGCCACTCCGCTGTAGCTGAAGGACCAATTCTCGCGATGCTCTAGGAACGCGATCAGGGCATGATGATCTCGGGTCATAGCTGGATGGCCCCTCGCGTCAGGACGTTGATGGCGGCCGCCTGGCCGGGCGAGACGCCCCCGAAGGCCGTCCCGCTGCGTTGAGGCGGCTTGCCGCCCCAGTTGATCGCCTTCTCGCCGGCATAGGCGACAGCGGCGAAACCGTTGGCCGTGGGATCGAGCATCCGCTGGTCCGCATCGGTCCGCATGCGCTCCGAGCGCCGGCCGAGGCCGCGCGCCGGTCCCTCGATGCCGACCCGGATGATGGCCTCGCCGCCCGGCGTCTCTTCTTTCGGCGCCCGGTCGATCCGCCCGCGCAGGAAGACCTCGGCATGCAGCAACCGCGCGCCGGTGCCGTTGAAGATGAGGCGCCACAGCACCGCCGGCTGACCGCGCAGCGTCTTCAGGTTCACTTGGCCGATCACGTCCGGATCGACGTTGGACAGGGTCAACTCTGCGCCCTGCTCAGACCCACCCAGAGACCCGCCCGAGGCGCTGACCAAGCCCCGCTTGCCGATGCCGAGATAGGCGACGCCGCCGAAGGCGATGACGCCATGGCCGCCCCACAAGCGGATCTGGTTCGGCTCACGACCCAGCTGAACAGCGCCGGACGTCAGAACGTCGCCGCTGGCGATCGCCGCCAGGGCCTCTGCGCTGAAGGTTTTCATGGAGGCTCCTAGGCCCGGAGATCTTGGATCGCAGACAGCGTGCCGGGCGCCGAATGCAGCGCGTCCAGTTCGCCCATTCCGGATTCGGCGATCACCTGGCGAAACACCGCCTGCGGCTTGGTCAGGTCGGCGACGGCTGATCCGGGGACCAGCGTGGGGACCGGCGGCTCCACGGCGAGAGTGATGACGCCGCCGGCCGACGCCGTCGCCGGGGCGCTCAACCGATGCAGCGAACGGCGCGGTTCGCCGGCGGTCGCCCAACGGAGCATCAGCCCATCACGGCGCTTCAGCAGCAGGCCCGACGGCTGGCCCGTGAGTGTGACCTGGTCCCGATCGGCGTTGACCGACCAGCTGGCGGCGGACCCGTCGAAGCCGCCACCGCCGGCACGGTTCAGGCCGGCGAAGCCGTTCGGATAGGCGCGTGGATAGGGCCGCGTCAGATCGTGAGCCAAGAAGGGACGCTGCAGGCCACGCAGGGCATCGAGGAAGGCGAACCATTCATCGGTCTCGCCCTCGTCGCCGTCGCGGATGGTGGCCTTCAGGATCCACAAGGGCGCGCCGGCCGTCACGCCGAAGCCCCGGCCGTCGGTGGCGGCCGTCTGGAAATCGAGGCGTTGGATGTTCATCACGGCGCTGACGACGGCGACGTCCGGCATGATCGATGCGGTCAGGGCCAAGCTCAGCCTCCGTGGTTGCGCTGGCGGGCGTCATTGACGGCGCGAACGGCCATGCCGGGCATGTCGCGCTGCAGCTTGTCGACCTTGTCCTCGACGCGCTTCAGCGCGACGGGATCTGCGCCGGGTGCGTTGATCGTGATGCCTGGCATATGGACGACAGGCGCGGCGGCCGAGGCGGTTCCGCCGCCCGTCTCGGCCATGGCCTCGCGCAGCATCCGCGCCGTCTCCACCGCGCTGGTCACATGACCGGTTCCGCCGATCATGAACAGCTCAGGCTTGCCATGCTCGACGACGGGATAGCTGGATCCGGCCCAGGTATCGCCGCCAGCGGCCCGACCCGCCCCCTTCGAGAAGAATGACTTTGCGGCGCTGAAGGCGGTCGAGAGCCAGTTGCCGCCGCCGCTCGAAGTGCCGCCACCGGACCCGCCACCCATTTTAAGAATGTTGAACAGCTGATCCAGTGCGCCGTCCAGCAGCCGTTGCTTCAGCTGGTCGCCGATATATTCGCCGATCCGGCCCTCGCGAATCGCCTCTGTCACCTCGCGGCCGTAGGACTTGAACTGAGCACGCAGCCGTTCGTCTTCTTGGTGGTTGAGGACGTTGATCTCGCCCTGCTGACGGCGCTCCAGATTGTAGAGCGACACTCGCTCTTCATCCGTGACCACGCCGTCGGCCTCGGCCGCGACCTTGCGAGCCTTGCGCTCCAGCTCATGCTCGAGGGCCATGATCTGTTTGGCGATCTCGAACCGCTGACGCGTCGTTTTCGCCAGCCCGTCCTGGATGTTCAGCAGCGCGATCGCGTCGTCGGCGACGACCGTCTCCGCCTGCAGCTGCTTCGCCGCCAGCTCCCGACGCTGGGTCTGAATGATCTCGCGATCCTTGAGCCGGTCGGTCTCCTGATCCAGCGTTTGGATCTGCTCCAGCTGGATCTTCGCCGCCTCCGTCAAGGCGCCCGTTCGCTCAAGTTCGGCCCTCAGCGCCTCACGTTTGGCGTCCCTTTCCTGCTGATCCAACGCCAGCAGCGACTTCGCTAACTGCGCGCGATCTTCGGGGGTGTCGCCGGACCAGCGCTCACGGGTGGCGTCGCGGCGCGCGCCCACCATGTCACGCCGCAGGTTTTCGGCAGCGCGTTCCGCTTCGCGTTTGCGTCGTTCGGCCTCTCGCTCGGCCTGCCGTGCCGCCGAGGCGGCCGAGGAGCCGCCGCCTCCGCCGCGTGAGGCATGGCCTCTGGTCTCGAAATCGCCTTTCGGTGCGATGGCGAAGGCCGCCACACCGCGAGCGACTTCGTCTGTGTTGAACACACCAGCGGCGTTGGGATTTGTTGTGTTTCCCTGCCCAACTAACCGCCCGTAAGTGCGACCCAGTGCAAACTCACCGGCACGTTGGATAACTCCCGACCCGGGAATGGCGCGGCCGATAGCCATGAAGGCCTGGACCCAGCCTGGAGATCGAGCCTCGATCTCCGAGAACTGGACCGCCATTCCCGCCAGTTCAGCGGCGGCGTCGGCAAAGACATCAGCCAGGGGCGCAACGGCGGTGTCCCGCACGATGCGCATCTGCTGTCCTGCACGCTCCAGCTTTCGGTCCGCCTCATCGAGCCGTTTGTTCGTTTCTTCGTCAATCACCAGGCCTAGGTCGCTCGACGCCTTCATCAGTTGCTCGATCTCCTCGCGCGTCATGCGGATCACAGGCAACGCCTCTTCGGCACCGAGCTGACGAGCGAGCGAGACCTGTTTGCTGCGGTCTGAAACGCGGCCCAGCGTGTCCGACAGAAGCAGCAGCAATTCATCAGCCGTCTGGACGTTTCTCAGCTGCTCCTTCGTAATGCCAAGCTCTTCAAAGACTGGCTTCAGCTTGGCATCGCCCAGGCCCATCTTGAATTTGCCAAGAGTGCCATTCAGCTTTTCCATCACGCCTTCGAGTGTGCCGGTGTCCACTCCAGCCTCGTCGGCTACATAGCGCCACTGCTGCAGCGCCTCGACGCCGATGCCGATCCGATCGGCCGTATCGGTCAGATCGGCGGCGTTCTTCATAGCCTCGAAGGCCCCTTGGGTCGCGATCGCCAGCGCGCCTAGTGCAGCCGCCGCCGCCATTCCGGCAAAACCGAAAGCTCCCAGCGCGACGCCAGCCGATCCTGCGCGACTGGTTAGCCCGTCGAAGCCTTGCTTCACCTCACCGGCACCAAGGGATAGCGCGCGGATGGCGGGGTTAGCCGACTTCTCGCCCAAGGCGATCTCCGCCCACATCTTGCGGCCGCTGTCGCCTACCTGATCGAAGGTGCGTTTTACGACCTCGCCGCCTGACACATAGAGGCGGATGCCGACGCCGCCGCGCCCTGCTGTCGTATCAGTCATCGTCGGATTCGTCCTCGGCATGTGCACGCCGTGCGCGCGGCTTCGTTTTGTTTCGTCGCTTCTCAGCGATGCCGGCCGCCTTCAGGGCCGCCGGCTCGAACGCATCCAGCAGGGTCTCGATGATCCACACCGGCACATGATCCAGGCGGGCGTGAACGGCCTGTCGATCAATCCGGCGAGGCGTCATCCCGCCACCTGTCCAGGCTCCGGCGCGTTGGACCGCGTCCCAAACTTCAGCGCCCTCCGCCGTTCGGCAAGCATGTTCGAACCGGGGACACCACCGGCCCTTGATCGCCACGCCCTGGCTGCAGGGCGCGGCGATCTTCTGACAGTTGAAGCAGTGGTCGGGGCCTACGCCGTCGGATCTTGCTCCGAAGAGCCATTCGGCGAGGCCCCGAAGGGCTCCCCCTCGACAATCAACAGCACAGCCGCCTCCGTCAGCACGGCCATGACCTGGTCGCTGAGCTTTTCGTCCAGAAACAGCGACTGAAGCACCTCTCGACTGATGGGCGCAGGCGCGCCGTCATCGAGGGTGAACCCAGTCCAGTTCGAGATACCGACCAGGGCGCACTCGACAGCCGTCAGCCAGGCCGAAATCCCGATCAGATAGTCGGCGTAAGCCCCTGGGTCGTCGTCGCGCATCCGCTTCCAACCACGGACTCCACCCTCCGGTAGAAGGTCATGTTCGACCAAAAGCGGCAGCAGCTCCGCATCGTTCTGCAGGACGGTCTGGGCTGCGGCGCGGGCGGTGTGCCACTCCGGACTACGGAGCCGGCGCACGGTGATCGAGGCACCCAAGTAGGCGCCGTGCAGCGACTTCGTGACCGGATCCTTTTTCAGGGCGACGCGAATGCTCATGTGTAGGCCGCCACGTCATTGGTGATGATGATCTGGGCCGCAGCCGCCGCCGCTGTCTGATAGGGCGACCAGTTGATGGTGCGCTCGATCTGGCCCGGTCCGCTGATCGGGATCGCGCTGGGCGCCAGCAGGGCTTGCGGGTGGCGCAGGCGGATCAGATGCCCGGTCTGGACCCCAAGCATGCGGAAGGTCGCAGCGAAGGTGTCTTCCTCTTCGTCCATCTGGTCGAAGACCGCGCCGATCGCACGGAACGAGGCCGAGCCGGAATGTTGGGTCGCATTCGGCCGCAGGCTGGACACCGTCGGCGTGGCGCTGAGGAAGATACCCTCCTGCAGCTGGCGGCTGAAGCTGAACGAGCCCGTCAGCATGTTGCCGGCGGCGACGTCGTCGACCTCGAACAGCGCGCGCAGGATGGGCGCTTCGGTCGGAACGGCCGTCACCGTGCCAACAGGGAAAGCCGTCAGCTTCTTCCGACGCAGGCCAGCGAGGCTGATGTTCAGGTTGAAGTCTTGGGTGTTCTCCCCCGTGAACTGGGTCGAGAGCTGGGACATCGTCAGGCCCTCGTAGACCCGGATGTCGTTGTCGCCGACCTTGATGGCCAGGTCGAAATACTGCTCCGCCTTGGAGCCGCTTTCGAAGGTGTGATCGAACAGCGGGCCATTGGCGACAGGCGCCGCCGGCGGACCCATCGCGGCGCGCAGCAGCAGCGGTAGCTGACGCGTATCGGCGTCGACGACCAGCTCGCCGGTCAGGCGGAAGAAGCCCTTACGCGGTCGCGTCGGATCCAGCACGTTCTTGCGGATGCCGGGATTGCCCAGCTTCGTCCGCTCGCGCCATTCCTGAGCGGGCGTGATGGTCAGCGAAAGGAACTCGAAGTTCTGCCAGACGGTCGGCGCCGTCTCCAGGTTCGCGCGGCGGCCGATGCGGGTTTCGCAGTCGCCGCCATACCAGACGTCAGCGGGCATGGATCAGTCCTCCTGGGCGTCGGTGACGCCGGCGATGGCCAAGTCGCGCTCGGTCGCGCGGCGGCCCTTGTCGTTGGAAATCGCGCCGTCGACGGCGCTGGCGTTGACCTGATGCAGGCCGGCCTCTGGGGTGACGATCCACACCAGCTTGGGCTTGGGGCCGGGCTTGTTCGGCGCGTCGGTTTCGGTGTCGGTTTCCGTGGTCATGTCAGGCTCCGGTCAGGGGGTGCGGCCCAGCGCGTCGCCCGAGCGGACGCGGATGGTGAAGGTGATGAAGAAGCTCACGCCATTCGGCGGAAGCTCGTCGTCGGTCTGCTCGCCAAGGATCAGCCGTTCGGCTGTACCGGACAGGGTGGGATTGGCGTCCTGCAAGACTGCCAAGGCCGCCAGAGCGTCCTCGACGCGATTGCCACGTCGCAAGCGCTCGGGACCAGCGATGGCGAGTTCGAGCTGACACTGGCGCTCGACGACATAGCGAACCCTTGGACCGCCCATCAGCTGACGAACCGGGTTCGTCTTGACCTTCACCAGCGCCGCCGCCTTAATCAGGCTCCGCTCGTCTCCGGTCGGGGTGAACGGTGCCGCCGGGTCGATCTTGAGATCAGCCGTCGCGTCGATGAAGCCAGCCGACAGAAGGGCGTCTGCGACGTCCGAAGCTAGCTGCTGATAGGCGGGTTCAATCATTGCTCGGTCCCGTCAGAAGGGCCTGGCTGCCGGGTTGTTCGAAGTAGCGGACGAACAGTCTGTCGATGGCGCTGACGGCGTTTCGCTGTGCGCGCTCTCGGATGACATTGCCGCGCAGCATCCGTGGCAGGCGGGCTTCCTTGACCAGATAGAAGACGACAATGGTGGTCAGGCCGTTCCCTGTGCGCAGAGCAGTGGCGCTGGCTTTGCGAAAGCTGCCGGGTCGTGAGGCGCTGGACCTTGCCTCGGCCACCAGCAGGGAGGCCTGACCTTGGCGGTAGATCAGCCTCAGCTTTCCGAATCTGGCCTCGGCGATGGCCAGCGTATTGTTGCGCTGCCCGCTACGCCCGCCAGGCCGAGGCACGCGGCCGCTCGGCCAGACGTCAGGATTTGGGATCAGCAGGAAGTGCCCGTTCGGCGATCGGACCGTGGTCGCCTGCTCGAATGCGCGCTGCAGGATGGGGAAGGTGGAATAGACCTGGGCGGCGGGGTTCAGCCCCCGGTTCTTGTATTTGCGTACACGGATGGTCTTCGTCATCCGCCCGGCATTGCGCAGGCCAGATTGAGCGACGTCCTGCCGCCACTTCGTCTGCGTGTCGCCGGCATAGTCGAAAAGCGCGGACTGGATGGCGCCCTCAACCCGCTTCAGACCAGCGTCCATCTCCCTGTCGAAGTCGCCAACAAGCGCCGCCTTCAGCTGCGCAAGAGTGGTCACCCCGGCATCACCTCGACCACCCACCAACGGCCATCGCCATCCGCCGTGGGCGCCTCAGCAACTTCCCAGAGGTCGACGCCGTGGCGGAAGAAGTGCCCCTCCTTCAACGTCGGACAGGCGGCCTTGGCGACCCTGATCGACGGACGCGTGCGAGTGAAGGAGATCGCCTGCAACCGATCCGCCGGCGTCGGATGATCTAGTTGAATCCGGACACCGACGAAGGCGGCGCCATCGACCGAATACAAGGCGTCGTCGCACAAATGCTCTTCAATGGCATCATCGATGCCGTCGAGGAGATCCGAGAAGCCGGCCACGATGGATCAGCCGATGCGAGCCGAGCCAAGCCGCGTCGCGGCACGCTCAACTTCTTCAACCGAACCGAAGCGGATCTTGCCGGAGCGCTCCAGGGCAAACGCGCGTCGCTTGGGCACGGAAACAGCCATGCCCCTGCGCAGACGTTCGCCGCCGGCGCCCAGCAGCTTGGAGGTCGACAGGATCGCGTCAACGCGTTCTTCCTCGCCGCCATCGGCAGGCGGACCACGCCGTGCACGAGGGGGCTTTGCCGCCTTATCGGCCGCCGCCTTATCGGCCGCCGCCTTATCGGCCGCCGCCTTATCGGCCGCCGCCTTATCGGCCGCCGCCTTATCGGCCGCCGCCTTCTCGGCCGCCGCCTTCTCGGCCGCCGCCTTCTCGGCCGCCGCCTTCTCGGCCGCCGCCTTCTCGGCCGCCGCCTTCTCGGCCGCCGCCTTCTCGGCCGCCGCCTTCTCGGCCGCCGCCTTCTCGGCCGCCGCCTTCTCGGCCGCCGCCTTCTCGGCCGCCGCCTTCTCGGCCGCCGCCTTCTCGGCCGCCGCCTTCTCGGCCGCCGCGTCCAGCGTCGGCTGCGCCTGGCTGGACGCGGCTTGAAGAGCGAGTTGGGAGGTCGAGGTCGGCGTGTTCGTGTTATCCATGACAGGTTCCTTTCGACGGGCTTGTCGGAGGGCGCGATGACGCGCGCTCGGAGAAGCCCGCCGCCCGAGCTGATCGGGCGGCGGGTGAGCGAAGCGCTCTGGCTTATTTCAGGCGGCCAGGGATCAGGACTTCAGGACGGGTGCAGATGTGCAGGCCGTTGGTCTGGCCTTCGAGGTCGATCCATTTCTCGCCCGTCGGATCGAGGGTCGCCATAGCGTAGCGCGGCAATCCCTTGCGGTTGACGGCCGAGAACCAGTTCGCCGGGGCGTAGCGACTGATAAACAGGCCAGGAACGCCCATGGGGATGAAGCGGCATTCGTCCGCATCCATCTCAACATCGCCGTAACCCGGATACTTCTCCCAGATCACGCCGCCGTAGGTGAAGGACTCGGAAGGATCGCCGCGCAGATCCTTGGCCTCCATCGTGGCGCGATAGGTGTCGATCACTTCAGGATGGTTGGCGACTTGATCGTAGAGGGCATCACCGCACGGTGCCCAGATGCCACGAACCGGCTTGTTGCCGAGGATCTGGCGCATCTGCGTCTTAAGCCCCGAAAACTGCGCCCGCAGCAGACCGGCATCGCCAATAGTCCAGCCTTCACGTGTCACATCGATTTCGATTGCGGCCGGCTCTGTGACTTCGAACTCATCGTAAAGGTCGAGCAGGACGCTGCCATCCTCGTCCAGGATCAAGCCTTGGATCGCACCCAGACGGTGATATTCCTCGGTCACCGTCAGGGTATCATCCATCGTCTGAAGCTTCTCGTCGCGCGCGGCCTCGATCCCGACGAGCTGATCCTCAGAACCAAACTCACGCACGTCCTGAAGTTCGTCCGCCATCAGACGGTCGCGCACGGGTACGTGCGGGATGACCAGGGAAACGCCCTGGCGCGTCGGATCCTTCATCGGCGTGGGATCCGCGCCGCGCGGCAGGACGGGGGCAATGTCCAGACGCGAGTTTTTGCGCTCGATGACAACGGACGTCGTCGGCACGCCCTGCTCTTCGAACAGGCCCAGCTGCGCGATGCGCTGCGGCGGGGTCTCGGTGGCGTTGATCGCCGCCGTCAGGGTGGTGGTTTTGAAGAGGCTCGACTTAAAGACGTTCACCAGTGACATGGTCGGTTTCCTTGCGTTTTGGCAGCCGACGGCCGTCACGGCGACGTCGGTGAAAAGAGACCGGCCCGGCCGCTGGCCGGGCCGAGATGAGAAGAGAAGAGAAGAGAAGACGCCTTGATCAGAAGCGGGCGAGGACGCCCTTTGCGGCCAGCTGGGCGACGGCCGTCGCCTTTTGATTGTCCGTGGCGCCGGCAGGCCAGACGAGCTTACCGAGGGTCACTTCGCCATCCCGTTCGAAACTGACGCCATCGACCTTCTCGGTCGTGGTGATGTAGTCGTCGAAGGCGATGCCGGCGGCCGTCTGGCTGCCGTCGGTGGCGGACGGGGCCAGCTTCACATAGTCACCGCTGGCGGTGACCTTGCCGAGCACCTGTCCAGCCAGAAGCGTCTGGGCCAGACCGACGATGATGCGCTGACGCGACCGATAGCCATTGGCTTCGGACAGGATGAAGTGGCCCGCACCGGGCGAGTCCTTGAGGATAGTCATAGAGGATCTCCAGATCCGGCGCCGACCTGCGACGCCTTCAATCGATTGAGGTTGGAAGGCTCAGGCGAGGCTTATTTGACGCTGCCCTTGGCGCGTTCGGCGCGGCGCTTGTAGATGGCCGAAGGATCGAGGTTTGCAGACGCTTTCTTGCCGTCCGACGCGGCGTCAGCGCCCAGGCGCGGCGAACCCTTCAGGGTCGATTCTAGACGACGGGCGCCGACACCCGAGAAGGCGGCCGAGGTTTTTCGGAACTGCGCATATGTCAAACCCGCCGCGATCGCAGCCGTCGCAGCCTTCGGATTGGATTCGGCCTCCGGTGAACCGGCGATCTTCTCAGCCTCGGTCTGGTCTTCGTCGCCTTCATCGTCGTCAGCCTCAGCACCCGGCTGAGCCTGATCGTCGTCGATCTCAGCCTCCGGCGTTTCGGCGTCCTCTTCGTCATCGGCCGGCGGCGCCTCTTCGGCGGCCTCGGCTTTCAGTCGAGCGACTTCGGCTTGCGCCTTGCGGGCGGCGGCCTGTGCGGCAGCCAGAGCGGTGCTCGCGGACGGCTTGCCGCCCGCTTTCGGTGTCTTGGCCACAGGGGCCTCCTTTGCAGGGGAAGCCGAAGCGCGGTCCCGCGCGCTGCCGGCCGATGCTGGGGAACCCGGGACGGTGTTGGTTTTGGAGCCGGCGACCTGGTCGCGCAGCTCGGCGAACGCCTGCTCTTCGGAGGCGATGGCATCGATCAGTTTCAGGCCGAGCGCAGAACGGGGCGCTTCGTCGTGGTGGCCCATGAAGACGGCCGCCTGCGTCGCCAGAACTTCTTCCGGAGAAAGCTGAGGCCGGCCGGCGACCACATCCGAGATGAAGTCCCGGCCGCACTGATCGATCTCGGCCTGGAGATCCGCGCGCGCCCGATCCGACAGTGAGGCGAACCAGGCGCCATCGGTCTTGGCTTCGCCGAACTGAATGGGGGTGATTTCGACGCCGGCCTTTTCCAAGGCCCCCGACCAGTTCTCATGCACGATCACCGCACCGATCGAACCGACCAATCCGACGCGGCCGGCGACGATCTTGTCAGCGCCAGAAGCAATCCAGTAGCCGGCGGAGCAGGCCATGTCCGCATAGACATGGATGGGCTTGCCGCCGCCTCGCGCGCTGTTCTCGCGCATGTATTCAGCCAAAGCGGGAAGGCCGCTGGCGACGACGCCGCCCGGCGTCGCTTCACGGATGAAGATGGCCCGGACGCGATCGTCCTCGTTGGCTTCGCGCAGACCCTGAAGGATGGTGTCGTAACCGTGATAGACCTCGCCGCAGAACATCTCGCCGCGATCGAGCAGCGGCTTGTCGATCTGCATCAGAGCGACGCCGTCTTTCAGCGTCCAGCAGAAGCCGAAGTCGTCAGGCTCGCCGGCATACAGCGGCGTGTAGGCGAGACGCGTTTCCATGGGGATGGGCGTGTAATCACCATCGTCGTCCATGGCGCTTGGCTGCCGGTCCAGTCCCGCCAGTTTGCGGATCAGAGCGGAGAAGCGGCCGGGCTTCACGCTGGCCTCGGCATCGACATCGCGCACGCGGTTGGCCAGCTCGAAAGCGGCGCGCGGCGTGAGCAGAAGGGGGCGGCCCGCGTGGCGGGTCGCCAGACTGGTCAGGTTCGACATGAGGTGTCCTCAGATGGCTCGAAGGCCGGTCAGGCCGCGACGGGCCGGGCATCCAGGAAGGCGTTGTGATCGACGCTGTCGGCGATGGCGGCGACCCGCGACATGGCCGAGCGGCGCGCGGAACGCGGGCGCTCATCCCGCTGGCGATCCGCCTCGGGATCATCGTCCGGCACGACGGGATCGCCGTCGACCGGCAGGCCCAGTTCGCGCTTGTAGGCGTTCTCGCGGGCCTTCTGCTCGAGCTTGTCTTCCCAGTTGGAGCCGTCGTACTCGGCGCACTCGTCTTCCATGGTCGTGATGCCCTCTTCCATCCGACCCGCTGCCGCCAGCAGCTCTTTCGTGGGATCGATGTGGCCGCGACCAGGACCGCGCCAGCGGCCTTCGACATAGGCGTCGATCGCGTCGTAGAAGTCGGGAGCGCCTGCCGGCAGCTGGATCGCGCCGATGTCGATCGCCTCTTCCAGCCAGGCCGCAAAGAAGGGCCAGACGATCTGCTGCTCGATCAAGCCGCGCAGAGCGAGCGTTTCCTTCCAGGCGATCATCAGGGCCGCCCGCGCCGACGAATAGTTCGTCGTCGAGAAGTCCATGGACAGCTCTTCGTAGGTGACGCCGAGCGCCGCCGCGATGAGCCGCAGGATCGCCCGCGTGAAGCCGTCGAAGCCCGAGGTGTCGCGGGCCGTCGTCTGCATCTGGACTTCGTCATCCGGTCCCAGAACGGGGAAGCGGACGCCCTGAACCTCGACCGGGTTCTCGTCGTAAAAGTCCTCGCGCTCCGCCGCGAAGCCCGACATGTCGTCGGTGTCGAACGAATCCGAAACCGCCGACGGACCAGCATTGGACTTGATGAAACCGAGGAAGAGGGCGTTGAGGGCCGCTGCCTCGATGGTCTTGTCGGTGAACCGCGAGAAGCTTTTGAACAGCTTCAACACCGACGCGAACCGGGTGACGCCACGCGTCTGACCGGCACGCAGCTTGTCGAACGCATGCAGCACCTGGGGCCGCCCCAGATTGGTCGAGTAACGCTCCCACGACTTCCAGTTCATAGACACGCGACCGGCGCCCATGCCGACGTCGTCGGGGTGACCCTCGCGGATCCAATAGCGGATCGGCGCCTGGCTCCAGTTCTTCTCGACACCGCCGCGCAAGGTTGGAGTGTCCGGCTTGCCGTTCGGGTTCGACAGGCGATCGGGATCGACGACGCGCAGGCGCGTCTTGTATTTCGTCAGCTCTTCTTCAGCCCACTCGACGAGGCCCAACATCTCACCGTCGTTGAAGATGTGAGCGGCCGACAGGCGCAGCAGCTGGCCGAAGGTCAGGGTGCGTTCCGCGTCGGCGCAGAAGTGGATGCCGTAAGCGTATTGCTCCCACTCAGCACCGATCGCTTGGCCCAGCTCGCGCGCCGCCTCATAGCTGATGCCCAGCGCGCGATGGTTCGGCTTTGACGTGAAATCCCAGCGGAAGCCGACGGACGCATTGACGACGCGCATGGTGGCGGATGCGCCGACGCCTTCGTTCCGACCGATGTCACGCGATTTGGCGATCACCTCATCGCGGTCATCCAGCCAGTCGGCATCCGCCGAGCGGAGGCCCGGCCGCCAGTTTGCGTGCACGCCCTCGCGGCGCGCCGCTTCATAGGGTCGCTCGAACGCCGTCGGCACATGAGCCACCGACGCCGATCGGGTGGAAGGATAGGCAGGGCCGCGCAGGCCGAACATGCCGCTCATCGGTCCCACCGGAAGGTGATCGCACCGCGACGACGCGACCGCCCAGTGAGAGCCTTGGTTTCCAGAGCCTCGATCTCACCATCCAGGCGCTTCAGATCTGCCGCCGCCATATCCTTTGAGCGACCATTTGAAGCGACCTTGGACACCGCCCGCCCGCTGATCTGGGCGTCGCGGTCAGCCCGCAGGCGGGCGAGACGGATCACATCGTCTTCGGTCAGCGCCATGCTCAGCCTCGTTTCTTACGGAAGAACCGACGTTCCGACGAACCCGGTTTGTCATTCGCCGGCGGCGTCGGATCGGACGGCTCCAAGGCAACTGCGGACTTCGGCGCCGTCTTTTCCCCCGAGAAGAGGTCAGGCGCCGATGCCGAGGCCTGGCCGCGCGCAGCGGCGCGTGCGGCCCAATCCACATTCTCTGCGCCGTTCTTAGCCGGCGCGCCGACTCCGAGGCTCCACGCCAGCGCGCGGGCGCCGACCCAGATGTCCACCCACTCGTTGCGGTCCCGCAGCTTTTTCCACCAACGCTTGATCTCGCCGGTGCGGTCGTCGGTTTCCTCGGCCAGACCCTCTGCCGTGATCTGCTGCGCCCAGGCCTCGTCTTCGGCCATGGACCAGTGTCCCCGACCTTGCTGACGGACCGCGTAGCCCGCTTCGGTCGAGAGCTTCAGGGACCAGGCCAACATGGCCTTTAGTTCCCACGTGCCGGACGGCCACAGCTTGACGCGCCCCTTGACCCGGCCCTGCTCGACCACCTTGACCGGCTTGGCCTTGCCCAGGATCGGCACTTTCCAGCCCGGCCGGCCATCCATGGCATAAGACCGGGGACGACCGCGACAGAAGGAATAGACGCGCTGGGTTCTGAATCCGGTGTCGACGCCGAACGCCTCGATCCCCAGCTCGCCGCCTTCGGCATGGGGGTAGGTTCGGCGGTAGATCTCGTCGAGTTCGAACCAGACCTGGTCGCCGGCTGTGTCGCCCGGAATGACCCAACGATCGATGACCCACCACTCGCCGCCCGGCCCCCAGGCGATGGCGCCGCCTTCGAGATAGGCGCCTTGGACGTCGGTGAAGGCCGTGACGTATTCCGCCCCTGCCGGGACGATGGAGTGTTCGTATGGCTCGCGTAGGCGGTGAAGTTCCTCCCAGCTCATCGCCTCGACCGAAGGATCCCAAGCGCGACCGAAGGTCTGCTGCTCCAGGGTCTTCAGTTCCGCTGGTGACTTGGCGTCGGCGATGGACTTGGCGATCTTCGCCCAACTGATCAGGCCGCAGTATGCCTGCCAGATGTAGTAGCTGGGCTCGCGGCCTTCGCAGTTTCGGCGCGTATAGCCATGGACGTCTTCAGCTGCGACGAACTTGGCTGGCGCCGGGTTATCCTCGTTCTGGCTCGGGAAGGTGGGCAGCCAGATCCCGGCGGGGCGGAACGTCAGCATGTCCGTCTCTTCCAAAACGCCGCCGCATCCGCCCTCCGAGGGAGGGCAGACGAAGTGATGAGGCGTGCCGTTCGGCGAGGCCGGTTTGAAATCCTCCGGCTCGAGGTGGAAGAAGCCGGTGCAGTGAGGGCACTGGCCATAGAAGCGGCGCTGGTCGCCCGCCTCTTCGGCCTTTGAAACTTCGCACTCGCCCAGCACGGACGGCGTCGAGATCATCAGTTCCTTGGAACCGATGACCGAATAAGCGGCCTGACGTTCACGCGCCTGGGCGACCGGGGAGCCGCGCTCACCAACATCGACGAGGGCGTTGCCGACCTCTTCCAGGATCAGGTTCCCGGTCGAGATCATCTGTAGTTCTTTCGGTGACGCGAGGTTGAAGAGGCGGATCTGCGCGCCCGTCTTCAGCGTCTTCTTCTTGCCATCCGACATCGGCCGGCCACGGATGACGCGGCGGTCGATGCGGTCTTTCAGCCGGGGACTATCGTCCAGCAGTGGCTCGAGCTTCAGCTCGTTGTATTTCGTGATCTCGCCCGCCGAAGGCAGGCCGATTGCGAAGGAGCGCGGATTGTTCTCGACCGACCAGCAGACCCAGAGCTGTCCGACGGTGCTCTTGGCGGATTGCGCCCCGCCACGAATGGTGACCCGCGATGCCGGATCGTCAGGGTGCAGCCGATCCAGCGGCTCGCGCAGATACTCGACGCCGTCGAAACTGATCGGCCCCTCTTTGGGCGTGTTCGTTCGCGCCGACAGGATAACCGGCCCGCCGTCAGCGCCGCCCGCTACCCACTCTGAAATGCTCGTTTCAGGGGCGGGCGCCATCGCCGCCGCCACACCCGCGTAGACCGCTGCAGCGGCCAGCGACATTGCGGTCATCGCGTCAGGGCGCAGCGGCCTGATCGGTGGCGATCATGCCGGAAACAGACGGGTGCAGCTGCGCTTCGGCCGCGACCTTTAGTTTGGCAGATGCCGCCGCCTGGGCATCCTTTCGCGCCTTGCGGAAATCAGCAGCGACGACGCGGCCGTGGCGGGTGGCGATGGACATCTCGACCCGCTCCAACTCTGTCACGAAGGTCTGCATCACGCCGTTGATGACGGCCAGGACGTCAGCCGCCGGCACAAGGTCGCCCTCGGCCAGTGCGTCTTCACGTTCCTTGTCGCGGACCTGAAGCTGTTTCAGGCGAAGGTTGGCCTGCTGGATCTCCGAGGCGATGCCCGGCGTCAGCGGTACGCCGCCGCCATCATCATCGTCCAGGACAGTTGGTGCAGCATCCTCCGGGACCATGTCGCGCCGCCCTATCGACAGCGTGTTACCCGAGCGATGAAGGATCAACGCCGCCAGATCGACGAATCGGCATCGGCCTTCCTTTCGGGAGGCGATGTCGGGGTTGCGGGCGAGGTATCTCGAAACGTTCGAGGCATCGATCTTATCGCCGCGCCGCGTCAGTTCGGCCGCCGCTTGGGCGACGGTCACGAAGCCCGACGGTGCTGACTGCATCCGTGCGTTCATGTGCGTTCACCCGTGCGCCAAACATGATCCGTGCGCGATCCGTGCTATGCGCATTTTAGGTCTTCGCTTGAGAACCTACATGCCCAAGCTGCCCGTATACGTCAGGGTTTGGGGGAAGGACCCGTGGCCTATGGCGGCCACCAAAAACCCGCCTCGGCAGGGCCGGGCGGGCTGGGGTCGCACCTCTGGAAGTGAGGGAACGGATGCACTTAGCGTTCCCGTCCGACAACCTACATTTTCTCGACCGATCGAACTTTGTCGGAAAGTGTAAGTGCCTCGATCAGCAGCGACCGATTCGTCTGCCACCGACGACCGCCGCCCGTAAGCCCCCGAATGCTCTCACCGCGACCGGCGACGGCCTGAAGCACGGCGGCCTGTTCCGGCGTCAGCGCCGCATGCTTTCTCGACAGCAGCGCGCCGGCCTGTCCTCGCTCGATCGCCGCCGCCATCGGAGCCTCTGGATCCGCCCATGCCCGGCCCACGCGTGGCTCGATCGTCGCGACGCCGACCGGCGGGCGGGCCGCCTCGACCAGCTGGCGATACTCGTCCGCGATCCGCAGCTGGTCGTCGTCGAGGTGCCCGGCCCGATAGAGGCTGGCAATCCCATCGATGCGCCGCGCCCGCCGAACGGTCTGAACGTCGAGGATGGGCTGCCCCTTCAGCCGCGCCAGCCCGCCGTTGTCGTCGCGCCGGAACTCGCCGACCGCCACCGTCTCGACCTCGAACGCCTCGCCACGCGCCTCGGCCCGCAGCAACGTGTCCTCGATCGCCGCCTCGACGGCCGCCCCATCGCGCGCCGCCTTCAGCTGCCCCTCGACCAGACGGACCAGCATGGCCGCCTTGCGTCGCTCAGCCAAGCCGCCGGCCAGACGCTCGGCTTCCATCAACGCATCCCGCTGCGAAGGGCGCAGGGTCACGCCCGACACCACCACCTCGACGGGACCGGCCAAGCGCCGCGCCCGGCTGGCCTCCATGCGCGCCAGCTGCTCTGCGCTCAGCCGCATCGGCATAACCGCCTTACCCATGCGCCGCCCCCTTCGTCATCACCCGGACGCCCAGCGCCTTCAGCGCCGAACCCGCCCCATCCGTCAGGCGCTGCGCCCCGATCTTCGTCGCCGCGACGACCGCGCAAAGCCCTTCGTCCCAGCCCGCGTGATTGAGGTAGCTGGCCACGCCCGCTTCCCCCATCGCGTCCATGACTGCCGCCTTCACGTTCGCCGGTCCCGCCCAGCCCAGGACGATCGGGGCCTGCGCCAGCGCGCCGTCGTCCGGCAACCAGGCCATGAACCGATCCTCGTCCAGCCAGCGGTCCAGGTTCATCGCCTTGCCCCGGCCGAAGTCGGGATCACGGGCGACGCAGGCCCGAACCGCGCTCAGCATCCGGTCGTCGGTTTCACGGCTGCGCTCGACGGCGTTAAGCCATGACGCTTCGACGCGTGGCGGGGCGACCCGCTCCGGCGCCTTCGTCGCCCAAGCCTTCCCGGCAGCCTCGCTCGCGCGCACGCTCGCGGAGGGTTTAAACCCTTGAGTAATTCCCTTCCCTATTTGGGTGACACCCGTGTCACCCCGTGGGGTGACAGATGCGACATCTTGGGGTGACACCTTGTCACCCGGCGACCCCGGATTTTCCCCGCCTTGGGGTGACACCCTGTCACCCCGCGCCGCCGCCCGTTCGGCCTTGCGACGACGCGCCGTGCTGGCGTGACCCGTCTCCAGCGGCAGCTGGTAATAGGGGTACAGACGCCCCTCCATGTTCTTCTTTTCGCCCGTCGCCTTGATCAGCGACATGGCCTCGAGCGCCCGCAGGCCGCGCTGAACCGACCGCTCCGAGACATCCATCTCCATGGCCAAGACGGGCACCGACGCCCAGCCCACGCCCAGCGCATCGACGTAGGACGCCAGATGCACAAGCGTCTGTTTGGCGTTGCGATCCTTCTTGCCGGCCGCATCGACGCATTCCTGCGCCTTGGCCCACGTCACCGCCACGTCGCTCATGACAAGGCCCCCAGCGGCGCGCTGGGCGTCTTCACCGCCAGGGCGCTGGTCCGCTCTATCGGCGGCAGGTCGGCCGCCGCCACGCGGGGCCGCAGCACCTTCTCGGGTGCGACCACGATCCGCCCGGCCTCGACGGCTTCCAGCGTGCTGATCGCCCGCGCCAGCTGCCCCATCTCGTTTAGCGTCTGGACCATCAGCGCGTGCTGATGCTTCGGATCTTCAGCCCTCAGCGCCTCATCGCTGGCGATCTGACGGCGCACGTCCGCCACCGCCCGCAGCTGCTCGCGCAGCAGGTTCAAGGCCGCCTCGAACGCGCCGGCCTCCCCAAGCTTACTCACATCCACCCCCGTTCCTGGGCCAGCCAGGTCGGCATGGTCCAGATGTTCTCGTCGCGGCCCTCGCCGCGTCTCGCCTGTGACTTCGGCGCCCACTGCGCCTCGCGGCGATCGTTGGTCTCGGCCAGCAGCCACGCCTTGTCGGTCTGGTCGTGCAGCACCATCGCCAGGGCGATCTCGCCGGCCTTCGGGGCCGGCCGAGGCGTCTCGCCGAACAGGTCACGCGTCATGCCGCAGCCCTCCATTGGCGCCGGATTGCAGCCTGTGTTCGAGCGACTTGCGCCGACGCCTTCTCATCACGCTCGGCCATCAACTGCTCGAACCGCGCGATCACCGAACCCGGCGTTGGAAACAGGTCAGGCAAGCCGTGATGACCGAGGATCACACCGCGCGCAGCGACGACCCGTTCCGCCTCGGCCCAGGCCGGTGCCCGTAGCGGCCAGCCTTTGACGTAGCGCAGGCCTTCCGGCAGTCCCGCTTCAAGGGATCGCCGCTGAAGCGCCATAGCCTTGCCGCGACGAACGTCCGAGGCGAGGCCTTCGCTCAGCAACGTTGGCGCGACGTCGGCCAGCCAGCGCGTCGGCTGGAAGCTGAAGCTCGACCCCGCCTCCATGGCGACGAGGTGTCGGTATAGGTCTATGTTGCTGGCGCAGCGCACGGCGGCCGCCTGGTCCCCGACGCTTTGCATGACGCAGAAGGCGCAGCTAACCCGGCTGGATCCGTAGACGGAATACGCCTCGTGTAGGGGCAGGCGCGTCGCGGCATGGCGTGCAAAAACGGCGTCCGCTGACCAGTTGAGCACCGGATGCCAGGTCATCATGCGCGACCCATCAGCCCGATCCCGCGCGGACTCCGACTTACTGATCTGCGCCCCGGCCCGCTTGACGCTTTCGTCCCTGCGAATGCCGACGACAGAGACGATCGTCTCTCCGGGAAAGGCCCGCTGAAGCGCAGGCGCGATCACCTGTTGCTTCATCTCCGACGTGCAGAACCTCAGGCTCGACGACGACCACGGACCGATGAGATTGAACACGGACAGATCAGCGTATCGCCGCTTGCCGTGGGTGAACCGGGTCTCCCAGCGCGAGACCATGTCGTGCGTTCGATGACGCACCACCATCAGCGGCAGGCCGAGGTGACGGGCAGTAGCGGCGACAGCCTCGGGCGTCGCCTTCCACTCGGCTCGCCCAAGATCGGCATGGATCGCAACGCGCCGATCCCTTGGATGACCGACAGCATCGAGGAACCGCTGACCGGCCTCGCCCGCCGCCCCGGAATCCTTTCCGCCCGACAGACTGAACGCGAAGACCGCGCCGCTTCGGGCAGCCGCAACGATCGCGTCATCGACAGCAACGGACCAGTCATGGGTCATGCCGCCACCCCGACGATGGAGGGTGCCTCAGGCCCGAATACGACCCGCCTCAGCGCGGCTGCTGCATTTGGGCGCATGCGATAGCCGACGCCCCAAACCGTCTCGATCCCGTCGTTGATGCCGACCGCCGCCATCGCGCGGCGCACCTTGTGCACCGTGACCTTGGCGCTTGCGCAGGGGTCGGCAAGGTCGTCGAAGTGTCGGCAGGTCGCCCTCGCGATCGCGTCGTAGCGGACCGCGCGCCCCTCGCGTTCGACCAGCAGGATGACAGCCTGCGATAGCAACGGGGCCAGACGCAGCGTCCTGGACCAGCGGTCGCGCACCTCACCGTGGACGACGACGCTGCGCTCTTCCGACGCCTGCCGCCGCCATTCGGCCAGCTCATCCTTCATTTGCGCCAACTCGGCCGCCAGCAGATCGCACCGCTCACACATCAGCCGCGCACTCCCGGAAGGCCGCCTTGATGGCGGCGATGTCAGGCGAGGTCAGGCCTTGAAGTTCTGCGTGCGCGCCCTCGCGTAGCCGTTCGGAGCCGCATACGAACCATGACGAGAGGCTGTCCGTCATCCGATAGATGGCGATTGCCCGGCCATCGACATCGAACACGGCGGTGATCGCGCCGTCTTCATCGACCTCAGCGACCGACAGGACCGTCCAGCCGACGGTTCCTTGGATCTGAAGCACAACGAGATCGCCCGGAGACGCAGGCGCCATCTTTTGACGTGTTGCCTTCAGTTTCGTCATGACGACACCGTCGCGATCTCGGCGAAGGCGATCACCGCATCGCCCTGATCCATCCAGGTCCGCCAGCGCAGGGCGGCGAAGGCCTCCGGATCATGGTCGGCGGCGCGGAAGGCCAGCACGTCCGGCGCGCAGTTCAGCCGACCGACACCCAGCATCTTGCCGGCGCGATTGGTGACGCCCATCACCACCCCGTCGTCATCGACGGCGGCGACAGGCCAGGCCGCCCACAGCCCGACGGTGGCGTTCAGGCAGAGGACGACGATGTCACCCGCAGCCGCGACGCGGCGCACGCGGACAGGCTCGCCGGCCGGGCGAGCGGGGAATTCGACGATGTCGGCGGTCATGGCTCGGCCTGCCCGCTTGCTTTGATGCGGACGGCCGCTTCAGCCGCCTTGCCGCAATCCGCGCCGTTCCTCGAACATGAAGGGCAATAGACGTCGCTGTCGTCGCCCCAGCTATCGGTTCCGCAGTCGCCGGAAGAACCCTGCCATCCGCATCCGTCGCATGACGCGGGATAGAAGGGTTCGATCACCGTGACGATCTGCCCATTGGGATAGCGATATTGCGTCATGCCGCCCTCGCCAGTTCGGGCTTCAGGCGGCCAGCCAGCGCCTCGACGTCCACGTCAAACAGGTCGGCCAGGTCGCCGATCGGCACGCCGCGCGAGAGGTAAATCCGCGACCAGCGCACCATATTGTCGCTGACCGCCTTCAGCGTTTCGACCGCGCCGGACCGCGCCGGCGTCGGCCGCGAACGAACCGGGTTTGTCGCGGCGGGACGGGGGCGATCGGGTTCGGGGGGCTGGGCGGGCGGCGGCGGCGGGGGCGCAGGCGGCGGGGCGACCGGGCGATCCGGGCGCGTCTGAACCGGCGAGGGCTTACGCGCCGACGCATCCGCGTCCGCCGCCTTTGGCTGTGGGCGCGCGCCATCCAGCACGCCGCCATTCCGCAGCGCCTCCGCGACGTTCAAAAGGCGATCCGCCTCGATGTCCGCGTTGCGCAGCATGGACGGGGCCAGCCGCGACCGATCGACCTTGAACACGCCGGCGACGTCGCGGGGCTTCAGCTTCAGCGCCGTCATCAGGCCCGCCGCCGCGATCAGACGGGTGCGTTTGTTGCCATGGGCAGGGCCGAACACGGCCTGCGGATCCGCTCCCGTCATCCGACACGCCGCCACGACCGCGAGCGCCACATGGGCGGCTGTGATCTGCGCGCTCATGTCGGCCTCCCGAACGACGGCGAGCCTGCGCTCAAGTAGGCCTGCGGCCGATAGCGCCACGAGAAGAGCCTCATCCCCACACCTCCGGTCGGCCGCGATGGGCCTGTCGAAAATCCCGGTCCGCCAGGCCGGTCAGCTGCTGATCCAAAAACATCGAAAGATCGGCGACCGAGGCCGCCAGTCGCCGCCGCACCTCGCCGGGCGTCTCGCGCCGCGCGAACGCCTTGGCCGCCAGCACGAAGGCCTTCGCGGCGTCCGTCGTCGCCGCCCCGGCCTCGCGCGCGAACACCTCGGTCGAGGCGCCGTTGACCCGGTTGCCCAGGCTGGCCAGACGCAGTTCGGCGTCCTGACCCCACGCCTCTTCGGCGGCGTCGTCGGCGCAGGCCTTGGCCAGTTCGACCAGACCGCGCCAATCGGCCCGGCTCTTGACCCCGGCCGGTCGCGACTGCGGTTTGCCGGGACGTCGGATCACTGGCCGGCCTCCCAGGCTTCAGCCAGCCGCGACACGACGACCAGATCGGCGGGCGACAGCCCGAACCCTTTTTCGCGGAAGGTCAGGCCCAGCCGCGCCTTGGCGACCTCTCGCGCCGTGACGCAGACCGCGCGCGCCGCGCCGCCGCCGGCGATGCCCTGGGCCAACTGTGCGCTGGGCAGGACGGCGCCATTGGCGTGCCACAGACGGGCGACGATGGCCGCTGCATCCTTACCCAGGCCAGCCTTCACCAGCGCGCGTTCCGCCTTCTCGCGCGGCGACAGGGCCGGTTTGACGATGGGCACGGCGGGCATGGACGCGTCGAACTTGCGCCGCAGCTCCAGCTCCGAACATCCGGTCATTCCGGCGATCGCGCTCCAGCTGGCGCGCAGGGCGCGTTTGCGCAGCACGAAGTCCGCATCGACGTGATCGATCCGCGTCATGCCGCCGCTCCCATCGCGATACGGCCGAGGCCCGAATCCAATTTGGCCAGCTTGGCCAGCAGGGCGTCGTGCCGTTCGGAGGCGTCGCCGATATCCGAGCGCCAGAACCGCAACAGCGGCTCGCTGGCGACATTGCACGGCGCGTCGCGCAGCCGCGCCCGCACCATCGGCGGCAGTGCGTCAAAGGCCGCCATGTCCTTTTGCGGGGTCGTCGGGCACACGCCCAAGCCAGTGCGGAAGGTGTTGCCGCTCATCGCGCCGCCGCCTCTCTGGGCCGCATCGCTTCGGCCAGAGCCTGACGCGCCTGGTGCAGATCCTCGAAGAAGGCGTCCAGCATCACGCCGATCTCGGCGCCCTCGCGCGGATCGACCTGACCATCCGCCATCGCCGCCCGCACCGCCTTAGACAGGTCGCCGCCGCGCTCGATGACATCCGCCACCTCGTCGCGCAGGCATCCGACCACGTCGCCAGCCGGGCGCGCCTCGGCCATCGCGGCCGTGACGATCGGCTGACCGCAATAGGCTTCCAGACACAGGACGATGTCGATGGGCAGGAAATCGGGGCCGTCGGGCCGCTGGCAACGGGACAGGTGCGGCACCGAATAGGGCCGGCATGATTCCGCGCAGGCGGCCGAGGCCTCTTCCAGGCCGCCGCAGGCCTTGATCAGCAGCTTCGTCTTCAGCTTCAGCCAGCGATTGGGTTCGGCGCTCATGCCGCACCTCCTGCCGGGGAGAAAACGGCCAAGCTTTTCTCGGCGCCATGATCCGCGCCCGGCGCCACAACCGCGTCATCAGACGACGAGGCCGCCGAATGTTCAGAGACCAGCAAAGCCAGATCCGCCCGGGCGCGCTCCAGACGCCGGACGCCGACGTCGATCGAACCGTCCTCAAGACGCTCGAGCCGGTAGGTGTCGCTGAACAGGCGCTTGGACAGCCAACGGCGGGATTGACCCGTTTCGGCGCTGAAGGCGTCACAAGCCGCGAGGAAGGGGGCGATGCTCATACCTCGCCGGATAGGGTGAAACTTCACCTGTCGTCAAGGGGATATTCACCCTCAGAGGTGGAAACGGCGCCTGCCACAATGCCGCGCATGATCGAGATCGACCGCGACAAGCTGCGCCAGCTGATTGCCGACCGAGGCACATCGCCTCGCGCCGTCTCGCGAGGCGTGGGCGGAAACGACCATCTGGTCCGCGACATCCTCTCCGGCCGCAGCCGAAACGCGCGCGCCGACACGATCGCCAAGATCGCCGACTATCTGGAGGTGCCGTCCAGCGCCTTCATGTCCGGTAGCGACGCGGCCGAGCGCGCAGCGACGATCGCCGCCGCCACCCTGCCGATCCGGGGCGTCGTCCAGGCCGGCGCATGGCTCGAGATCGATGAGGACCAGAGCGAGCCTGAGACTTACCCGGCCGCCGCAGATCTCCGCTTCCCCATAGCCGCCCAATGGCTGTCGGTCGTGCGCGGCGACTCGATGAACGCCCTGGAGCGGAACGGCCAACCGGCCGCGATCTATGACGGCGACATGGTCCACTGCGTCGATGTCACGGCGATCGAATACAGCCCGCGCGATGGCGACATCGTCGAGGTCGAACGGATCCGCGCCCAAGGCGGCGTTCGCGAGGTGACGCTGAAACAAGTCGAGATCATCGGCGGCGTCGTGCAGCTGTGGCCGCGTTCGACCAATCCGCGCTGGACCTCCCCCATTCCCTACGCCGACGGGGACGTCTCCGACACCGAGGTGCGGATCCGGGGCTGGGTTATCGGCTCTCTGCGGCGCTTCTAGCCCGTCGCGCCGGCTGACCGGCGGTCAGTAGCAGCTGAGTTCGGCCACGCGCGCGGCATCGACGTTTTCAGTATAGGTCGTGAACACAAGCCGGATCGGCTCATTCGCCCTGACGCCTTGGGCCGTGTCGTTGGTCCAGCCGATATTGCGATTGGATGCGTCGAACAGGGTGATCGACGCATAGAGGTTTCGAGGGCAGTCCTTCTCGCTGACCAGATTGACGGCGAAGCATGTGACGCCGCCGCCGCGACACTCGCTGCGCGAAGGTTTGGTCCACTCGATCCCGATCCGACCGCCGGCGTCGGTCTCGTGCACGGTATAGCCCGACGGCGGGCTCCAGAGGGACTGCTGCGCCTTGATGTCCTGAGCAATGTCGAAACCGCCCGACGGCGCGCCCGACGAAAAGATTGTCGCGATCAGCCAGCCCGCCACGACCAGGCCGCTAACAACGACCGCCGCGACGCCGCACCCACCCATGCCCTTGGGCTTGGGCTGAGCGGGAGCGATTGCGGTCGGCGCGACGACCTGTTCGCCCGACGCCTCCAGCTGCGCCACGCGTTCGCGAAGCGCTCGAAGTTCTTGGTCTTTGTCGTCGGTCATGCGCGCCCCTCAGCCGCTCCAAGGTCGCAACCACTGAGTGAAGGGTCAAGCCGATAGCGCGCGTCTGGACGGGTGAAATGCACCCCGTCCGAAGACGCCGAAAAATCCAGAAAGGGGGAAATATCACCCCTTCGGCTTGACAGGGTGAAACTTCACCCATTATTCCTCGCCTTGTCCGCACCGACAAGGCGTTGCCCTAGCGCCACCGGCAATCCCGCCGGGTCCGGTGCGGACACCCACCCACGGGAGCGTCCGCGCCATGTCCAACGTCCTGCCTTTCCCGACGAACCCGGTTCGTCACCTCTCCGTCGGATCGACCCTGCGCCTGGCGCAGCGGGTCGATGCCATGGTCGCCCGATCGGTCCGCCCCGGCGTCGATCGCGTGGCCGACTGCGTCCTCGCGCTGGAGGCGTCCTGCTACACCGAACCGTGCATCGTGGCGGCGCGCAACATCGCCCGCGAAACGCGCGTCGCCGTCGTCATGCCCGGTTACGACCGCCTGCTGACCTCGGACGACGCGCGCGCTGTCGCCCACAGACTGCGCGCCGACAACGCCTTCGCCGGAGCCTTCGGCACGGCCCTCCGATTGGATCAGGTCGCCGACGCTGCCGATCGACGCTCGCCGGATGGCGGCCCGCTGAACCCGCGCCCGAACAAGACGGGCGCCCGCTTTCTCATCATCGCCACCCTGATCGCCGCCGCCATCTGCGCGCTGCGCGCCTTCGCCTGACCGGATCCCGATCATGCTCGAACTGAATATCCTCGCCGTCCAGAACGCTGACGTCCTGCGCGCCCTGGCCACGCCGGCGGGCCGCCGGACAATCCCGTCGGTCAGCGCCCTGGCGGCTTTGATCGGACGCGACCACTCCAACCTCAGCAAGACGCTGAAGGGGATGGAGGGGGCGGGCCTGCTGCACGCCGAGCCGATCGCCAACGGCCTAACTCCGGACGGCCTGTTGCAGCTCGAGGCCATCAACCGCGCCGAAACCGCGGAGGGCGGGGAGGGCCTTCCGGACGGCCTGCTGGCGCTGCGCCATGACCAGATCCTGCCCGATCCGGACAACGCCCGTCAGGACTGGACCAGCGACGAGGCGAAGGATGAGCTGGACGCCCTGCGCGCCGACATCGTCAAAAACGGCCTGCTTCAGAACCTGGTCGTGCGCCCCATGGCCGAGGATGATCTTCAGGACGCGACGATCACCGTCGTCACCCCGGCCGGCGAACTGACCCTGCCGCGCTATCGCCTGGTCGCCGGCGAACGCCGCTGGCGCGCCATCGGCGAGGCGATCAACGACGGCGACTGGGAAGCCGAAGAGCCGATCCTGACCCGCCTGCTGGACCGCGACGCCAAGGAAACCCGCTTCGCCGCCATCGCCGAGAACCTGCTGCGTCGCAAGCTGAACCCGATCGAGAAGGCCAAGGGTTTCGAGCAGCTGGCGGAGCTGGGCTTCGAGAACAAGCTGATCGCCGAACGCCTCGGCTACACCCCCGAACACGTCCAGCAACACCGCCGCTTCCTGAAGCTGGACGAGGCCGATCAGCAGCGCATGACCCTGCCGCGTGACGACCCCAAACACCTGTCGGTGCGCGACGCCCGCCAGAAGCTCACGGCGAAGGACAACGCCCCGAAGCCGATCGACCTGACCCCGGCCGAATGGCTGGCTGCCGTCGAAACCATCTTCGCCGCCTACGAGATGACCGAGTACGGCAACCTGTGGAATGAGATCGTGGTTGCCCCGGATGCCAGCGCATCGCCTGAAGGTGCGCGCCTCCAAGCGCTTGACGTCTTGGATTTCTCAGGCATCAAGCAGTTCGGCTCGCGCCTCGGCCGCTTCGTCGTCAAACGCGGCTACGGCGCGCCCCTCGGCGTGGATTGGTGCAATCCCCCGCTGCCCGCTGGACTGCATGCCAGCGAATCGCGGATCGCGGCCCTCCGCGAGGCCCAGGCGAAAGTGTTCGGAGCTGAAGCGCCGAAGTGGGACGATGAGGCGCCTGTTCTCGGCACACCCTGGCTGGCTGATCCCGGCGAGCTGACGGCCGAAGGCTCCGCACTGGTCGAGGCCGCGCGAGTGGCGTCGGAACAGCGCGCCAAGGAAGATCAGGACCGCGCCGCCGCGAACGCCGCGCGTGACGCGGTCTGGGCCGAAGCCCGCCAGCGTCATCTGCGCCTTCTGGCCGCCGCCCAGGAACGCCCGGAGGCGGGCCAGCCGGATGAAGTCGTCAGCATCGCCAGCGACCTCGATCGCCCCTTGCCTTGGCAGGCCTTGCCCTCAGGCATCATCGCCGCCGCCAATGGCAAGACGGTGAAGGACCGCCTCAATCACTACGCCGCGCCAAGCGAGCAGGAACTGGCGATCAATCAGATGATCGTCGTCGCCGCCAACGCCGCCGGCGGCGTTCTGACCCCGACGCCGGCCCAAGCTGACGCGCCCAGCGAAGAGGAGTTCGTCGAGGCGATCACCGCCGTCGCCGCCGACCGCCGACCCGATCTGACGGAGGAGCAGGCCGCCGAACTGGCCGCGCAGATCCTCGCCAGCTTCCTCGACGACAATGGCGTCGAGTTCGGCGAGGACGGCTTCGACTGGACCCACGAGGGCGCCGTCATCCTAACCGACGAACACCTCGCCGCCGCCGGCGACACGCCGACCGGCGACGACGGCACGGACGACGCCGGCGCGGATCAGGACGAGGCCGCCTGATGGACCGCCCCTGGATCGAAGGCGTCGCCCTGCTGGCCGCCCACAACCACCCGACCCACGCACCCCGCAACCTGTATCGCCGGAGATACCGCATGTCCCACGACGTCCGCTTCGCCATCCTGACGGCCAACCCCGCCGACAAGCCGAAAGCCTTCCCCGACGTGGAAGCCTTGGCCCGTCACATTCAGCGCGAGCGCGGCCTTCAGGCCCTCGAACTGGTCGAGGTCGAAGATCTCGAGATCGACGGCGACACGCAGAACCGCCGCGCCGTCTCTGTCTTCGCCCTGGACGCCGGCAACGACCGCGATCGTCTGATTGGCCACGCCTACCTCAACGGCAAGGGCCGCGACGTCCTGCAAGCCGCCCTGCGCCGCAATCGGCTGGTGATCGCCGACGACATGAAGGATGCGGCGTGATGAGCGACACCGTGGAACTGCCGATCTTGGACTTCCCGCGCCTCAGCCTGAATGAAGGCGTGGACACGTCGCGCCCGATCCCGATCCTGATCAAGGTGGCGAAGGAAGGGGAAACCCCGAACGTCTTCTACGCCCCGAATGCGGAAAGATTCTCGGTCGACTTGAAGGGCGCTGAATACCTCGAGCGCGCGGCGGCCGAGCGCTTGCCTGAAGCGCGCGAACGCGCCGCCAACGTGCGAGCCGCGAAGGCACTGATTGCCGCGCCGACCCTGACGCCAGAGGAATGGGCGGCTTCCGGTGAATGGGCGAAGTGGGTGTGCGACGGCGAGGAAACCTACGCCGGCAGCGTCGAGGAGTTGGTCGAGAACCTGATCGACATGGGATCCGCGCCGCCCAGCTACTGCTACGTCACGACCGCGAAGGGTTTCGATTTCGATCTTGAGGACGCCATCGAAAACTACCTCATGGACGAGCACCACGAGGACGCCGAGTGCAGAGATCTGCCGAAGCTGATCGACTTCTTCAATGAGTGGAAGAAGACCGAGACAGTCACGACCTACTGGCCCGGCTCGACCGTCGTCGTCATCGACGCCAGCCGCTTCGCTGACGAGATCGCAGCAGCCAAGACGTTGGTCGCAGAGGCGGAGGCCGCCTGATGGCCCGCCTGAAGATTGACATGGCAGGCGCGCTGGCGAACGCCATTGACCAGCTAAAGGGCGTGGAGCACCCCCTACGCGGCGCGCCTGACGAAGACAGCCGCGCGTCCTCGGCTGCGATGCTCGAACAGATCGTCGAGCATTGCCAACTGCTGAAGTCGGGCCGAGCGCTGCCAACGGATTTCCTGAGCTTCTACTGCCTCACCGCCGATGTTCACGCGCCGCTGGTCAACGCCGCCGACTACGCACTCACAGAGGCGATCGTGGCGGCGCGCGCGCGGCCTCCCTACAACTCGGCGCACGAAGGGTTCGCCATCATTCATGAGGAGGTGGACGAGTTAAAGGCGCACGTCTGGACCAACCAGAAGCGGCGCGACCTTGAGGCGATGAAGACCGAGGCGATCCAAGTCGCAGCGACGGCGATCCGCTTTGCCGCCGACTGCTGCACGGAAGAGCGGGGGCGCCGCTAATGGCGGACAACACCCACATCGAATGGACCGATGCGACCTGGAACATCGTCACCGGGTGCAGCGTCGTCTCGCCGGGCTGTACGAACTGCTATGCGATGAAGCTCGCCGGCACCCGCCTGCGCGACCACCCCTCGCGCAAGGGCCTGACGACCGACAGCAAGGCCGGCCCGGTCTGGAACGGTGAGGTGCGGTTCAACGCCGACTGGCTGACCCAGCCGTTGCGCTGGTCCAAGCCGCGCAAGATCTTCGTCGCCGCACATGGCGATCTGTTCCACGACGGCGTCACCGATGACCAGCTGGACCAGATCTTTGCGGTCATGGCGTTGTGCCCCCAGCACGTCTTTCAGGTTCTGACGAAGAGACCGGAGCGGATGCTGGCCTACTTCGCCCGCCTCGCGGAATCGCAACGAGCGCTCGACCACATGTCGTTCATCGTGCCGCAGCTGATCGAGGACGCCGCCGCCCGCATCGACGGCGCCTCGCATGGCGTCAGTCTGGACGATACCGCATGGCCTTTGCCGAACGTGTGGCTGGGCGTCAGCGCCGAGGACCAGGCGCGCGCCGATGAGCGAATACCAATCCTGCTGGAGACGCCCGCCGTCGTGCGTTGGGTTTCGGCCGAGCCGTTGCTTGGACCAGTCCACCTGACTGCCATCCAAGCGCCCCGATATGCGCCCGAAGACCACGAGACAGACTGGAAGTACAACTGCCTCGAGACAGGTGATTACTATTTCTTCGACTGCGGTGACGGCTTCAACGAAGGCGGCGACGGTCCCGACCGCCGCCATCGCATCGACTGGGTCGTCGTCGGGGGAGAGAGCGGACAAGGCTCTCGCCCAATGCACCCGGACTGGGCGCGGGACATCCGCGATGACTGCGCCGCCGCCGGAACGCCCTTCCTGTTCAAACAATGGGGCGACTGGACGCCGGGCGAGAACGCTCAGAACACCCTCGGCCGCACGGTTGAGACTGCTGATTGGTTCAATGACCAGTGGCACTTTGAAACCCTGACCCCGGCCTCTGCCGAGGGCATGCACATCGACGATGAGCCGACCTGCTACCGCGCCGGAAAGAAGGCGGCAGGTCGTCGCCTGGATGGCGTTCAGCACGATGGCTATCCGGCGGAGGTCGCACAGTGAGCAACTTCCGTTTCCAGGACTACGTGACCTCCGGCGCCTTCACCCTGTCGCTGGCCCGCAGCCAGGTCATGGCCATGCATCGAATCGCTAGCGGCGCGGACCACTACGCCTGCGCCGCTACGGCGGCCCTTGAGCGCAAGGGGCTGATCGTCCCTATCGCCGCGCCCGACGACTACGCCCCCGACCGCCAGGAGTATCGGGCCACAGGGGCGGGTCTGATGGTTGCCGCCTTGCTGACTGAGGCTGGCCTAACCCAGGACCAGCGCGACGCCACCGCCGCCGAGGTGACGCGCCTTCAGCAGGAGATCGAGGACCGCCGAGCCGAGGCCCACACCGCCCGCACCGCTGCGCGCTCCGCCCTTGCTCGCCTTGACCGGGCCGAGACCGACCTTGCCAACGAACGCGCGAAGCAACGGCGCGGGAAGCTGATCATCCCGATCCTGCGCCGCGACCCGCTGCCGAATGCCTCGCGCGCCGAACTCGACGCCATGGTGCGCGAATGAACGTCTACGCTGAAGACCTCCGCCGGATCCGCAAAAGCTACAGCGGCCATGTCGCCACCGCCGTTCCGTCGCGCAGCTTCGTCTGCCGCACGGGGAGGTCATGGGCCTATGGCTTCACCCTGACTTGGGCGCCCGGCTCGATCTCAGTGTCTGGCGACGTCGGTGAGATCATCGTCCGCAACCATGGCCTGGGCACATTGAAATCGGCTCTGCGATGGGCGGCCGGATCGGATTACGACTATTTGCTTAGCAAGTCCGAGATCCGGCAAAGCTACGATGCGGACGCCACGGCCCGACACATCATTGAGGCTGCGAATCGCCAAGCCGTGAGCAGCCTTCAGACGATCCGTGAGGAATTGCAGTGGTGGCGGCGGTGCAAGCCTGACGCCGATGACTACCGCGCTGATGAATACGCAGCAGAAATGGAACGGTGGCGGGCCGATCGGCCGACACGCGATCACCTGAAGTGCCGCGACAGCGATGAGGGGCGCCCCTACTACGCCCGAGAAGACAAAGGTCTCGTCGCGCCTGACGGCTGGGACGTCTGGCTCGGCATCTGGAAGGGCGTCCATCGCTACGGGGACGCGGACGACATCTTCACTCGCGGCGGCCGCAGCGCGCTCGCCGAAGAAGTTGAGAGCCTCTGTGAGAGCCGCGATCGCGCTGTGGGTTTGGCGATCGACGCCGGCATCGATGACTACTATGGCGACGACCGCTTCACCTTCTCGGATCTGATGCGGGTAGAGGCGGTGCGGATCGGCGCGCGGCTCGCGTTGGGCGTTCTCGAACAAGAGGAGTTCGACGCCAACCCCTACGCCTGGACCGACTGCGACTTTTGGGGGAACACCACGCCGCCAAGAACCGGGTTTGAGGAGTGGGTCGCCCGCGCCTTCGTCGATCATGCGGCGTTGACGTGGGACCACGCCATGACCACGGCGCGGGTCACGGTGGACGTCGAACTGGATATGCTCGACCAGGGCTACAACCGCGCCGAACACCGAGTCCACACCCGCGCTCGCTATGGCTGCGAGGCGCTTCCCTGGACGCCAGAGGATGCCCTGCGCATGGCGCTCGATGAACTCGAGCACTGGCGGGAGGATGCGGCATGAGCGAACGCGAGCGCATCGCCGCCCGCATTCGCGCTCTGCGGGCCAAGACGGTCGAGAACGGCTGCACCGAGGCCGAAGCCATGGCGGCGACCGAGAAGCTCGCCCAGCTGCTGGCCGACTACAACATGACGATGGATGAGGCCGATCTGCGCGCCTCACCCTTCGGCGACCATGTGCATGACGCCGCCGGCACCGTTGGCCTGAAGCTTTGGAAGCCCGCGAGCGCGATCGCGAAGCTGACCAACACCCGGTACTGGACCGGCGGTCGCGCCGCACCGACCCGGATTACCTTCGTCGGCCTGACGCACGAGGTCGAGATCGCCGCCTATCTGCTCGCCATCTGCGAACGCGCCATGCGCACGGAATCGGCGGCGATCATGCGCGCTGTCCGCCACCTCCCGCACATAAAACAGGCCGCCCGGGTTATGCCCTTCCTCGACGGTATGGCGGACCGGCTCGCCGCGCGGATCCTCGCTTTGATCCCGCCTCAGCCAACCGGCCGGGGACTTGTCGTCCTGCGCAACGCCCTGATCACCGAAGAGCTGGCCAGGCGCGGCGTCAAGATCGAGACGGGATCTGCGAGGCGGCCGATGAACTGGGGCGCCTACCGCGACGGTCAGCGCGCGGGCGACGGCGTCGCCCTCAATCCCGGCGTCGCCGCTCCCTCGGCCGCGAGGGCGCTGCGATGACAAACCCGGTTCGGCTCAACATCAGGGCATTTGCCGATGAGGCGGCAGCCGCATGACCACCCGCGTCGCCTTCACCGCAGCGGACATCAAGCGCGCTATGGGCGTGATGGAGAAGTGCGGCCATCAGGTCGCGGCCGTTGACTTCCCCAAGGAAGGCGGGTTTCGCTTGGTGTTGGGCGACCGGATGGAGGTCGCCGCAGCAAAGGCGAGCGGGCGGAACGAGTGGGATGACGTTCTGCCCCAATGAACGGCATGGCGACGATCGACCTGGCCTATGTCCAGCGGTTCAAAGACCG
This sequence comes from Brevundimonas vesicularis, assembly GCF_900445985.1. Lineage (GTDB taxonomy): Bacteria > Pseudomonadota > Alphaproteobacteria > Caulobacterales > Caulobacteraceae > Brevundimonas > Brevundimonas vesicularis_D. The sequence continues at coordinate 1,505,123 of NZ_UAQP01000014.1, forward strand.
CCATGGGCGGATACGCCATTATTACCGCCGCAAGGGCTACGCGACTGTTGGGTTGCCGGGCGATCCAGGCTCGGCCGAGTTCATGGCGGCCTATGCCCTGGCGCACGGCCGCGCGCCCAAGGCTGACCCCGCAACGAAGGTCCAGCCGCGCTCGATCAACCACCTGATGATCGAATACTATCGCTCGGCCGACTTCCTCGATCTCGAGCCTCAGACCCAGAAGACCTATCGTCAGATCCTGGATCGCTTTCGGGCTGGGGCTTGGGGCGGCCGGTCCGCCGTCTCGATCGAGCCGCAGCATCTGAACGGCATTTTCCACCAGATGGCCGATCGGCCCGGCGCCCAGCGCAATCTGCGCAAGCGTCTGATGAAGGCCTTCGCTGTCGCCGTCGAACTGGGTTGGCGCAAAGACAACCCGGTCCGAGAGACCAAGTCTCGAAAGCGCAAGTCCAAGGGTTTCATCCCCTGGTCGGAGGCCGAGATCGAGACGTTCGAAGCGAAGTGGGGGGAGGGCACGCGCGAGCGCCTCGCGCTGTACCTCTTGCTTTATACGGGTGTCCGCCGGTCCGACGTCGTCGGCATGGGTCAGCAGCACGTCAAGAATGGCCGAATCGCCGTGACTCAGGACAAGACAGACGTCCCGATCTGGATTCCGGTCCACCCGCGTTTGAAAGCCGAGATCGCCCGGCACGGCGCCGGGATGACGTTCATTCTGACGCAGTACGGCAGGCCGTTTTCACCGGCCGGCTTCACCAGCTGGTTCGTAGAGCGCGCGACGCTTGCCGGCGTGACGGGCCGCACCCCGCACGGCCTGCGCAAGGCGGCGGGCCGGCGGCTGGCTGAAGCTGGCGCGACGACCAAAGAAATCGCCGCCGTCCTGGGCCATACCAGCCTCGACGAGGTGGAGACCTACACGCGTTCTGCGGACCAGGCGAAGCTTGCAGACACGGCGATCGCCAAGCTCGAAAAGGCCGAAAAGAGAACGGCCGGTGTCAAACCCTGAGTGTCAAACCATCTAAAACCGTTGTTTTCATTGTCGAAAACGAAGGGGGTGGTAGGCCCGGAGGGACTCGAACCCCCAACCAGACCGTTATGAGCGGTCGGCTCTAACCATTGAGCTACAGGCCCCCAAGGCGCGCCTCGGCGGTAGGGGTTTCGCCTAGCAGGCGCGGGCGCGCCTTGCCAAGCGGGGGCGGGCAAGAAGGCGATCTTTCGGCGATTTCACGAAGATGAACGGAAACTGCCACGGCGCACGGGCGTTGGTTCAGGCGAGAACGGCCAAGGTCGTTGCAACGGATCGGCGAACGCGCCGGTCCCGGATCGCTTACGGAGAAGACTGCATGACCCGCACCCTGGCCGCCGCCCCCCTGAAGACCGTTTCTTTGAAGACCGTCGCTTTTGGCGGCGCCGTAGCCGCCGCCGCCTTCCTGGCCGCCGCCACGCCGCGCGCCATGGCTCAGACCGCTGAACCCTCGATGGGAGCCATGCACATGATGCAGCCCGCGCCGTCGCTGAACCTGTCGGCCTATGGCGAGGTGAAGGCCGCGCCGGACATGGCCAACGTCACCTTCGGCGTCCAGACCGAGGCCGTCACGGCTCAGCAAGCCATGCGTGACAATGCTGCGCAAATGACGCGCGTCGTCGCCGCCCTGCGCCGCGCGGGCATCGCCGAACGCGACATCCAGACCTCGGGTCTGAACCTGTCGGCGCAATATGACTACGTCCAGAACGAGCCGCCCAAGCTGCGCGGCTATCAGGCGGTCAACCGCGTGACGGTGGTCATCAACGACCTGAGCAAAGTCGGCACGACGGCTGACGCCGTGGTCGCCGCGGGCGTCAACCAGATCGACGGAATCAGCTTCGGCCTGAAGGATCCGACCGCCGCCGAAAACCAGGCGCGCCAACTGGCCGTGCGCAACCTGCAGGCCAAGGCCCAGCTGTACGCCCAATCGCTGAACGTCCAGCTGTCGGGCATCCGCAACCTGACCGAGGGCGGCGGCTATGCGCCCCCGCCGCCGATGCCGCCGATGTTCGCCGCCCGCGCCGTGTCGATGGATCGGGCCGAGAACACCCCGGTTTCCGCCGGCGAACTGACGGTGCGGATCGACATCTCGGGCGTCTACGACATCGCCCGCTGATCGCATCGACTGCATGAAGAAAAGGCCCGCCGTCGCCGGCGGGCCTTTTTGCAGTCTGAGAGGCGAAGCGCCTTAGCCGGCGGTCTTGATCGCGTTGGCGTCGTCCAGCAGGACCACGTTCGGGTTCCACTGGCGCGCCTCTTCCTGCGGCAGCTGGCCGTAGGTGACCACGATCACCTTGTCGTTCTTCTGCACAAGGCGGGCGGCGGCGCCGTTGACGCCGATGACCTTGGAGCCGCGCGGCGCCTCGATCGCATAGGTGGTGAAGCGCGCGCCATTGGTGATGTTGAGCACATCGACCTGTTCGTGCGGATAGATGCCGGCGGCGTCCAGCAGGTCCATGTCGATGGCGATCGATCCCTCGTAATCGAGATCGGCCTGGGTCACCGTGGCGCGGTGCAGCTTGGACTTCATCAGGGTGACCAGCATCGTGCGGTCTCCGAAAAACGCGGGGCGCAGGCCCTCGCTCACAGGCGGCTCATATAGGGATTTCCGGCCCCGGCATCAATCCGCACGCTGCGCCGCAGCAATCGGGTGCGGCTGCGAACGCGACGTCAACCGACGGATTGCACGCACGTCATTTGACGACGGCCTGCGTCCCCCTATGCTGGCGACGCCATTTCCGGCCTGCGAGCGCGCGTTTTCCCTCCGATGAAGCAATTCTTCCTGACGGTCCTTGGTGTCTTCACCGGGCTGATCCTGTTCGTCGTCGTCATTCCCGTGGTGCTGCTGACGGTCGCCGTCGCCTCGTCGTCCAAGCCGACGACGCCGGCGACCACCGTGCTGGAGCTGGACTTGCGCGGCGGCGTAAGCGACCAACCGTCGTCCAATCCGTTCGCGGCCTTCGGCAGTTCCGGCCTGGCCCTGACGGACGTGGTGGATGGCCTGCATCAGGCCCAGAGCGACAGCAGCGTCAAGGCTCTGCTGATCCGCCTGCCGGAAAGCGGCATGACGCCCGCCACCGCCGACGAACTGCGCCAGGCGATCCATCGCTTCCGCAACGCAGGCAAGCCGGTCGTCGCCCACAGTCAGGGCTTTGCCCCGTCGGGCGCGGTGATGTCGACCTATATGGTCGGGGCATCGGCGTCGGAGCTGTGGATGCAGAACACCGCCGGCTTCCAGGCCACGGGCTTCTCGGCCGACAGCCTGTTCCTGGGCCGCGCCTTCCAGAAGTACGGCGTCAAGCCCGAGTTCGAACAGCGCTACGAATACAAGAACGCCGTCAACGAATACACCCAGAGCGACTACACCGGCCCGCACCGCGAGGCGATGACGGCCTGGATGACGTCGATCTACGACACCGCCCTGGCCAACGCGGCCAAGGATCGCAAAACGACGGCCCCGGCGCTGAAGACGGTGATCGAGGCCGGCCCCTATTCGGCCGAACAGGCCCTCAGCAACCAGCTGATCGACAAGGTGGGCCAGGTCGAAGAGGCCGAGATCGCCATCAAGACCCGCGCCGGCAAAGGCGCCGAAATCGTCGAGTTCGGCAAATACGCCAGCCAGAAGGGCGAACGCACGGGTTCGGGCAAGAACGCCATCGCCATCGTCGGCGGAGAGGGGGCCATCGTCACCGGGCGGGGCGGCGGCGCCAGCTTCGGCGGCGGCTCGTCCATCCATTCCGACGACACGGCCGAGGCCATCTATGACGCGATCGAGGACAAGAGCGTCAAGGCGATCGTCTTCCGCGTCTCATCGCCGGGCGGTTCGCCTGAAGCGTCCGAGCAGATCCTGGCCGCCGTGCGCGCGGCGCGGGCGGCGGGCAAGCCGGTGGTGGTGTCCATGGGCGCCTATGCGGCCTCGGGCGGTTACTGGATCAGTTCCGAGGCCGACTGGATCGTGGCCCAGCCCACGACCCTGACCGGCTCGATCGGCGTGTTCGGCGGCAAGTTCGTGCTGGCCGATGCGCTGGGCCGGTTCGGCGTCGACATGCGTGAGCTGACGGTGGGCGGGGACTACGCCGACGCCTTCTCGCCGACGCAGGAGTTCACGCCCCAGCAGCGCGCGGCCTTCGCCGGTTCGATGGACCGGATCTACGACGACTTCATCACCCGTGTGGCGACGGGCCGCAAACTGTCGCCGGACCGGGTGCGCGAAATCGCCAAGGGACGCGTCTGGACCGGCGCCCAGGCCCTGCCGCTGGGTCTCGTCGACCAGCTGGGCGGCGTGACCGAGGCGGTGAACAAGGCCCGCCAACTCGCCAAAATTCCCGACAATGAGCCCGTCCGCTTCAAGCATTTCCCCAAGCAGCAGTCGCCGTTCGAGGCCCTGTCGGAAATGTTCGGCGTCCAGACCGAGGCCGCCAAGGCCCTGGTCATGCTGGGCGGGGTCATGGCCGATCCCCAGGCCCAGGCCGTGATGCGCCGGATCGACAGCGACCGCATGCGCAGCCAGGGCGCGGTGGTTCTGGCCGACCAGCCGATCTTTTGACGGGCGCGGCGCACGCGACCGTGCGTCGCGGTCCATTGACCGCAGGCCCCGATGGACCGACATTGCGTGTCAGGCGTTCCCCGGATCGCCTGAAAGGATGACCCATGTTCCAGCCTGAACGTCTCGCCGCCATCGGCTATGCCGCCCGCCGCCGTCCCAACGGCCTGGTGGCGTCCGTCATGTGGGTCGCCGGCATGATCGCCGCCGTCTGCGCCATGGCGGTCGGCGCCGTCCTCGCCGTCTTCACCGCTGCGGCCGTGGCGGTGATCGCCCTGTTCGCCGGCGTTCTGGTCTTTCTGGTCGGTCTGGTCATGCGCACCCGCCGCAATATTGCGCCGCGTCGCCGCAACAGCGATCCCGACCTGATCGAGGCGCACAAGGTGGATGGCGCCTGGGTCGCCTATGGCTGGGAGCGCAACGGCCGCTGAGCCGACGCCGCCCATGACGTCCTACATCGACGCGCCTTCGCCCAACTTCGACGCGCGCCGTGCGCCGCCGGACATGCTGGTGTTGCACTACACCGGCATGCAGACCGGCCAGGCCGCTCTGGCCCGCCTGCGCGACCCGGAGGCCAAGGTCTCGGCCCACTATCTGGTTGAGGAAGACGGCCGCGTCTTTCATCTGGTGCCCGAGGAGCGCCGCGCCTGGCACGCTGGTCGCGGCGTCTGGCAAGGCGAGGACGACTGCAACGCTGCGTCCATCGGCATCGAGATCGTCAATCCTGGCCATGAGTTCGGCTATCGCGCCTTCCCCGAAGCCCAGATCGCGGCCGTCATCGCCCTGATTTCCGATATTCGCAGCCGCTGGACCATCGCCGACAACCGCATCATCGCCCATTCCGACCTGGCGCCGGATCGCAAGGAAGATCCGGGCGAGCTCTTCCCCTGGAAACGTCTGGCCGAGGCCGGGCACGGCCTGTGGTTCGAACCCGCGGCCGAACGCGTGCAGGCCTTGGGCGGCCTGTTGCAGAAAGGCGATCAGGGCATCGGCCCGATGGTGCTCAGCGCCGGTCTGCATCGGTTGGGCTACGGCCTGAAGGCCAGCGGCGACTACGACGCCGCCGTCGAAACCGCCGTCCGCGCCTTCCAGCGTCATTGGCGCCCGGCCCGCGTCGACGGCGTCGCCGACGGCGAAACCCGCGCGCGTCTGGTCGGCCTGCTCCAGCTGGCCAGCGCCGATAGCGTCACGGGCGTATTGAATTGACGTTCGCGCCGCTAACGCGCATCTAGCGCGCGCCAGACGGCTGGGCGGTCGCGGCGGACTTCGCGTCCGTCGAGGAAAGTCCGGGCTCCACGGTGAAAAGGCGGCGGATAACTTCCGCCCGGGGTGACCCGAGGGATAGCGCCACAGAAAGCAAACCTCCGGCCTTGCGAGACCGGTAAGGGTGAAAGGGTGGGGTAAGAGCCCACCGCGGACCTGGCAACAGGGACGGCATGGCAAGCCCCGCCTGGAGCAAGACCAAATAGGGACATCGCGCGGGCTCGCTCGCGGGGCTCACCGCCTCAGATGTCCGGGTAGGTCGCGAGAACCGATCAGCAATGGTCGGTCCAGAGGAATGATCGTCGCCGATCCGGGCCTCGGCTTCGGAGCGGAACAAAACCCGGCTTACAGGCCGTCTGGCATACTTTTCTTTAGGCCTATCGGCCTTCGGCCTACTTGAGGCCCGGAGGGTCGGGCGTTGGCGCCCTCCCTAAGCGCGTCGCCTAATCCGAGTTTGGATTATCCCCTCATTTCAGCGTTCTGACGGCGGTCCCGCGCTTTCGCGCGCGTTAACCTATTGTCTGGCAATGGAAGGTTAGAACGCCTCACAGCCTGTGAATACTTTGTTTGTTCCGTGTATGTTCCAGCTGGTCGAGCGTGCTTAAGTCGTCACACGTCAAAACATGGTTAAATCTTGGCTTCGATCCCATTGAGGCCCATTTCATCCCATGCTATCCCAGCTTCATGATTTGGGGCTGAGAGGCGGGCGCGGCGGGCGTTCGTCAGGGCATCTAGGGACGGGCCGAAGGGCTCGATTGGACAGGGCGTGTTTCTCTCGACCTATGAGAAGCAGCTGGACGGCAAGCGCCGTCTCCTCATCCCCAACGATTTCCGCACGACCGAAAACGGCGCCGCTGGCGGCGTGTTCATCTTCCCTTCGATCGAGGCCGACTGCCTGGAGGCGGGCGGCGACCGCCTGTTCGCCGTCTATGCCGAAATGATCGAAGCCCTGCCGTTCGGCTCCGAGGAGCGTTCGGCGCTGGAGTGGCAGGTGATGGGCGAGCAGGTGCGTCTGGCCTACGATTCCGGCGGTCGGATCACCTTGCCCGAGGCGCTGTGCGCCGAGGCGGGTCTGGGCGACACCGTCGTCATCGTCGGCCTGAACGACCGTTTCCAGATCTGGTCGCGCGAGAAATGGGCGGCACGCCGCGCCGAACAGCGCGCCCTGGCAAAGGCCGGCATGGCCCAGATCGGCGCCCTGAAGCTGGCGGCCCAGATGAAGTTGGCGGGAGGCGGATCGTGACCGACGTTCTCCCCAACGCCCCTCACGCCCCCGTCCTGCTGGCCGAGGTCATCGAGGCCCTGGCTCCCGCGCTTGGCGATGTCGTGATCGACGCCACCTTCGGCGCCGGCGGCTACACCCGCGCCATCCTGAAGACTGGCGCCCAGGTCGTCGCCCTGGATCGCGACCCGACGGTCCAGCCGCACGCCGACGCCGTCGCCAAGGACTTCCCCGGCCAGTTCCAGCTGATCCGCACCCCCTTCTCGGGTCTGGCCCAGGCGTTCGCCGACAGCGGCAAGGCGAAGCTGGACGGCGCGGTCTTCGACATCGGCGTCTCGTCGATGCAGCTGGATCAGGCCGAGCGCGGCTTCTCCTTCATGCGCGACGGTCCGCTGGACATGCGCATGTCCGATGAGGGTGCGACCGCCGCCGACATCGTCAACACCTGGGACCACGGTCCCCTGGCCCACATCTTCAAACTGTATGGCGAAGAGCGCCAGTCGGGCCGCGTCGCCACCGCAATCCTGCGTCGCCGCGCCGAACAGCCGTTCACCCGCACCTTGGATCTGGCCGAGGTGGTCGAAAAGGCTCTGGGCGGCCGTCGCGGCGCGCCCATCCATCCGGCGACGCGGGTGTTCCAGGCCCTGCGCATCGCAGTCAACGACGAACTGGGCGAGCTGGAGCGCGGTTTGGAGGCCGCCGAGGCGACGCTCGCCCCCGGTGGACGCCTCGCCGTCGTCACCTTCCATTCGCTGGAAGACCGCATCGTCAAGGCCTTCCTGACCGAGCGCACGGGCAACAGCCCTGCCGGCTCGCGTCATGCGCCGATGGCCGTCGATACGCGCAAGCCCAGCTTCACGCTGCAGTTCAAGGGCGCGCGCGAGGCGGGCGACGAAGAGCGTTCCACCAATCCCCGCGCCCGCTCGGCCAAGCTGCGCGCGGCCGTGCGCACCGACGCGCCGGCTTGGGGCCGGATCGATGGGAGAGCGGCGGCATGACCACGGCGCCCTTCTTCACCTATTCCCGCACCGCCCTTCAGCGCCTGTTCGACTGGAAGGTGCGCGGCGTGCGCTGGGTCGAGATCATCGGCGTGGCCTTGGTCGCGATCATGATCGTGTCGGTCTATGCCGCCAAGGCCGCCGCAGCGCGTGAGAGCAGCCGCATCGCCCAGATCGAACAGGACATCCGCGAGAACGGACAGCGCGTCCGCCTGCTGCGCGCCGAGGTCGCCCGCCTGGAGCAGCCCGCGCGTCTGGAAAGCCTGTCGCGCCAGATCGGCATGGCCCCCGTCGCCGTCGCCCGTCAGGCCAAGGAGGGTCAGCTGACGGCCCTGAAGCCCGTCCCCGCTCAACCCGCTGCATCTGCTCCCGCAGCCGCGGCGGCGCCCGCCGCCGTCGCCGATGACGCGCCCGTTCCCACGCCCTCGCCGGAGCCGGCGCAATGAGCGTTCAGGATCATCGCTATCACCGCCCCGCGCCGGGCGCCGATTTCCAGGAACGGCTGCAAGGCCGCCTGTCGCCCTTCTGGCGCTGGCTGACGGAACTGGTCTGGCGGCTGGAGCACGGCTTCGAGCGCGCCCGCGCCGACGCCCGTCCGGAAGAGGACACCCGCGTCCGCATCTTCCTGATCCTGATCGTCTTTTCCTGCGTCTTCGGCGGCCTGGCCATCGGCGCGTCGTACAAGGCCCTGTTCGCCCCGGCCAACGGCCTGGGACGCGGCGTCAATCCGAACGCCCTGGTGCGCGGCGACCTGACGGACCGCAATGGCGAGCTGTTGGCCACCAACATTGTTCACTACGGCCTCTACATCGACCCGGCCGAGATCTGGGATCGCGACCTGGCCTATCGCCAGATCCGCCGCGCCCTGCCGCGCATCTCGGCCGAGCGACTGAAGAAGGTGCTGGGCGGCGACCGTCGCCTGATTGCCCTGACCGGCCTGACGCCCCAGGAAAAGGCCGCGGTCCACGACTTGGCGCTGGGCGGCGTCACCTTCGAGCCCGAAGACCGCCGCGCCTATCCGCTCGGGACCTCGGCCGTCCATCTGATCGGCGACGCCGACACGGGCGGGCAGGGCGTCTCGGGCGCCGAACTGGCCTTCAACGACGAGATCCGCACGGCGGGTCAGCGCGGCGAGGCCTTCCCCCTGTCCATCGACCTGCGCGTGCAGGGCGTTCTGGAAAACGAACTCGCCGCCGCCGCGATCAAGAACCAGGCCAAGGGCGCCGTCGGCATCGTCACCGACGTCCAGACCGGCGAGGTGCTGGGCATGGCGTCCTGGCCGACCTTCAACTCGGCCGATCGCGGCGCGGCGCCGGACGGCGCGACGCTGAACCGCGCCGTCTCGGGCCACTACGAAATGGGCTCGGTATTCAAGACCTTCACCGTCGCCGCCGGCCTCGACACCGGCCGGGCCGACATGAACACCCTGTTCGACGCCTCCCAGGCCTTCCAGATCGGCGATCGCAAGATCAAGGACTTCCACGCCCAGAACCGGGTGATGACCCTGGAAGAGGTCTATTTGCACTCTTCCAACATCGGCACGTCGCAGCTGGCGGTGCAGATGGGCCCCAACACCATGCGCGACTATTTCCGCCGCCTGGGTCTGCTGGACGCCGCCAGGATCGAGCTGAAGGAATCGGCCAAGCCCGTCGTGCCGCGTCGCTGGGACAACTCGACCCTGGCGTCGCTGTCCTTCGGCTACGGCATCATGATCACCCCGGCCCAGATGGTTCAGGCCATGGGCGCCCTGACCAATGGCGGTCGGATGATCCCGCTGTCGCTGCGCAAGGGCGGTGCCCGCAACGTTCAGCCGCAACAGGTCGTCACCGAAGAGACCTCGCGCGCCATTCTCGACCTGCTGCGTCGCAACGTCGTCAAGGGTTCGGGCGGTTTCGCCGACGCGCCGGGCCTGCGGGTCGGCGGCAAGACGGGCTCGGCCAACAAGCTGGTCGGCGGTCGCTATGACCCCAGCCACGCCCTGGGCTCCTTCGCGGCGGTCTTCCCCGTCGATGGTCCGCTGAACGGCAAGCGCTACGCCATCCTGATCGTGATGGACGAGCCGGGGACCTATCCCAAGACCGGCGCCTATGTCGCTGCGCCGGCCGTGCACAATATCGCCGACCGCATCGCCGGCTTCCTGGGCGTCGAACGCCGCGACGATCGCTGGCGCACGGCCTCGGGCGAGAAGATCCCGCAGTATCAGGACGTGGCGGGGGACGGGCTTTGAGCGCGCTTCACCTGTCCGACCTGCTGCGCCGCGACGTGTCCTCGGATCCCGTCATCACCGGCGTCACCGCCGACAGCCGCAAGGTCTCGCCCGGCGCCCTGTTCGTCGCCCTGCCTGGCACGGCCGCCGACGGCCGCGCCTTCATCCCCCAGGCGCTGGCGCAAGGGGCCGCTGCGGTTCTGGCGCCGACCGACACGCCGGATGGCGCGGCGCCCGTTCTGGTCACCTCGGGCGACGTGCGCCGGGCCTACGCCATCGCCGCGCGGGGATTTTATGGCGCCCAGCCCAAGACCTGCGTCGCCGTCACCGGCACCAACGGCAAGACGTCGGTCGCCACCTTCTGCCGCCAGATCTGGGCCGGGATCGGCCACAAGTCCGCCAGCATGGGCACGCTGGGCGTGATCGGCCAGAAGGGCGACAGGACCTACGCCCTGACCGGCCCCGGCCTGACCAGCCCCGACGCCGCCGAGGCCGCGCGCCTGATGGCCGAACTGGCCGCCAAGGACGTGACCCACGTTGCGCTGGAGGCCTCGTCCCACGGCATTGATCAGCGCCGCCTGGACGGGGTCGCCCTGAAGGCCGCCGCCTTCACCAACCTGACTCAGGACCACCTCGACTATCACGGCACCATGGCGGACTACCGTTCCGCCAAGATGCGCCTGTTCGAGACCCTGCTGCCGCGCGGCCGCACCGCCGTGCTGAACGCCGATTCCGACGCCTATTCGGTCTTCGCCTCCGCTTCGATCATGGCGGGTCTGGGCGTCATGGGCGTGGGCGAGCGCGGTCGCGACCTGACCCTGATCGGCCGTCGCGCGACGCCGGAGGGCCAGCGTCTGACCATCGACGTGCGCGGCGACATCCGCGAAATCCTGCTGCCCCTGGCCGGCGCGTTTCAGGCGTCCAACGCCCTGGTGGCGGCCGGTCTGTGCATCGCCGCCAACGATCCCGCCGACGCCGTCATCGGCGCGCTGGAAGGCCTGACCGGGGCGCAAGGCCGCCTGCAACGCATCGACGGCGGCCAGGAAGGCCGTGGCGAGGTCTATGTCGACTACGCCCACACGCCCGACGGGCTCGAGACGGTTCTGAACGCGCTTCGTCCCCATGCGACCGGTCGACTGATCGTCGTCTTCGGCGCCGGCGGCGATCGCGACCGCGGCAAGCGTCCTCTGATGGGCGAGATCGCCGGGCGTCTGGCCGACATCGCCATCGTCACCGACGACAATCCGCGATCCGAAGACGCCGCCGCCATCCGCGCTCAGGTCCGCGTCGGCTGCCCCGACGGGATCGAGATCGGCGACCGCCGCGCCGCCATCGAAGCCGCCGTCGAAATGATGCGTGACGGGGATGTGGTGGTCATCGCCGGAAAAGGGCATGAACAGGGTCAGATCGTCGCGGGCGTGACCCACCCCTTCGACGACGCCACTGTCGCGTCCGAGGCCCTGTCTCTCTATGCCTGAACACTCCGCCCGCCCGCTCTGGTCGGCCGCCGAAGTCGCCGCCGCCACGGGCGGCGTGCTGCACGGCGACGACCGCCCGATTACGGGCCTGACCTACAATAGCCGCGAGATCGTACCCGGCGATCTGTTTTTGGCGCTGAAGGGCGAACGCGACGGGCATCAGTTCGCCAGCGGCGCCTTCGCATCGGGCGCTGCGGCCGCCTTGGTCGAACATCCGGTCGAGGGCGGCCCTTGCGTCGTCGTGCCCGACACCTTGCGCGGCCTCGAAGCCCTGGGCGTCGCCGCTCGCGAGCGCGCGCCCCATGTAAGGCGCGGGGCCGTCACCGGCAGCGTCGGCAAGACCAGCGTCACCCAGGCCATCAAGGCGGGCCTTGATCTGGCGGGTCCCGCCCACGGCTCGATCAAGAGCTACAACAACCACATCGGCGTGCCCCTGACGCTGGCCCGGATGCCGGTCGAGACCCAGCGCGCCGTGTTCGAGATCGGCATGAATGCGCCGGGCGAGATCGCGCCCCTGTCGCGCTTCGTCGCCCCCCACGCCGCCTGCGTCACCACGGTCGGTCCGGTCCATATCGAGGCCTTCTCGGACGGCGAGGCCGGGGTCGCGCGTGAAAAGGCGACCATCTTCCAGGGTCTGGTCCCGGGCGGTGCGGCGGTGGCGAACGGCGACGTCGCCTTCTCGGCTGTCCTGTGCGACACGGCCAAGGCGGTCGGCGCGCGCCTGCTGACTTTTGGATCCGACGCCGGCCATGACGCCCGCCTGCTGGACTTCCGGCCGGACGCCGAGGGCGCGGCGGTCGCCGCCGAACTGTTCGGGCGACGCATCGACTATCGCCTGGCCCAGTCCGGCGCCCATTGGGGCCTGAACAGCCTGTGCGTCCTCTTGATGCTCGACGCCCTGGACGTGCCGCTGGACACGGGCCTGGAGGCCCTCGCGGGGTTCCAGCCTCTGGCCGGACGCGGCCAGACGCGCACGGTCTCGACGCCGGACGGCGCCTTCACCCTGATCGACGAAAGCTACAACGCCAATCCGCTGTCCATGGCCGCCGGGTTCAAGACCCTGGGCGCGCGCTCGACCTCGGGCCGCCGCGTGGTGGTGCTGACCGACATGCTGGAACTGGGCGAGCAGAGCCGCGACCTGCATGAAGGTCTCGCCGGCCCCATCGACGCCGCCGGTCTCGACCTTGTCCACGCCGCGGGCCCCGAGATGCGCTGGCTCTACGACGCGCTTCCGGTTTCTCGACGCGGCGTCTGGCGCGCGACGGCGGCGGAACTGGCGGCCGAGGCGGCCCTGCTGGTCGCGCCCGGCGACATCGTCATGGTCAAGGGTTCGAACGGCTCCAAGGCCTCGCTGGTGGCCAAGGCGCTTGCGAACCTCAGTAGCGCCGAAGGCGTCCCCTCAAGCAGTGACGCCCCGCGGGCGTCGCGGTAGGGAAGAAACATGTTCTATCTGCTCTATCTCTACTACGCCGACGTGGCGCACCAGTATCCGCTGCTGAACCTGGTTCAGTACCAGACGGTGCGCGTGGCGCTCGCCATGGCCACCGCCATGATCGTCGCCGTCGCCATGGGCAGCCGCTTCATCAACTGGATCCGCGCCAAACAGGGCCGGGGCCAGCCGATCCGCGACGACGGCCCGGTGTCCCACCTGTCCAAGGTCGGCACCCCGACCATGGGCGGTCTGATGATCCTGGCCGGCATCGGCGTGGCGGTGCTGCTCTGGGGCGACCTGACCAACCCCTACATCTGGATCGTCAGCTTCGTGACGGCGGCCTTCGGCGTGCTGGGCTTCATCGACGACTACGCCAAGGTGACCAAACAGACCTCGGCCGGCCTGACCTCCAAGCAGAAGCTCCTGGCCCAGACCGTCGTCGCCGTCGTCGCCGGCGTGCTGACCGTGCTGTGGATGACGGTGTCGCCGACCTCGCCGGGGCTTGAGACGTCGATCGCCTTCCCCTTCTTCAAGGCCGTGCTGCTGAACATCGGCTGGTTCTATGTGGCGTTCGCGGCCTTCACCATCGTCGGCTTCTCCAATGCGGTGAATCTGACCGACGGTCTGGACGGCCTGGCGACCGTGCCGGTGATGATGGCGGCGGGCGCGTTCGGCGTGATCAGCTACCTCGCCGGCAACTTCGTCTTCGCCCAGTATCTTCAGGTCCACCACGTGCCTGGCGCGGGTGAACTGGCCATCTTCTGCGCGGCCATGATCGGCGGCGGCGCGGGCTTCCTCTGGTACAACGCCCCGCCGGCCAAGATCTTCATGGGCGACACCGGTTCGCTGGCTCTGGGCGGCGCGCTCGGCGCCATCGCCGTCACCACCAAGCACGAACTGGTCCTGGGCATCGTCGGCGGCCTGTTCGTCATGGAGGCCGCCTCGGTCATGATCCAGGTCGGCTATTACAAGCTGACCAAGAAGCGCATCTTCCTGATGGCGCCGGTCCACCACCATTTCGAGAAGATGGGCTGGCCGGAATCCACCGTCGTCATCCGCTTCTGGATCATCGCCGGCGCCCTGGCCCTGCTGGGCCTGTCCACGCTGAAGCTGCGCTGATCCGATGATCTCCGTTCCCGGCTTTGAAGGCAGGCGGGTCGCGGTCTTCGGCCTGGGACGGTCGGGGATCACGGCCGCGCGCGCCCTTCAGGCCGGGGGCGCGATCCCGATTCTGTGGGACGACGGCGAGGCCGGCCGGGCGCAGGCGATAGGCGAGGGCTTCACGGTCAAGGACCTGGCCGCCGCCGACTGGTCCGACTTCGCCGCCCTGGTCCTGTCGCCCGGCGCGCCCCTGACCCATCCCAGGCCCCACTGGACCGTGGACCTGGCCCGCGCGGCCGGCGTGCCTGTCCTCGGCGACATCGAACTGTTCGCCCGCGCCCTGGCCGACCGGCCGAAGGATCAGCGGCCGCGCGTCGTCGCCATCACCGGAACCAACGGCAAGTCGACCACCACCGCGCTGATCGGCTGGGTGCTGAAGTCGGCGGGCCTGACGGTCCACGTTGGCGGCAATATCGGCGTCGGCGTCCTGGCCCTGCCAGAACCGACGCCCGAGGCTGTCTATGTGATCGAGGTCTCCAGCTATCAGCTGGACCTGACCACGACCTTCGTCCCCGACGTCGCCATCCTGACGAACATCTCGCCCGACCACCTGGACCGTCACGGCGACATGGACGGCTATGTTGCGGCCAAGGCGCGCATCTTCGCCAATCAGGGGCGGGATGATGTGGCCCTGGTGGGCGTGGACGACAGCTGGGGGCAGGGGATTGCGCGTGACCTGTCAGATCGCGCCACCGTCATCTCGACCCACCCCTCACAGAGAGCAGAAGGATATGTCGCGCAGCCGGGTGCTATTCTGAAGAACGGCGAACGGGTCGCCGACCTCACCGCCGCCCGCTCGCTCCCCGGCCGTCACAACGCCCAGAACGCCGCCTTCGCCTATGCGACCGCCCGCGCGCTTGGCCTTGATCACGACGCCGCCGTCGCCGGCCTGCTGTCCTTCCCCGGCCTGGCCCACCGGATGGAGGCGGTCGGCCGCCTCGGCTCCGTTCGCTTCATCAACGACTCCAAGGCCACCAACGCCGATGCCGCGCGTCAGGCCCTGGCCTCCTACCGTTCCGTCTTCTGGATCGCCGGCGGCGTGCCCAAGGCCGGCGGCATCGCGGACCTGGCCGACCTCTTCCCCCGCATCGCCAAGGCCTATCTGATCGGCGACGCGGCTCCAGCTTTCGCCGAAACGTTAGGCGCTGCGCCCCACGTTATCGCCCGCACCCTCGACGCCGCCGTGGCCGCCGCAGCCGCCGATGCGGCCTCTGCCGGCGGCGACCAGATCGTCCTCCTGTCCCCCGCCTGCGCCAGCTTCGATCAGTTCAAGGACTTCGAGGCGCGCGGCGAGGCCTTCCGCGCCGCCGTCCTGGCCCTCGGCGCCGTCCCGGAAACCGCGTCATGAGCGCTCCCTACACCCCCGCCTTTTCCCGCAACGATCAGAGCCATGTGGCCCAGTGGTTCTGGACCGTGGATCGCGGCCTGCTGGGCGCGGCCCTCGCGCTGATGGCTTTGGGCGTCGCGCTCAGCTTCGCCTCCAGCCCCGCCGCCATCCTGGCCGATGAATCGATCACCGACCCTTTCCACTATTCCTGGCGGATGATGGTCTTTTCGGGCGTGGGGCTCAGCATCATGCTGACGACCTCGCTGATGTCGCCGCGCGGCGTGCGCAGGATCGCGGTCCTGGCCCTGTTCGGGGCCATCTTCGTGATGATGGCCTTGCCATTCATCGGCGACACGGTGAAAGGGGCCGCCCGCTGGGTGAACTTCGGCCCCTTCAGCCTGCAACCGTCCGAGTTCGCCAAGCCCGGCCTGATCGTCTTCGCCGCCTGGATGTTCGCCGAGGCGCAAAAGGGGCAGGGGGTGCCCGGCGTCACCATCGCCTTCGGCTTCTACGCCCTGACCGTCTCGCTGCTGCTGATCCAGCCCGACATCGGCCAGACGCTTCTGATCACCACCACCTTCATGGCCGTCTTCTTCATGGCGGGCGTGCCGTTCAAATGGATGGCGGTTCTGGCCAGCCTCGGCATGGCGGGGCTGGTGTCGCTGTATTTCGTCTTCGGCCACATGCGTGACCGCCTCAGCCGCTTCTTCTCGCCCGAAACCACCGACACCCACCAGATCGACAGCGCGTCCGAGGCCATCCGCGCCGGCGGCCTGCTGGGCCGGGGCATCGGCGAGGGCGTGATGAAGCGCCGCGTGCCTGACCTGCACACCGACTTCATCTATTCCGTCGGCGCCGAGGAGTTCGGCCTGATCCTCAGCCTGATCATGATCAGCCTCTACGCCTTCATCGTCATTCGCGGCATGCGCCGGGCCATGAAGCTGACCGACCCGTTCGAACAGACGGCGGCGGCGGGCCTGTTCATGCTGATCGGGCTTCAGGCCTGCATCAACGTCGCGGTGAACCTGAACCTGATCCCGACCAAGGGCATGACCCTGCCCTTCATCAGCTACGGCGGCTCCTCCATGCTGGCCATGGGCCTGACCATGGGCTTTGCGCTCGCCCTGACGCGGCGCCGACCCGGCGCCTACGAACCCGGCGCCAGCCTGACCATGGGCCGGCGGCTCCTTTGACTTCGTCATCCTCCGGCGCGAAGCGACCGGGGGACCCAGCGGCGCGCGCGAGCGCGAACCTGTCGCGGACTCAGCGTGTCGAAGATGTAGTGGCGGACCCATCGCCTCCGGCGCCGCTGGGTCCCCCGATCTCGCTCCGCTCGTCGGAGGATGACGAAAGAAGATTAGCCAGCATTTTCCCGACTAGACGTCCCCGTAATTTCAAACGCCTGGAGCCGACCAGCGACCGTCTCCTGCCCACGCCTCAAAACCGTGCGATCCTGTCGCCGCCCCATTCCTCGCCGCACCGTTCCCCGCCGACATTAGACAGATTAGACGAATTAGACGGTGTTTTTGCCTGCCCACCGTCTGAACTTCAGACTATTCAGACCCTCTTTTTCGGAGCCTCGCCCATGACCAAGCTCTGCGTCGTCGCCGCCGGCGGCACCGGCGGCCATATGTTCCCGGCCGAGGCCCTGGCGCGCGAGATGGCGGCGCGCGGCTGGCGCGTGGTCCTGGCGACCGATCATCGGGGCGAACAATACGCCCACGCCTTTCCGGCCGAGGAACGGCTGGCGCTTGACGCCGCCACCGGCTCCGGCCCGCTGGGCCTGATCAAGGCCGGCGTCGCCATCTTCAAGGGCGTGGTCCAGGCGCGAACGGCCTTCGACCGGCTGGGCGCCGACATCGTCGTCGGCTTCGGCGGCTATCCGTCCGCCCCGGCCCTGGTCGCCGCCGTCACGTCCCAGCGACCGACGGTGATCCATGAACAGAACGCGGTCCTTGGCCGCACCAACCGCATCCTGGCCCCCTATGTCGGTCAGGTCGCTTCATCCTTCCCGACGCTCGAACGCGCGCCGGCCAAGGTCCAGGGCCGCTCGCACGTCGTCGGCTCGCCGGTGCGGTCCGAGATCCGCGCCCTGTTCGACCGCCCCTATGCCGCTCCTGCCGCCGATGGCCCCATCCATCTGCTGGTGACCGGCGGCAGCCAGGGCGCCCGCATCCTGTCCGAGACCACGCCCCGCGCCCTGGCCGCCCTGCCTGAAGCCCTGCGCCGTCGCCTGAAGGTGCAGCAGCAGTCACGCCCCGAAACGCTGGAGGCCGCCCGTCAGATCTATCTGGAGGCCGGGATCGAGGCCGAGGTCGCCCCCTTCTTCCGCGACATGGCTGACCGGCTGTCCAAGGCGCACCTGGTCGTCGGCCGCTCCGGCGCCTCGACCTGCGCCGAACTGGCTGTCGCGGCCCTGCCGTCCGTCCTGATTCCGCTGAAGATCGCCACCGACGACCACCAGCGCCTGAACGCCAAGGCCCTGACCGATGCGGGCGCGGCCGAGGTCATTCTGGAAGACGACCTGACCGTCGATCGCCTGGCCTCGACCCTGACCGGGGTCCTGTCCGATCCGGCGCGCCTGTCGGCCATGTCTGCCGCCGCCCGCAGCGTCGCCATCCCCGACGCCGCCCAACGCCTGGCCGACCTCGTCGAGGCAACGGCCGGCCGAGCATAATGTCTCCTCCCCACATGTGGGGAGGGGGACCGCGTAGCGGTGGAGGGGCTCTTCGCGCCGAAGAAACCCCTCCGTCACGGCGCAAAGAGCGCGCCGCGCCACCTCCCCATCGCTTCGCGACAGGGAGGAGACATCAACCCTCTCGGCCCTGACGCGTTAGGAAGCTCATGCCTCCCGAAATCATCGCCGTCACCCGCCAGATCCGCGCCCTGTGGCACCGGTTCGACTGGCTGCCCGAATGGGCGGTCATCGGCCTGGTCCTGCTGGTCTTCGTCGGCGGCGGCTGGCTGACGCACAAGATCGTCTTCGCCATCCTGCGTCGCGTCGTTCGGAATAAGGATCTCTTCTGGCGCGGCGTGGTCGAACGCGCCCGGGTCAAGCTGCGCGTCCTGATCATCATCATCGGCATCGGCATCGGCGTGACCGTCTCGCCGATGGATCCCGCGCCCTCGGCCGACATCCGAGCGGTGCTGCTGTTCCTGTTCATCCTGACCCTCGGCTGGATGGCGTCGGGCGTGCTCGACATGTGGTCGGTCATGCACCTCAAGCGGTACAATATCGCCGTCGAGGACAATCTGCTGGCCAGGAAGCACCTGACCCAGACCCGCATCCTTCAGCGGGTCGCCAAGGTCGTGCTGTTCATCGTCACCGTGGGCCTGGCCCTGATGACCATCGCCGGTTTCCGCCAGTGGGGCGTCAGCCTGCTGGCCTCGGCCGGCGTGGTCGGCATCATCGCCGGTCTGGCGCTTCAGCCGATCCTGACGAACATGGTCGCCGGCATCCAGATCGCCCTGACCCAGCCCATCCGCCTGGACGACGCCGTCATCGTCGAGAACGAGTGGGGCAATGTCGAGGAGATCACCTCGACCTATGTGGTGGTCAAGCTGTGGGACTGGCGCCGGATGGTGCTGCCGCTGTCCTACTTCATCACCAAACCCTTCCAGAACTGGACGCGCGAGAACGCCCGCCTGATCGGCACAGCCTTCTTCTATGTTGACTACGAAGCGCCCGTCGACCGGCTGCGCACCGCCTTCGAGGGCATCGTCAAGGCGTCCAAACATTGGGACGGCGACGTGCAGGTGATGCAGGTCACCGACATCACCGAACGCGTGCTTCAGGTTCGATGCCTGGCCAGCGCCCGCTCGGCCCCGGTCGCCTTCGACCTGCGCTGCGAGATCCGCGAGAAGCTGATGGCCTTCATGCGCGACGAATGCCGCGAGGCCCTGCCGCGCGACCGCATCGAATGGCCGCAAGGGTCGGACAAGCCCGCCGAGGGGGCCGTCAATCCGCCAGCGCCCTTTGTCCCTGGCTGATGGCCTGCTCCAGCGTCAGCGCTTGAGCCGGCCGTTCGACCCCGCAGGCGATGGCCAGCAGCTCGGCTGCATCCCCGCCCGGCGCGGCGTCATAGGCCGGGGCGGCGTCCGGGGTCGCCGGCCCTTCTGTCCCGTCCGCCTTCAAAGAGGAGAAGTCCAGCCGATCCGCCGTCCTCGCGCGGCAGTCGAACGCCCACCGCGACCAGCCCCCGACATAGGTCACGTCTCCGACCTTGAACCCGGCCTCGGTCACCTGCAGTTCCCGCATCCGCGCCACGTCGCCCTCGCGTTCGATCGAGGCGGCGTCGGCATAGATGGCGAACCGTCCCACGCCGGTCGGGACCAGCTGCGGATCGGCGAGCGCGAGCAGCAGGGCGATCATGCGACCAGGGTCTCCGCCTGTTTCAGGTCCACGCTGACCAGCTGGCTCATGCCGCGTTCGGGCATGGTGACGCCGTACAGCCGGTCCATCCGGCTCATGGTGACGGGGTTGTGGGTGATGACGATGAAGCGGGTGTCGGTGCGGCTGCGCATCTCGTGCAGCATCCGGCAGAAGCGGTCCACGTTGGCGTCATCCAGCGGCGCGTCCACCTCGTCCAGCACGCAGACCGGCGCCGGGTTGGCCAGGAAGACGCCGAAGATCAGGGCCGCCGCCGTCAGCGCCTGCTCGCCCCCGCTCATCAGGCTCATGACCGACAACCGCTTGCCGGGCGGGCAGGCGTAGATCTCCAGCCCCGCCTCCAGCGGGTCGTCGCTCTCGACCAGCTTCAGCTCCGCCTGACCCCCGCCGAACAGGGCCTCGAACAGGGTCTTGAAGTTGGCGTTGATGACGTCGAACGCCGCCACCAGCCGCTCACGGCCCTCGGCGTTCAGCTCGTCGATGCCGTCGCGCAGCTTGGCGATGGCCTGGGTCAGGTCGATCCGCTCCGACTTCATGCTGTTCAACCGTTCGCCGTATTCGACCGCCTCGTCCTCGGCGCGCAGGTTGACGGCCCCCAGGGCCTCGCGTTCGCGCTCCAGCCCGTAGAGCAGGCTCTCGGCGCCGGCGGCGTCGGGCGGGCGGGCGATGGCGTCGTCCGTCAGCTTCTGACCCAGCTCCTGCGGCGACATCTGCGCCGTCTCGCGCAGGGTGGTCTCGGCCTCGGCCAACTTCTCGGCGGCGGCTTCGGCGCGGGCGGACAGGCCGGCGCGGGCCTCGCGGGCCTGCGACGCGGCGGTCTCGGCGGTGCGCGACGCGCGGTCGGCCTCGGTCGCCTCGGTCTCGGTGACGGCCATGGCGTCCGACGCCGCCTGTTTCCTCTGTTCGGCGGCGACCAGCGTGTCCAGCAGCTTGCCACGCTGTTCAGAGAAGCCCTGGGGCGCGACCTCGGCCTGCTTCAGCAGGGCGGCCGTCCGGTCGGCGTCCTTGGCCAGGGCGGCGACGCGGCCGGCGCTGTCCTTGGACCGCGTGACCCAGCCTTCGCGCGCACGGGTCAGGCTGCCCAGCCGCTGCTCGCGACCCTGACGATCGCGAGCCTCGGCATCACGGTCCGAGCGGGCCGTCTGGGCGGCGGTGCGGGCCGCGTCGGCCGTGGCGCGGGCGGCGGTCAGTTCATCGCGCAGGCCGGCGATCGTCTCGGACGGGGCGTCGGTAGTCTGGGCGGCGTCCAGGGCGGCTTGCGCCTCGGCTGCGTCGGCCGCCAGCCGGCTCACGGTATCGTCCAACGCCTGGGCGCGGGCCTCGCGTCGGGCCTGCTCGCGGGCCAGGGTCTCGACGCGGTCGCGGGCGGAGGTCACGGCCTTTTCGGCGGCGAAGGGCTTCAGGCGTGCGGCCTTGACCGTCTCTTCGGCGGCGCGAAAGGCTTCCGTCGCCAACTTCTGGGCCGCCTGCGCCTGATCCAGCGCTGGTCTGCCCTTGTCGATCTCGGCTTCAAGCTCGGCCAGGCGCGTGCGCTGGGCCAGCCGCACGGCGGCCGGGCGCGGCGCCTCGGCGCGGCTTACGAACCCGTCCCAGCGATAGAGGTCGCCCTCGACCGTCACCAGGCGCGCGCCGGGCGGCAGGGCCTGAGCCAGCCGGGCCGCGTCGGCCGTCGGCGCCACGCCGCACAGGGCGAGGCGCGCGGTCAGCTGTTCCGGCGCCTGAACATGCTCCGCCAAAGGCGTGATCCCGGCGGGCCAGGACGGGGAGGGCGCGTTCGCCCCTCCCCAATAGGCGGCGGCTTTGGCGTCCAGGGCCGCGTCCAGATCGTCGCCCAGGGCGGCGGCCAAGGCGGCTTCGAACCCCTTGTCGGCCCGCACCTGGTCCAGGGCGGGAGGATGGTCGCGCTTGCCGGTGACCAGCAGTTGGGCCAGGCCGCGCGCCTCGGTCTGAAGTCGGCCCAGCCGGTCCTCTGCGGCGCGCGCGGCGGTGCGGGCCTCTTGTTCGGCGCGGGCCAGGTCGCCGCGTGTGGCCTCAGCCGCCTCGACGGCGTCGCGCGCCGCGGCGAGGTCGGCCTGCGCGGCTTCCAGCGCCTGGCGGGCGGTTTCCAACTCGGGCGTTTCCAGCGGCCCCATAGCCTCGCGTTCGCGTCGGGCCTGATCGTGCTGGGCGGCGACGCGGGCCAATCGGGCCTCGGCGTCGCGCTTGCGGGCCGTCTCGGCGTTGGCGCGGGCCTCGACGGCGGCCAGCATCCCCGCCAGCCGTTCGACCTCGCCGTCGGCGGCCTTGCGGGCGTCCTCAGCGGCGGTCAGGGCCTTGTCCAGTTCGGGGCCGCTTTCGGGGGCGGCGGCGATCTCGGCCTTCAGCCGGCTCAGTTCGTTGTCGAGCCGGTCCAGTTCGCGCTGGGCCTCGGCGGCCATGCCGTCCTCGCGCGCAGCGTCGGCGGCGATGCGGACGGCCTCGGCCTTGAGGCGATCCACCTCCGCGCGGGCCGCCTGTTCGGCCATGTCCAGCCGATCGCGCTCCAGGCTGGCGCGGTGCAGTAGGGCGGAGGCGACGGCGTCCTCTTCCCGCGCGGGCTTCAGGGCGTCCTGGGCGGACAGGGCGGCCGTCTGGGCTGCGGCGGCGGCGGTCGTGGTGTCGGCCACCGCCCGGTCGGCGTCGCGCAGTTCGGCGGCGGCGGCCTCTGCGGCCAGACGCGCGTCGTTCCAACGCACATAGAGCAGGGCGGCCTGAAGGGCGCGGATCTCTGCTGAGATCTTCTTGTATTTCTCGGCCTGGCGGGCCTCGCGCTTCAGCCGGTTCAGCGCCGTCTCCAGCTCGCGGCCGATGTCGTCCAGCCGGTCCAGATTGGTCTCGGCGGCCTTAAGGCGCAGCTCGGCCTCGTGCCGACGGGTGTGCAAACCGGCGACGCCGCCCGCCTCTTCCAGGATGCGGCGGCGGTTCTGCGGCTTGGCGGCGATCAGTTCCGAGATCTGGCCCTGACGCACCAGGGCGGGTGAGTTGGCGCCGGTCGAGGCGTCGGCGAACAGCAGCTGGACGTCGCGGGCGCGCACCTCCTTGCCGTTGATGCGGTAGGTCGAGCCCTGACCCCGGTCGATCCGGCGCGACACCTCCAGCACGGGGCTGTCGGTAAAGGGCTGGGGCGCGCGGCGTTGCGCGTTGTCGATGGTCAGGCTGACTTCGGCGTGGCTGCGCGGAGGACGCCCGGCAGCCCCGGCGAAGATGACGTCGTCCATCCCCTGACCACGCATGGCCTTGGCCGAGTTGGCCCCCATCACCCAGCGCAGGCTTTCCAGGACGTTGGACTTGCCGCAGCCGTTGGGGCCGACGACGCCGGTCAGGCCGGATTCGATATGCACCTCCGCCGGATCGACGAACGACTTGAAGCCGACGAGCCGGAGGCGCTGGAACTGCATCGTCCCGACGGACTACCGAAGCAGCGGATCGATGGCGGCCGACAGGGCCTCCATCGAATGATCCATCATCATCGTCCCGTTGATGAAGAAGGTGGGCGTCCCGGTGACGCCGGCCTTTTCGGCCCCCTCGATCTGCTGATCCAGGGCGGTGCGGACGGCGGTGGTTTCGATGCAGGTCTGAATCTGTTCGCGGGTCTTACCGCTGGCGGCGATGCCGGCGGCGAACCAGGGTTGCGGTCCGGTGACGCGCAGGCCCGCCTGATCACGCATGAAGACGGCGGCCACGTCGAAGTAGCGCTCGGGCGCTGCGCACATCGCCACGACGGCGGCGGCGGCGGCCAGATTGGCGGGCGGGGTCGGCAGATTGCGGTGAACCAGCCGGACCTTGCCGGTGTCGATATACTTGGCCTTGAAGGCTGGCAGCACGGTGTTGTGGAAGTCCGCGCAGTGCGAGCAGGTGAAGGACGCGTATTCGATCACCGTCACCCGCGCGTTCGCCCGACCCAGAACATGGTCCTGGGCCGTGACGGGCGGAGGCGCATCGGCGGCGAGCGCCGGCGCCGCCGAACCGCCGGTCAAGGCGGCGAGGGCGAAACCGGCGGCGATGAAGGCGCGTCGCATCATCTCGCTTGGCCTCGGTTACTTGGCCAGGGCCGCGTCGATGGCGGTGGACAGGTCGGCCAGGCTGGCGCCTTCGCCGCCGGGCGAGATGACCTGCGTTTCGTTGACGTAGAAGGCGGGGGTGCCGGTCACGCCCTGGGCGCGGGCGGCCTGAACGCGCTTCTCCATGGCGGCGACGGCGTCCTTATCGGTGACGCAGTCGTTGAACTGCTGCTCGGACAGGCCGGCGGCCTGGGCGGTCCGCAGCAGCCAGTCGCGCGGCGAGGACGTCAGCATCTCCTGCTGCGTCGCCATCAGCTGGTGGACGACGTCGAAATACTTGTCCGGACCGGCGCAGCGCGCGACCAGGAAGCCGGCGGTGGCGGCGTCGACCGGCGGCGTCGGCAGTTCGCGGAAGACGTAGCGGACCTTGTTCGTGTCGACGTATTTGGCCTTGAACGCCGGCCAGGTGTTCTTCTGCCACAGGGCGCAGTGGGGGCAGGTGACCGAGGCGTATTCGACCACGGTGACCTTGGCGCCTTCGGGCGCGCCCAGACCCATGTCGCCTTCGGCCGCACCCTTGGCGCCGCCGCCGCAGGCCGCCAGAGCCATGGTCGCCAGTGCGGCGCCGGTGATGGCCGCACGACGGCTCATGCGGGCGAAGCGGGATTCAGTGTCGGCCATGAAGGTTCCTCGGATCGGATCGTTGGCGATGATCGCGCGATTCCCCGGGAATGGCGCAACCCTGAACTAGTCTGGAACAGGTGCGGCGAAGTTTTGTCAACAGCGCCTTATCCGCGCGCCCAGGCCCGATCGATCGCCGGTGCGGGGATGAAACTTTGCGGCCTGTCCTGACGCGGCGGCGGATCGCTTAGACCCTGCTGAATGAAGCGCATCGCCGACAGCAGGCCGGAACGCGAGAAGGGCTTGGGGATCACGCCATGCGCACCCAAGAAGTCCTCGGGGATCATCTTGGGGTTGGCGGTCAGGAACACGACGGCGGTCGACGGCCAGCGATCCTTGATCAGGCGACAAACGTCCAGGCCGCTGGAGTTGTCCGCCAACTGGATATCGACGAAGGCGATATCGGGCGGGGCATCGAGCGACAGAGTCTCGACCTCGCTCAGCGACATGGCCTCGGCGACCAGCCGGTGGCCCTCATCCTCGAGCATGGCCTCGAGATCCATCACGAGCAGGCCTCGTCCTCGACGACAAGGACGTCGAAGTGGGCCCCAGCGGCGCCCACCTAGCCGCTCACGGGGAAGTCGACGACCGCGCGTGTTCCGGGTTCGGCCGGCAGCCACAGCGTCTTGCCGCCGATCTGTTTGGAGAGACGACCGATCAAAGTCTTGCCCAATCCCTGATGCGCGGCGCCGGGAATGCCGGGTCCGTCGTCCTGAACAACGACCTGGCCGCCTTGTTCCGTCTTCTTGGCCGAGACGATCAATCGGCCGCCCCGATGATCGGCGAAGGCGTGCTTGATCGCATTGGTCAGCAGTTCGTTGATGATCAGGCCGATCGACGAGGCGTGGGTCGAAGGGATGAACATCGCCTCGACATCGACGGAGACCTCGATGTCGCTGCGTCCCGTCGATCCGATGACATCGGCGACCAGGGTGTTGGTGAAGGCGCCGACGTCGAACTGGGTGACGTCCTCGGACTGGTAGAGTTTGCGGTGAACGGTCGCCAGGGCGTCCACCCGCTCCAGCATGGAATCGAGGGTCGCGGTCAGGGCCGGATCGGACAGGGAGCGCGATTGCAGCCGCAGCAGCGAACCGATCATGGTCAGGTTGTTCTTGACCCGGTGATCGACCTCATGAAGCAGCAGGGTCTTGGCCGTCAGCGCTTCCTGCAGATCGGCGGTGCGGGCGGCGACCTCACGCTCGACGACGGCTTTCTGCTTTTCGACCAGGACCTGAGCCTCGACGCGTTCGGTAACGTTCAGCTGAGAGGCGAAGAAATACTCGATCTCGCCCTCGGCGTTGCGCACCGGGCTGATGAACAGGGCGTTCCAGAAGGTGCTGCCGTCCTTGCGATAATTCAGCAGGTCGACATGAATGTCTTTGCCGGCGTCGATCGCTTCGCGGATGCTGGCTACGGAGGCTTTGTCCGACTTGGGGCCTTGGAGGAACCGGCAGTTCTGCCCGATGATTTCGTCGCGTTCGTAACCCGTCAGGTCCTGGAAGGCCTTGTTGACGAAGACGATCGGGTTATCGGGCAGGCGCGGATTGGTGATGACCATCGGCATGCGCGTGCCACGAACGGCCGCCGCAAACGGGTCGCCTCGACCCATCTCGTGCTCCACGAGCTCGGTCAGTCGCCAATCGTCTTGTTGCTTCATCGAGGCTAGGTGTCCAGGCGCGCGACCGGGACATGCCGTGCGGAATTCTCATCTTTACCGTCCCTACCTACAGCAGGCGAGAAGACCTGCCAACCGAGGGGCAGAGTTCAGTCCGTGTCGATGTCGGAGCGCGACAGGGCGACGCGGCCCAGCCGGGCCAGGGCGGCGCGCAGATCGTCGGGGGCTGAAGCGATCGATGCGGCCAGATCGGCCTCGGCCTGGGCGGGCAGGGGCGGCGGCTTGGCGCTGCGTTTGGGACGGGCGGCGGCCTCCTTCAAAGGGGCGACCGGACCTTGGGCGATGCGCAATCGATCCACCGTCCCGGCGCCCAGGAACAGGTTGACGCGGGCCAGAATGTCTTCGGACTGATGCTGGATCAGCAGGGCGGCGGCGCCGACGACGCGCAACTCCAGCACGCCCGGCTGGCCGCCCTTGCCCTTGGTCAGCTTCTGGGGGCGGGTGACACGGGCCAGGCGATCGCCGACGATCTCACGCCAACGGGGCTCCAGCGCGCCAGCGCCGCGTCCGAACTGCTCGTCCAGCTTCTTGATCAGGGGCGTCAGCGCCTTGCCCGCGCGCGGCGCCGGTCGGGGGACCGGACGGGTGCGGCGGCGAGACAGGATCTCGCGGACCTCGGCGTCTGTGGGCAGCGTGCGGCGCATGGGTCTATATAGCTCGACCGATGCCTGACGTCTCTCCCGACATAGACCTGATCCGCTCCCGGCTGCTGGCCTGGTACGACGCCCATGCGCGCAGCCTGCCGTGGCGGGCCGTCGTAGGCGCGCCGCGGACCGAGCCGTACCGCGTCTGGTTGTCGGAGGTCATGCTGCAGCAGACGACCGTGCCGCATGCGACGCCGTATTTCCACGCCTTCACCACGCGCTGGCCGACGGTCTCGGACCTGGCGGCGGCCGAGGATGCGGAGGTGATGGGGGCCTGGGCCGGGTTAGGCTACTATGCGCGTGCGCGCAACCTGCTGGCCTGTGCGCGGGCGGTGGCGGGCGAGCATGGCGGCGTGTTTCCGGACACCGAGGCGGCGTTGCTCGCCCTGCCGGGCGTCGGCGCCTATACGGCCGCAGCCGTCGCCTCCATCGCCTTCGACCGTGCGGCCAATGTCGTGGACGGCAATGTCGAGCGGGTCATGGCGCGTCTGTTCGCGGTCGAGACGCCGGTCCCCGCCGCCCGGCCCGAGCTGAGGCGACTGGCCGGCCTGTTCGTCACCCATGAGCGGCCCGGAGACTGGGCGCAGGCGCTGATGGATCTGGGCGCCACAGTGTGCCGGCCCAAGTCGCCGTCGTGCGGGACCTGTCCGGTAGCCAGCGAATGCCTGGGTCTGGCCACGGGCGACCCGGCCCGGTTTCCGATGAAGACCAGGAAGGCGGAGCGGCCGCATCGGCGGGGCATCGCCTATGTGCTGGTTGACGACCAGGGGCGTGTCGCGGTCGAGACGCGGTCTGAAAAGGGACTGCTGGGCGGAATGCTGGGCCTGCCGACCAGCGACTGGGCGACGGGCGATCCTGCTGCTGCAGCGCCGGTCGCGGCCGAGTGGCGCCAAGCGGGGGCGGTGGAGCACGTCTTCACCCACTTCAGCCTGACCCTGACGGTGATGACGGCGCGCGTCGATGCAGACGGCCCCTATCGCTGGATGCCGATCGAGGCGGCGCGGGCCGCCCTGCCGACGGTCTTCGCCAAGGCGCTGGACCGGGCGAGCGCGCCTGATCTGTTCGGCTGACCCCTATCGCAAAGTGCGGATCGAAACCTTGCCCTGCTTGTGGCGGGGGATGACCACCGCGCGCCCGTCGGCGTGCTGGATGTTCAGATCGACGACGGCGCCGCCGACTTCCAGGCCGGTGATCTTCAGACGATCCAGGCCGGCGGGCAGGACGGGGTCGGCGAGATCGACTGTCTCGGTCCAGGCGTCGATCGAGAGGCCCAGCGTCGCCTGAAGCATCAGGAAGACCGATCCCGCCGCCCAGGCCTGGGGCAGACAGGCGACCGGATAGGCAATGGGCGGCTCGCCCGGCTCACGCGGGAAGCCGCAGAACAGTTCAGGCAGTCGCAGGTGGAAGTGGGCGGCGGCAGCGTAGATCTCGGCCAGGATTTCCGCGACCGCGTCGCGCTCGCCGTAAGCCGCCATGCCGGCGGCGGCCATGGCGGTGTCGTGCGGCCAGACCGAGCCGTTATGATAGCTCATTGGATTGAAGCGGGCCTGTCCGACCTCCAGCGTGCGGATGCCCCAGCCGGTGCGGAACTCGGCGGTCAGCAGGCGTTTAGTAACGCGCCGCGCGCGTTCCAGCGACGGCAGGCCGGTGAATAGCAGGTGCCCGGCGTTGGAGGCGATGGCGCGACATTGCTGGCCGTCGCCGTCGAGGGCCACGGCGTAGAAGCCCTCGTCCTCCATCCAGAACTTTTCCTCGACCAGAGAGCGGACCTGTTCGGCGCGCATCCGCCATTCGGTCGTGCGGTCGTCGTGCAGGCGCTCGCCCAGATCACCCAACGCCTTCCAGGCGGCGAAGGCGTAGCCCTGAACCTCCAGAAGCGCGATCGGACCCTTGGGGAAGCGGCCGTCGGCGTGGAAGATGGAATCCTCTGAGTCCTTCCAGCCCTGATTGGACAGGCCGGTGTCGGCGCCGCGCTGATAGTCGATCAGGCCGTCGTTGTTGCTGTCGCCATAGTCGCGCATCCAGTCGGCGGCCGCGATCAGATTGGGCCAGAGCTTGCGGATCAGATCGAGATCGCCGGTGCGGTTCGCGTAGGCGCCGGCCAGGGCCACGAACAGGCAGGTGGTGTCGACCCCGCCATAGTAGAGACCGAACGGCACCTCATGCAGGGCGCTCATCTCGCCGCCGCGGGTCTCGTGCATGATCTTGCCGGGCTGGCTGTCCCGATAGAGCGAGGTCTCGGTCGCCTGGCGCGAGGCCAGATAGGTCAGCACGCCCTTGGCCAGCGACGGATCCAGCCACAGCATTTGCCAAGCCGAGATGATGCCGTCGCGGCCGAACGGCGTGGAGAACCACGGCGTGCCCGCATAGGGATAGGGGCCGGTCGGCAGGTCTGTGGTCAACAGCGCCATGTCGGCGCGCGACTGGTCCAGCCAGTCGTTGAAGCGCGGGCTGCGCGGGCCGCGCACCGAGGCGCCGCGCCGGCGTTTGGCGCGCATGGCCAGGCGGGCCTGGATGGCGTTCTGGCGCCAGCGATCGGCGTCCGGCGTCTCGCAGGCGTTCACGCCGCATTCGATGAACAGGTCCAGCGAGCGGCCCTTGGGCAAGCTGAACATGAACTCGGCGCGTTGATGCGTCAGGCGCGCGGGCGGTTCGGAGAAGGCGATGCAGCTGGATCGATCCACGTCGTCCAGGCCGGTGTAGCGGAAGGTGACGCGACGGCCGTCTGTGGTCGGCGTGTGGATGGTTCCGCGCTTGGCTCGCGGCGTGCCGCGCACCTGGAAGATATCGAAAAAGTCCGCGCCGAAGTCGAAGGCCAGCGGCAGCAGGATGTCCTCCACCCCGTGATTGACCATGCGGATACGCTCGAACATCCGCCGGTTCCACAGGAAGCGCCGGCGCTCGATATGCAGGACGCCGGCCGGCGCCGATCGGCCGCCCATCGGGGGCAGGGGACGATTGGTGGTGTGGCAGGAGAAGAAGACGTTGTCCTGGCTGACGCCGGACGACAGGCGCGACGGCTTCAGCAGGCCGACGGTCATCGCCCAACGCGACAGGACGCGGGTGTCGCCTGCGAACAGGCCGTCGGCGCCGCCCTTCATGTCGCCCCATCCGTCGGCGACCAGGAAGGTATCGCCTTCCTTCAGCGCCATCAGCTGCTCGAGACCCGTGGCCTCGACCGATTCACCGGCGGTCAGTTGAGTGGAATAGGCGTCGTCCATGCGGTCTCTTCCCCGTCGTTGTGAGGCCTTGGCCGAACGTGTCGCACCCGAATACGGCGCTCAGGGGCCGCTTGAGAGATGAAATGAAACAGGCGGCAGAGGGTTCACCCCCGCCGCCTGTTTTTCTTGGGTAATCGTAGGCTGCGACGCTTATGCGATGGCGGCGAAGCTGCGGTCTTCTTCGAGCGGACGCAGCGGGGTGACGACATTGTCCAACGCGGCTTCCGCGAACGGACGGCGCGCCAGTAGGTCGCCGTAGACGTCCAGATAACGCCGGGCCATGGCGGTGGCGGAGAAGCGCAAGTCGAAGCGCGCGCGTACAGCCTCGCGGTCCAGCAGATGGACGCGCCCGGCCGCAGCGATCGCCTGCTCCATCGTGTCGACGAGGAAGCCTGTGGCGCCGTCTTCGATGACCTCGGGCGTCGAACCGCAGCGGAAGGCGACGACCGGCGTGCCGCAGGCCATGGCCTCGATCATCACCAAACCGAACGGCTCCGGCCAATCGATAGGGAAGAGCAGGGCTTCGGCGCCGCCGAGGAAGGCGGACTTCTGATGGTCGCCGATCTCGCCGATGAACTCGATCAGCGGATTGCCCTCGACCAGCGGGCGGATCGTCTCTTCCCAATAGCGTTTGTCGGCGGCGTCCACCTTGGCGGCCATCTTCAGACGCTTGCCGAGTTTGGTGGCGATCTCGATGGCGCGGTCGGGGCGCTTCTCGGGCGATATGCGACCCAGGAAGGCCAGATAGCCCTCGGACTTCGGCGAGAAGATATATTGTTCGCCAGGCATTCCGTGATGGACGGTGGCCTTCCAGTTGGCGAAATGCAGCGGCTTACGCTGATCGTCGGAGATCGAGACCAGGCCGAACTCGCTCCAGCGCGCATAGACGCCGGGCAGGTCCTTCATATCCAGACGGCCGTGCAGGGTCGTCAAAGTCTTGTCCGCATATTTCTGGAACAGCGGGAAGTGGACCATGTCTGTGTGGAAG
Source organism: Brevundimonas vesicularis (assembly GCF_900445985.1). Classification (GTDB taxonomy): domain Bacteria; phylum Pseudomonadota; class Alphaproteobacteria; order Caulobacterales; family Caulobacteraceae; genus Brevundimonas; species Brevundimonas vesicularis_D. The sequence goes on from NZ_UAQP01000014.1 coordinate 1,536,393, forward strand.
TGGATCACGTCGAATTCGTCGGCGCGGTCCAGAACTTCGCCCAGCATCGACAGGTGGGCGGCGAGATCGGATTTCAGCGGCGCCGGATCCAGGCGGATAGCCTGATCGCGCACGGGCACCAGACGCGCCTTGGTCTGGGCGTCGGCGCTGGCGAACAGCGTCACGTCGTGCCCCAGCTCGACCAGGGCGTCGGTCAGATGCGCGACCACACGCTCCGTACCGCCATACAGCTTGGGAGGCACGGCCTCGTACAGCGGGGTGATCTGCGCGATTTTCATGGTGATGTGCTCCGACACCGCATCTTGGCGGGCCGTTGACATCAATGTTCTCGCAACTGCGAAGTTCCATCGCAGGCAGCGAATTTTCACATAGGTTTCGAGGGGTTACAGCGAAGCTGATCCACATTTCGTGTGCGAAATCGTACGTATCGGCGACAGATTGCCAGCTAAGTGATTGATGTGGCTTATGCGACGCGTCGTCGCAGCGGCTTATATCGCGGCGCGAACTTCCGAGCGGAGGGCGTCGATGGATTTCAGCCCCTGATCGGTCTTGAAGCGCCAGTAGGTCCAGCCGTTGCAGGCCGGCGCATTCTCCAGCAGCGCGCCCAGCTTGTGGATTGAGCCGCTGAGCGAGCCGTGGACCAGCGAACCGTCCGCGCGAACCCGCGCCTCGCGCTCGCCCTTGGGGCAGTACAGGCGGTCGCCGGGTTGCAGCAGGCCAGCCTCGACCAAGGCGCCGAACGGCACCTTGGGCTCGGCGCGCTTGGAGCCTGTGACCATCAGGTCCTCGGGGCGGGCAGGGATGACCGAGGCGATGCGGGTTTCGGCGACCTCGGCATAGGTCTCGTCACGCTCGATGCCGATGTAGTGGCGGCCCAGGCGTTTGGCGGCGGCGCCGGTGGTGCCGGTGCCGAAGAAGGGATCCAGGATCACGTCGCCGGGGCGCGTCGCCGACAGCAGGACACGGTGCAGCAGGGCTTCGGGCTTCTGGGTCGGATGGGCCTTCTTGCCGTCGGCGTCCTTGATCCGCTCCTCACCCGTGCACAGGGCGAAGGTCCAGTCGGAGCGCATCTGGGTGTCTTCGTTGAAGGCCTTTAGCGCATCGTAGTTGAAGGTGTAGCGCTTCTGATCGCGCGACTTGGCGGCCCAGATCAGGGTCTCATGGGCGTTGGTGAAGCGGGTGCCCTTGAAGTTCGGCATCGGGTTGGACTTTCGCCAGATGATGTCGTTCAGCACCCAGAAGCCCAGGTCCTGGATCGCGGAACCCAGGCGGAAGACGTTGTGATAGCTGCCGATCACCCAGATCGAGCCCTCGGGCTTCAGCACGCGGCGGCACTCCGCCAGCCAGGCGCGGGTGAAGGCGTCGTATTCGGCGAAGCTGGCGAACTTGTCCCAGTCGTCGTCGACCGCATCGACCTTGGAGTTGTCGGGACGGAGCAGATCACCGCCCAGCTGCAGGTTATAGGGCGGATCAGCGAAGACCATGTCCACCGAGGCGTCGGGAAGGCTCTTCAACACCGCGATGCAGTCGCCACGATGAATGACGTCGGTCTTAAGATCGGACATGGAACGCGGTCTCGCAACAATGAGACCGCTATGGTGAATCCTTACGGTTAAGGCAGTGTTGAAATCCGCCCGGTCCCGTCATCCCTCCCCTTGCGAGAAGGGATGATGGGCACGACTGCGCGTCACGCCAGCATGCGCACCTTGGGCTCGCGATCCCATTGGCGGGTGCGGGCGGGGGCGAGGAAGCCTTTGGCGTCCTTGGACAGATCGATCACGCCGGTGTCCGGCTCGACGCCCGCCTTGTCCAGCAGGGGCTGAGCCTCGGGCGTGTGGCCGATGGCCTTGAGGTGGCCGAAGGCGTCCTTGGCGAAATCGACTGCGGCGCCTTCTTTCAGCATCTGGGCGCAGCCGTCCTCGGACAGAACGATCGCCACGGCGTCGAACAGGACCGACGGGCTGCCGGCCAGCTGACCGTCTGCCGCCAGCGTCTTGCCGCCCTTCAGCTTTGCGCCGCCGATCTTGGGCGCGACGATGAAGACCGAGCCGCCGTTGCCTTCAACCACCGCTTTCACGGCGTCGACGATCGCGCCGTCCGAGCCGTCGGCGACCAGGATGGCGACCTTTCGGCCCTTCAGGGTGTCGGGATATTTGCCGACGATGCGCAAGGCAGGCGAAGCGTCCAGATCGATGGGCGCCACACCGGGGTCCGACGCCTTGGGCAGGGGCAGGTTCAGGCCGTCTGCGACCCGCTGGGCCAGGGTTTCATCGACGTTCTGCAGATTGGCCAGAACACGCTCGCGAACGTGAGCGAGCGACACCTTGGACAGTTCAAAGACGATGGCGCTGGCCAAATGGGCCTGTTCGATCTCGGTCTGGGAGCGGAAGAACAGTCGCGCCTGGCTGTAGTGATCGGCGAAGCTTTCGGCGCGCAGCCGGACCTTTTCGCCCTCGACTGGAACAGGCGCGGTGCGGAAACCGCCCTTGGGATCTTCACGCGGGCCGCCGTCCTCGCCCGCTTCGGCCAGGCTGTTGGGCTCGTAGTTGGCGCGGCCCTTGGGCACAGCCATCTGCATATGGCCGTCGCGCTGGAAGTTCTGGAAGGGGCAGCCCTTGGCCTGGTTGATCGGGATTTGGTGGAAGTTGACCGTGCCCAGGCGCGACAGCTGGGTGTCCTGATAGGAGAACAGCCGCCCCTGCAGCAGCGGATCCTCCGAGAAGTCGATGCCGGGCACGATGTTGGTCGGCAGGAAGGCGACCTGTTCGGTCTCGGCGAAGAAGTTATCAGGGTTGCGGTCCAGGACCATGCGGCCGATCACGCGGATCGGATAGTCTTCCTCCGGCACCAGCTTGGTCGCGTCCAGAATGTCGAAGGGCAGGGCGTCGGCCTGTTCCTGGGTGAACAGTTGCACGCCAAACTCCCATTCGGGGAAGTCGCCCTGATCGATGGCCTCATACAGGTCGCGACGGTGATAGTCGGGGTCTGCGCCGGCGATCTTGACCGCCTCGTCCCAGCAGGTGGATTGCGTGCCCAGCTTGGGCCGCCAGTGGAACTTGACCAGCGTCGCCTCGCCTTCGGCATTGATCAGCCGGAAGGTGTTGACGCCGAAGCCTTCCATCATACGCAGGCTGCGCGGGATGCCGCGGTCGGACATGGCCCACATGACCATATGCATGCTCTCGGGCATCAGGCCGATGAAGTCCCAGAACGTGTCGTGGGCGCTGGCCGCCTGGGGATAGCCCTTGTCGGCCTCCATCTTCACTGAGTGGATCAGGTCCGGAAACTTGATCGCGTCCTGAATGAAGAAGACGGGGATGTTGTTGCCGACCAGATCCCAGTTGCCCTCGGTCGTATAGAATTTGACCGCAAAGCCGCGCACATCGCGCGGCGTATCGACCGAGCCCGCGCCGCCGGCGACGGTCGAGAAGCGGGTGAACAGTTCGGTCTTCTTGCCGACCTCGGTCAGGATCTTGGCCGTGGTGAAGTCCGACAGGCTTTCGGTCAGTTCGAAGAAGCCGTGGGCAGCCGAGCCGCGGGCATGAACGATCCGCTCAGGAATACGCTCGTGGTCGAAATGCTGGATCTTCTCGCGGAGGATGAAGTCTTCCAGCAGGGTCGAGCCGCGCGGCCCGGCCTTGAGCGAGTTCTGATTGTCGCTGATCGGCGTCCCGTGATTTGTGGTCAGGCGGGTCTCGGGCGTCGAGGCGGTCTGGTGCACCTCGCCGGCGTTGCCGATCATCGGCGCGCCGGCCGGCTTTGCGTTCTTGGCCATCTTGGGAGTCCTTTGGAGCAGCGGCGCAAGCGGGAGCCGCGCGCGTTCCCGAAGACAACTCGGTGGAGGCGCAATAGTTCTGTGCGAGTTCGTGCACAGCCGCGCCCGATCGCCCCTAGAAAAGTTCGCTCCGTGTGCGGCGCGCCCTTCGCAGGAGGCGAGGCGGCGTTTATGAGGCGAAAATGATCGCACGCCTTCGCCCCGTCCCGTTCGACCTCGGTCCCGTTCATTTCGTCGGCATCGGCGGTATCGGCATGAGCGGCATCGCCGAGATCATGCTGAAGATCGGCTATTCGGTGCAGGGCTCTGACGCCAAGGCGAGCGCCAATACCGAGCGACTGGAACAGCTCGGCGCCAAGATCTTCATCGGCCACGACGCCGCCCATGTGGGCGAGGGCGTTTCAGCGGTGGTCTATTCGACGGCGGTCAAGGCCGACAATCCCGAGATGAAGGCGGCCCGCGAGCGCCGCATCCCGCTGGTGCGCCGGGCCGAGATGCTGGCCGAGCTGATGCGGCTGCAGTTCTCGATCGCAGTGGGCGGCACGCACGGCAAGACGACGACGACCTCGATGGTGGCGGCCCTGCTGGATGCGGCGGGCCTGGATCCCACGGTGGTCAACGGCGGCATCATCAACGCCTACGGCACCAACGCCAAGGTCGGCGACGGCGACTGGATCGTGGTGGAGGCGGACGAGAGCGACGGCAGCTTCCTGCGCCTGAAGTCGACGGTCGCCATCGTCACCAACATCGATCCCGAACATCTGGATCACTACGGCGACTTCGACGGGGTGCGGAAGGCGTTCGTGGATTTCGTCGAGAACATCCCCTTCTACGGGTTCGCCGCGGTCTGCCTGGACCATCCGGAGGTGCAGAAGCTGGTCGCGGCCATCGATAACCGGCGCCTCGTCACTTACGGCACGAACCCGCAGGCCATGGTGCGGGCTGAAAACTGCCAGATGGGACCGGACGGCGCGCGTTTCGACGTTGTGATCCAGAACGGCGAGACGCACCGCATCGAAGGTCTGCACCTTCCGATGGCCGGCTGGCACAATGTGTCGAACGCCCTGGCCGCCATCGCTGTGGCGCGGGAACTGGACGTGTCGGACGACGCGATCCGCACCGGTCTGGCCGGGTTCGGCGGGGTCAAGCGGCGCTTTACCACCACCGGCGTCGTGGGCGGCGTCCGCATCGTCGATGATTATGGCCACCACCCGGTCGAGATCGCCGCCGTGCTGAAGGCCGCACGCCAGGTGACGGAAGGTCGCGTCATCGCGGTGGTTCAGCCGCACCGCTACACGCGCCTGCGCGATCTGATGGACGAGTTCTCGACCTGCTTCTCGGACGCCGACAGCGTGATCGTCGCCGACGTCTATCCCGCCGGCGAACAACCGATCGAAGGCGTGGACAAGCACGCCCTGGCCGACGGCGTGCGCCGCTACGGCCATCGTCACGTGCAGGCCCTGGAGAAGGCCGCCGTCCTGCCACGCCTGATCAAGGACGAGGCCAAATCCGGCGACGTCGTCGTGCTGCTGGGCGCCGGCGACATCACCAGCTGGGCCTATGGCCTGCCGGCGCAGCTGGAGGCTCTGGCGTGATCGCTCTGCCCGAAGTGCGCGGCAAGCTGCTGCGGAACGAGCCGCTCGCGCCCTATACCTGGTTCCGGGTGGGCGGCGCGGCCGAGGCGCTGTTCATTCCGGCGGACGCCGAGGATCTGGCGGATTTCCTGAAGGCGCTGGACCCGGCCGTGCCGGTGACGGTTCTGGGCGTCGGATCGAACGTCATCGTCCGTGACGGCGGGGTCGAGGGCGTGGTGATCCGCCTGGCGGGCCGCCCGTGGGCGCAGATCACGACGGACGGCGACACGGTCACGGCCGGCGCGGGCGCGCTGGACTCGATGGTCGCCAAGGCCAGCGCCAAGGCGGGAATCGCCGGGCTGGAATTCTACGCCGGCATTCCGGGAACGATCGGCGGCGCCCTGATCATGAACGCCGGTTGCTACGGCTCCGAGACCAAGGACGTGCTGGTGTCGGCCTGGGGCCTGACGCGGGCGGGCGAGCGGGTCGATTACGCTCTGGCCGACTTCGGCTACACCTATCGCCATTCCCAGGCGCCGGCCGACATCGTCTGGATCGAAGCGACCTATCGCGGCACGGCCGACGAACCCGAGGCGGTAGCGGCCCGGATCTCCGAGATCACCAGCCGTCGCGAGACCACCCAGCCGATCCGCGAGAAGACGGGCGGCTCGACGTTCAAGAACCCGCCTGGCCATTCGTCGTGGAAGCTGGTGGATGAGGCCGGCTGGCGCGGCAAGCTGCACGCCGAAAACGGGGGAGGGGCCAAGTTCAGCGAACTGCACTCCAACTTCATCATCAATCCCGGCGAGGCGACAGCCGCCGACATCGAAGGCTTGGGCGAGGCGGTGCGCGCCGATGTCCTGGCCAAGACCGGCGTTCAGCTGGAGTGGGAAATCAAGCGGATCGGCCGACGCTGATCGGCGGTTGCGCGGGGACATGCCGCACGTTAGGTGAAGATTTCTCGGGGGGAGAAATCAGATGAAGCGTATCGCAGCCGTCGTCGGCCTTGTTGCCATGGTCGCAGAACCGGCCCACGCCCAACTCGTCACCCGCACGGCCGTCGGCCCCGCGATTGAGGGCGGCCAGAACCGGATCGATCTGACGCGGTCCAGCGCTGGCTACACCTATTTCAACCGGGCGGGCGCCGATCTGGCGCAGCACGACGCCGCGTTGAACGGGTGTCTGGCCGAGGCCTCGCGGATGACGCAGCCTGATGACAACAGCGCCGCCGCGGCTGGCGCGGCCGGTGGTCTGCTGGGCATGTTGGTGGTCGGCGTCATCCAAGGCGCGATGAACGGGATGCACGAGCGTAGAGGCGTCGCCGCCAATGTCGAAAACTGCATGGTGGTGAACGGTTGGCGTGTCGTTCGGCTGGACGAGACCGATGGCAAGGCGCTGGATGCGCTGGAGCAGGCGGAACTCCACGCCGCCCTGGCGGACCACGTCGGCGCCGACCAGCCGAAGGGGGAGATCGTTCGCATCTATGACAACGACGCTGTGCGCGGCGACACGGTGCTGATCGGAAAATCGGGCGATCTTGATAAGGCGTCGTTGAGCCTTCAGGCCTTGTCGCCGCAAAGCGCCACGCCGCCGGCCGCCCGTAAAGGCCCGCAGGCCCCGCGCGCCGCGCGTCCGCCGCGCGCGCTAAAGCCGGAGGACGTCGCCGTGGCGTCCGGGGACGCTCTCGTCACCGTGCGTCTGACCGGCATGGCGGAGCAGGGCGGCCGCACGCTGTTCTTTACCCGCCAGGGGCCTGCGCCCGATATTCAGCCCTGGGAGCAGGACGATCGTCCGGCGCTGTTCGCCGTCGCCCTGCCAACGCGCGGCGCTGTTCGCGGCGATCGCACGCGGGCCGTGACCCAGACCTTCTCGGTGCCGCCTGGTCGCTGGCGTCTGAGCGCGGTCAATGTCGGCCAGTACATCACCCACTTCTGCCTGGGGGCCTCCGGGTTCGAGGCCCGCGACGGCGAGGCGGTCTATGCGGGGGCGTTTGATCTGTCGGGCGAGCAGTTGCGACCGGACATGACCTTGCGGGCCGATCTGTTGGCGCCCACGTCGCCGGCCGCAACGGCAGGCCTGCGTCACCGCGCAGCGGAATGGTCGTATGGCGACAAGGAACAGTGTCAGGGCGCATATCTGTACGCCCTGGACCTGACGCCGCCATCCGAGACGGTCGCAGAGGCGGCTGCGCCTGAGGTCACGGGTGCGGATGACCCAGTCGTCGTGGTCGAAACGCCGGCGCCATCAACACTTCAGTGACGCCATTACGGTTTGGTTGACGGGCTGTTAACGACCTGCGCGGCATCCAGTCGGTTCTGGAGCCGCCGATGACCCGCCCCTTCTCTTCTCTTCATGTCGCCGTCCTGATGGGCGGCCTTTCCGCAGAGCGGGAGGTGTCCCTCTCGTCGGGCGAACAGTGCGCGCAGGCGCTGGAGCGGCAGGGCGTGCGCGTCAGCCGCGTGGATGCCGGGCGGGACCTGGCCAATGTGCTTTCGGGTCTGATCAAGCCGGACGTGGTCCTGAACTGTCTGCACGGCGCCTGGGGCGAGGACGGCTGCGTTCAGGGCGTGCTGGAGACGCTGCGGATTCCCTACACCCATTCCGGCGTGCTGGCCTCGGCCCTGGCGATGGACAAGGACAAGTCCAAGGCCGTGCTGCGGGCGGCCGGCATCAATGTGCCGGGCGGCGGTCTTTACGATCGTCACGAGGTCGCCAGCCGCCACGTCATTGACCCGCCCTATGTGGTCAAGCCGAATGCCGAGGGCTCGTCCGTCGGCGTCTTCCTGGTGCGCGAGGGCGCCAACCGTCCGGTTTCCGAGGTGGGCGAGCCGGGGTGGGCTTACGGCGAGCAGGTCGTCGTCGAGCCCTATATCGCCGGCAAGGAGCTGTGCGTCACCGTGTTGGGCGAACCGGCCGGCCCGCGCGCCCTGACCGTCACGGACATAACCCCGACCAAGGGCTTCTATGACTATGAGGCCAAGTATGCGCCGGGCGGTTCGGTGCACGTCCTGCCCGCGGTCTTGCCGCCGCACGTGTTCGACAAGGCGCTTCGTCAGGCCGAGGCGGCGCACGTCGCCATGGGGTGCCGCGGCGTGTCGCGATCCGACTTCCGTTATGATGATGTTAAGGACGATCTGGTCCTGTTGGAGGTCAATACCCAGCCCGGCATGACCCCGACTTCGCTCGCGCCCGAGCAGGCCGCCCATACCGGGATGAGCTATGACGATCTGGTTCGGTGGATGGTGGAGGACGCCTCATGCCCGCGGTAGTTCGCGGCGGCCGGCGACAGGGTTCTAATCAGGCTCCACAGCGCGGTTCGGCTTCCAAGGGCGGAGGACGGTCGCGCGGCGGGGCCCAGAACGCGTCCGCCGTTCCCGGCAAAATGGCCGCCATCGGCCGTGTCGATATTTCGCCGCGCACCGCCGTGATCGCCCTGGGCGCCGGCGCGCTGTTGCTGGCCGGGGTTCTGGCCACGGGCGCCCGCGCCGAGCGGATCGGCGCATCGGTTTCGCATGGCCTGGACAATGTGACGGCCGGCATGGGCCTGACGCTGAAGCGAGTGCACATCACTGGCGCCTCGCCCGAGGCCGAGCCGGCGATCCAGCGCGCGCTGGGCCTGTATTCCGGTCAGCCGATCACAAGCCTGGATCTGGACGCCATCCGCACGCGGGTTCAGGGCGTGGGTTGGGTCAAGGAGGCGCGTGTGGTGCGCCTGTTGCCCGACACCCTGATCGTCGAGGTCAAGGAACACGACCGCCTGGCCGTCTGGCAGGAGGCCGGTCAGATCAAGGTGATCGACAACCGAGGCCAGGTCATCGACGGCGCCGACGCGCGTCGCTATCCGACATTGCCGCTCGTCGTGGGCAAAGGCGCCGACGTGGCGGCCGGCGAAATCCTGCCTCTGCTGGCCCAGCGCCCGCGACTAATGGGGATGGTGGATGCCCTGGTGCGCGTGGACGAGCGCCGCTGGGACCTGCGTCTCAAGGACGGCAGCCTGATCCAGCTTCCCGCCACCGAACAGGAGGCGGCCCTGATCCGCCTCGATGCGCTGGACCAGCGCGAACGCCTGCTCGACCTGGGCTTCGCCCGCGTCGATCTCCGAACCCCGGACGAGGTCGCCGTGCGACCCGCCGGTGACGCCTAAGGACCGTAGAGACATGACCAAGCAACGCGGCGCGGCGAATGATCACGGTCGGGGCATGGATCCTCGCGCCGGTCGTGCGCCCGTGGTCGCCGCGCTGGACATCGGCCAGTCCAAGGTCTCGTGCTTCATCATGAAGCCCGACGGCGTCCGCCACGCCGACCGCACCATCCGCGTCGCGGGAGCCAGTCACGTCCAGTCCAAGGGCGTCAGGGGCGGGGCAATCATCAACATGGACGAGGCGGCCCAGGCCATCGGCCACGCCGTCGAACGCGCCGAGCGCGCCGCCCAGAGCCCGGTCTCCGGCGTCGTCGTCACGACCGCCATCGGTCAGATGGCCAGCCACCGTGTGCAGGCCCGCGTCTCGTTGGGCGCCAATCCGGTCGGGGACGCCGATTTGGCGCGCGCCATCGGCATGGCCCTGGCGCAGATCCGCCTGCCCAACCGCCGCCCGATCCATGTCCTGCCCATCGCCTGGTCGGTCGACGGTGCGCGGGGCGTGCATGATCCGCGTTCGATGCGGGGCGGCTCGCTGGGGCTTGATCTGTTGGTGGTCTCGATGGCCGAGAACGTGTTCACGACCCTGAGCCACTGCCTGGAGCTGGCGCACCTCGACCTGCAAGGCGTCGCCGCCGCACCCGTCGTGTCGTCTCTGGCCGCGCTGGAAGAAGACGAGATGGACCTGGGCGCCGTCTGCATTGATATGGGCGGCGGCTCGACCAGCGCCGCCGTCTGGGGCGGCCGGTCCCTGCTGCATATCGAAAGTCTGAACGTCGGCGGCGACCATGTCACCTCCGACATCGCGCGTGGCCTGTCGACGTCCAAGGCCGGCGCCGAACGGCTCAAGACCCTGCACGGCTCGGCCATGGCCAGCGCCAACGAGGACCGCGAAATGCTGGAGGCCCCGCCGCGCGGCGAGGACGCCTCGGCCGGCCCGGTCATCGTCCCGCGCGCCATGCTGAAGACCGTTATCGCCCCCCGCGTCGAGGAAACCCTCGAACTGCTCCGTGATCGACTGAAAAATGCAGGCGTGGGCCTGGAGCCCGGCGCAGGGCTCGTCCTGACCGGCGGCGCCAGCCAGTTGAACGGCGTACGCGAACTCGCCGTGCGCGTCTTCGACCGTCCCGTCCGCCTCGGAAAACCCCAACGGGCGCCACACTTGGCCGACGCCGCGTCCGGTCCCGCCTTCTGCGCCACCGCCGGCGTCCTCCTCCGCGCCGCCTACGGCCCGCGCGAGGCGGTGTCGGCAAGGAAGCTGATGGCGCGGCAGATCACTGCCGCCGACGCGCCGCGCATTCATCGCGGGAATGTGGTGGGGCGCGTGGCTGGCTGGCTAAGAGATAATCTCTGACACGAGTACGTGTCGCTCGGCACGTCTCTTAACGGTGCCCATCATCTCGCGAGGCATCACGGCAAACACCGGCTGCGTGTGGCTCGCACACGCAGTCCGACTTCCTTGTCCCGAAATGAAACTGTTGCTGGACTGTAACACTCCCGACGCGAGCTGGCCGGATTTCGGTCACAAAGCTTGCCGTTCCGTTGGAATGCATTAGACGAGACGCTCAAGCGCGCATCCGGGATTGGGGTGTGGATTGCTGTTGTTCGCTACATTCCATTGGGGCACAAAATGCATTTGAAACGACAATATCTGTTTGGGACGACGATTCTTGCCGGCGTTCTGGCCGTCGCCGCGCCTTCGTTCGCGCAATCGACTGCCGGCAACCAAGACGCAACCGAAGTCGGCGAAATCGTCGTCACGGGTTCGCGCATCGTCCGCCCCAACCAAGACGCGCCCACCCAAGTGCAGGTCGTCTCGTCCGAGGCCATCGCCAGCACGGGTGAAGTGAACCTCGGCGAAATTCTCCGCACACTGCCTGCCGCCGGCGTTTCCTCGCTGACGCCCACCAATTCCAACTTCTTCACGCAGGGTAACGGCGTCGCGACGGTCAACCTTCGCAACCTCGGCGAAGATCGCACGCTTGTTCTGGTGAACGGTCGTCGCTTCGTCGCCGGTCTGCCGGGCACGCAGATTGTCGACTTCAACAGCCTTCCGACCGAGTTCGTCGACCGCATCGACGTCGTCACCGGCGGCGCTTCCTCGATCTACGGTTCTGACGCTCTGGCCGGCGTGGTGAACATCATCACGGACAAGGACTACGAAGGCTTCCAGCTCTTCGGTCAGTACGGCATCACCGATCGTGGCGATCGTGAGAACTACAAGGTCGGCACCAAGTTTGGTTCGAACTTCGCCGATGATCGCGGCAACTTCGTCGGCACGCTGTCCTATCAAGAAAACAAGGCGGTCTTCGCTCGCGATCGCGCCGACCGCGACATGGCTCTCGACGGACAGGGTTCTCGGCTTCTTTCGGACGAAGGCCGATTTGGCGAGACGCAGTTCTTCTTCGGCTCCAGCTTCATCCCTCGCGGTGTTGCGGTTGTCCCGGGCATCGGCCTCAACAACTCTAACCGCGTCTATGAGCCGACGACTGGCGCACAGCGTCCGTACGCTGGGGCCACGGACGGCTTCAACCGTCAGGGCACCCGCCAACTGTACGTGCCGAACTCGGCGCTGCAGTTCTCGGGCCAGGCGCTTTACGACTTCAACGACAACAATCGTTTCTTCTTTGAAGGGTCGTACTATCGCGGCGAAACCAAGAGCGACATCGAGCCAAGCCCGGTTAGCGGCGCTGACATCTTCCGCGACGCTCGGGACGTTGGTCTGAACCCACAGTGCACGGCTACGGGCTGCTTGTACGGTATTCCGCTGGTCAGCGCGATCGTCCCCGAATCCATTCGCCAGGCGGTTCGTGATCGCACGCCCGGTCTCACGGATGCTCAACGCGTCGTCGGTTTCCAGCGCCGTATGACCGAGTTCGGCAACCGCCAGAACGAAGCCACGCGTGACCTGTTCCGCGTCGTTGCTGGCCTGGAGGGTGAACTTCCGGGTTCGATGAACCTCAAGTACGAAGTCAGCGCCAACTGGGGTCGTAGCTCCGAGCAGCAGTTGACGCAGGGCGGTATCCTCAAGGACCGCCTGATCAATACGCTCGATGTGGTCGATACGGGCGGTGGCGTCCTGGCTTGCCGCAACATTGCTGAGCGCGCTCGTGGTTGTACGCCGTTCCGCATCTTCGAAGAGGGTGGGGCTTCGCAAGGCGTCGTGAACTACATCGCTGTGCAGAACTCGTTCGATTCCTTCGTTGATCAGAAGGTCCTGAACGGCTTCCTGAGTGGCGATCTGTTCGAACTGCCCGCCGGCCCGATCCAGTTCGTGGTCGGTAGCGAATACCGTCGTGAAGAATCACGCAACACGCCTGACGCCACGCTTCAGCAAGGTCTCGCCAGCGGCAACATCGCCCCTGAAACCAAGGGTGATTTCAAGGTCATCGAAGGGTTCGCTGAACTGCGCGTTCCGCTGCTTCGTGACATGCCGTTCGCTCACCAACTCGACCTCAATCTGTCGGGCCGCCTCTCGGATTATTCGACCGTCGGGAACACGGAAGCTTGGGCGGCGTCGTTGGAATACATGCCAACCGATTGGATCAAGTTCCGCTCGCAGTATTCGGTCGCTGTTCGCGCGCCGAACATCAGCGAGCTCTTCGCGGGACGTTCGCAAACCTTCCCGACCAACCTTGATCCGTGCCGCGGTCTGACGACCTCGGGTGGGCAAGCCGCGTTTACCAAAACTCGCGCGAACCTGACGAACCCGAGTGCTGTCGCGGCGAGCGGCGTGGATACGACGACCATCGGAAGCGATACGGCCCGGGCCTGCTTGGCGGATCCCACCCTGGCGGCGCGTGTCGCTCGCGACGGCGTCTTCGCTCAAACGCAACCTGAGGCGCAAGGTACGGGCGGCTTCAACAGCGGCAACCCGAACCTGACCCAAGAGAAGAGCACCAGCATCACCGGCGGCGTGCTGTTCAATGCGGATTGGTATGACTGGCTGTCGCCGTTCTCGCTGTCGGTCGATTACTTCAACATCGAAATCGACGACATCATCGCCAACCTGGCGCGTGGCACCAGCTTGAACGAATGCTATGTCAACAGCGGCGGCGTCTATAATGCGTCGAGCCCGTTCTGCCAGTCGATCGTTCGCTACGAGAACGGTACGGCTCAGGTGGGCGCCATGCGCGAACTGAACTCTCAGACGCAAAACCTGGGCACGTTCAAGACCAGCGGTATCGACGTTCAAGCCAGCTACACGTTCGACTTCGACAACTTCCCGGTTACCCGCAACTTCGGCGGCAACTTGGGCACCCTGGTCGCCAGCCTGACCTATCAGCACCTCGACGAGTACAAGACGTCGCCGTTGCCGGGTGCGGAGCTGGTTGAATCGGCAGGCACCACGGGCCTGTCAAAGAACAAGGCTCAACTGGATCTGCTGTACCGTCGCAATGCTCTGACGGTGTCGTGGCAGACCCAGTTCGTCGGTGAGAGCTGCTACTTCGATCTGGATGATTGCGCCGATGACGACATCAGCGGCTATATCGGTCTGAAGACCTTCTCGGATCTGCAGGTTCGTTACGCCATCACGCCGAAGGCCACGGTCTTTGCGGGCGTCGACAATATCTTCGACGAGTATGTCTACATCGGTCAGGGCTATGGCCAACCGACCGGCTGGACGACCGAACCGGCTGTCTACGACGGGCTGGGACGTCGCTTCGTGATGGGCGCGCGCGTCAGCTTCTAAGCTGTCGTAGGGTCCTGAAGTGGGCGGAAGACGGAAACGTCTTCCGCCCATTTTCATTTTCCGATGGCGTCATCGATCGTGATGCTCGGGCCGAGCGGTCTTCGCTGTGGGTCATAAAACTCCGGCAACGCTTTCGGTTTGGGGTGTTCTTAGGTCCGACTCACATTATCGCCGTAACCTTCTCTTAACCTTCATGGGCGCAATCCTTAACGCGCTCATAACCAAAGCGATTCGGCGGGGCGGTCGGTTGGTT